>NZ_JBEXJF010000007.1:0-193427 GCF_040608935.1 Nocardioides sp. NPDC004968
GCCGGCGACATCGTCCTCAACGAGGGGGCGGCGCAGGTGACCCTGCTCGTCGCCAATACCGGCGACAGGCCGATCCAAGTCGGCTCGCACTACCCCCGGTCCACCACGTCGGAGGACGCGCCACGGCGCTCCTGCGAGGCACGTACGCGGTCGGGGTCTTCGCGGAGGATGCGCGGGTCGATCATGCGGCAAGGCTAGTCGACCGGACCACCAGATCTCACTTCAGTAATCGGCCGGTCACCAGTAGACCGGGCTGGTCTTGCCGCACGGGCGCAGGAACGAGCGGTAGACCGTCACGTCGGTGAAGTTATAGCCGTAGGAATCGTTCGTGTAGTAGTTGGCCTTCGTGTAGGTGACGTACGCGGCCGTCGTGTTGTACGTCTTCGGGAAGCCCGAGGGGTTCGACGCGGTCGAGCGGGAACCCTTGCTGGCGATCGTGCCTCGGATCAGCCCGCTCGCACTGCTGGCGTAGATGTAGGCCTGCTTCCACGAGGTGCTGCGCTTGTTGGTGACCGTGTAGCGGATCGACGAGCCGCCACGGACGATGAGGCAGGCGTACCAGTTCGCGGTGCTTACCGAGGTGATGAGCGTGCCCGCTCCGGACATGCCCGCCCTGATCTTCGACCACGTACGCGACCCGACGATGCCGTCGTCCGCCAGCCCCTTCGCCCGCTGGTAGTTCTTCACCCGGGCGGTCGTCGCGGACCCGAACGAACCGTCCGGCTTGAGCCCACCGAGCACCTTCTGGAGCAGCGTCACGCAGCTGCCGGTGTTGCCGGGACGTACGGTCTTCGGGCTGCTGATCGTGCAGCTGACCGCGGCCTCCGCCGGCGCCGTGCCCGCGTCCACGGCGACCAGTCCGCCCGTTGCCACAGCCGCCGCCGCGAGCAGTCCGCCCATGCGCAACCGCACCGATGTCTTCACTGTATGGATCCCTCTCGATTCATGTTCTCGGAACTCGAAAGGGGCAGTGTCGCCAACGGATGACGCCGCCCGAACCCGTACCTCTCCCGTACCTCTGGGGCTACGGAATGCGTACGCGCCGCTCCACCGACGAGCTGCTGTCGCTGCCCGTGCCACCGTCACCGTAGTCACGGCCGTAGCCGCCGTAGAGACGGTCGTTGCCCGAGTGACCGTAGAGCGAGTCGTTGCCCGAGCCGCCCTCGATGCGGTCCGAACCGCCGAGGCCGACCAGCTTATTGGCTCCGGTGTTGCCCCGCAGGACGTCGGCGTAGTTCGTGCCGGTCACGTGCTCGAAGGTCAGTAGACGATCCGCTCCCGCCCCGGTCGACTGCACCGAGGTCGTGTTGAGCGCGACCTTCACCCCGTTGCGTACGTTCGAGTACGAGACGGTGTCGGCGCCCGAGCCACCTTCCGCGCGGTCGTTTCCGAGGCCGGGGAAGATCGTGTCGCTGCCGCCTCCGCCAAGAAGTACGTTGGCGCCACCGTCGCCGATGAGGCGATCCGAGTAGGGGCTGCCCTTCAGGTTCTGCATCCCCGCGAGCGTGTCGGTGCCGCCACCCCCGGTCGCCCGGGACATGGTCGCGGTGACGCGGTTGTCGGCAGTGGCGTAGGACGCCGTGTCGATGCCGGTGCCGCCGTTCAGCGAGTCGTCGCCGGCGTTGCCCGCGAGCAGATCGTCGCCGCTGTCGCCGCGCAGGGAGTCGGTGTTGTTTCCGCCTTCCAACGTGTCGTTGCCGCTGCCGCCCTCGATCACGTCGTTGCCGATGTCGCCCTTCAGGCGGTCGTTGCCGCCACCGCCGAGGACACGGTCGTTGCCGGACTCGCCGACGACGGTGTCCGCGCCTTCTCCCGCACTCACGGTGTCGCTGCCGGGGCCAGCCTTGATGGTGTCGTTGCCGTCTCCGGCGTCGATGCGGTCAGCGGACCCGACGGTGGGGCTGTAGTAGTCCTCGTCGCCGTAGATCGCGTCCGCTTCTCCCCTGCCGTAGATCGAGTCGAGGCCGGAACCGCCGATCAGCTCGTCCTTGCCGGATCCGCCTTCGATGAGGTCGTTCCCAGCGCCACCCCTGATGTAGTTGGACTCCGCGGCCCCGTAAATCTTGTCGTCCCCCGCGTCACCGTTGGCGGAGAGCGACGTAGATCCTCCGTAGATGGTGTCGTTGCCGTTGCCGCCGTTGGCGTCGCCACCGATCGCCCCGACGCGGATCGTGTCGCCGCCGTCACCGCCGTACGCAGCCGAGCTCATGCTGCCGTCGAGAGTGATCGCATCGTCCCCGAGCCCGCCGAACACTCGCGCCGAGCCCACGCCGTTGCTCAAGGTGTCGTTGCCGTCGTCACCGCTGATCAGATCCAAGGCGCCGTAGGGGCCACCGGTGATCGTGTCGTTCCCACCATCGCCCCACAGCTCGTCGTAGTCGGTGGACCCGCCACTCCGATTGCCGAGGAAGGTGTCGTCACCCTCGCCTCCGTGGAGGACGTCCTCGCCGGCACCGTCCTGGAGAGTGTCGTTCCCGGGTCCGGCGTCGATCTGGTCATCGCCGGATCCAGCATCGATGGTGTCGTCACGATCGGTGCCGGTAACGACATCGGCGTTGATGGTGCCGATCACCGACTCGAACCCCGTCATGGTGGCACTCCAACTGCTCGCACCTGAGGCCATGTCGAGCTCGATACCCCTCGTCGATGGGTTGGAGTTCGTAGAGCCAAGATCGAGCTCGTCCACCGCAGTGTCCGCGGAGCCCGCGTCGATGACATCTCCGGGCGCTTCGGCGTCCGTCACCATGACGCTGTCTGCGCCCTCGCCACCGAGAACGGTGTCGGCGTCCGAGCCACCCCTGAGCCAGTCCGCACCGGCACCACCGTCGACAAGGTCGACACCCGCATCCCCGCGGAGAATGTCGACGCCGTCGGCGCCATAGATCCGATCATCTCCAGCGCCGCCATAGCCGTAGTCGCGAGCAGGACCACCGAAAATCGTGTCGGCGCCGCCCTGACCGTCGAAGGAGCCGCCGGTGGCACCCGCATGGAAGGTGTCGTCGCCGTCCCCGCCCGTGGCCATGTAGAAGGTCTGCAACCCCGGCTGGCGGCCACCGTGGATTAGGTCATTTCCAGGACCCGCGTAGAGCCACCTGAAGTCACCGTTGATCGTGTCGTTCCCGTCGCCGGCGTCAACCTCGTTGCCGCTACGGGGGTAGATGGTGTCGTCGCCCGGCCCAGCGACGATCTTCGCCGTGCCCTCACCCTGGACACAGATCGTGTCGTGACCGCCCAGCGCGTCGACAGCCACCGCCGCCGGGACGGCGATGACATCGTCGCCCTCGGTGGGGAGCTGACCCTCGACCGACAGGTCGACGGTGACGGGCTTGCCGCCGCACTCACCTTCTGCCGCGGCGGCGGAGCCGGCGAGGAGGCCGCCGACGCCGAGGGCGACGGCGGGGACGGAGAGGAGCCCGATGAGGGCGTACGAGGAGGCGCGAGAGCGCATGAGAGACCTCACAACGACGAGGGACCGAGAGGTGCCGGCGCCGACCCGAATCATGCGCGGAAAGCGCACGATAGCGCTTTCCTCCGGCCCCTGCCTCGGCTTTTGTCCAGCCCGTTCATTCACTGTGTGGAAGACGTATCGCGCATACTGACTCACCGTGCTTGACCTTTCGCGCCGTGCCCTGCTGCTCTGGGCGGCTTCGCTGTTCGCTCTGTGCGCCCTGATCGGGATCGCGGGGATCAACGGGTGGCCGCCCGTCTCGGCGATCGACGAGCTCGGCCGGGACGCGACGGCGGTGACCGCGGAGAACGGCTGGATGCTCGACTTCTGGCACATCGTCGAGGTGGGAACGGACTGGTACTTGGCGGTCGGGGTCGCGCTCCTGGTCGCCGCGGGGCTGTTCCGCAAATACCCGCGCGCCGCGGTCTACGTGTTCGGCGTCGTCGTGGTCACGCTGGTCCTACGCCGCGCGGTGGTGCTGCTCGTCGACCGCGACCGGCCCGCGTGGCAGCTGGCGTCGTGGTTCCACGAGTCACCTTCGTACCCGTCCGGCCATACGACCGGGATCGCGGTGCTGGCGGGCGTGATCGCGGTGGTCGTGACGATGTTCGTACGCCGCCGCGGCATCCGCCGCCTGGCCTACACCGGCCTCATCCTGCTGGTCGTGCTCGTCGCCGCCGACCGGGTCTTCCTCGGCCGCCACTACCCCTCCGACGTGCTCGGTGGGCTCCTCTTCGCCGCCGGCGCCGTCTTCCTCGGCATGGCGCTCTACACGCCGCTGCCCACCTCGCACGCGCTGGGGCGGCGGCCGCTGGTCGACTCGGTGCGCGGCAACCGGAAGATCGCGGTCGTCCTGAACCCGATCAAGGTCGAGTCGGTCGAGCATTTCAAGACGATGGTCAACACGATGGCCAAGGAGTCCGGCTGGAAGGCGCCGACCTGGCACCTGACCACGGTCGAGGACCCGGGCAAGGGGATGGCACTGGCGGCCCAGGCGGAGGGCGCCGACCTGGTCCTCGTCTGTGGCGGCGACGGCACCGTACGCGAGGTCTGCTCCGCCCTGGCCGGCACCGGCATCGCGGTCGGGATCGTCCCCGGTGGCACCGGCAACCTGCTGGCGCGCAACCTGTCGATCCCGCTCTACATCCGCGCCGCGATCGACGTCGCGCTCACCGGACAGGACCAGGCGATCGACCTGGTCGAGGTCTCGGGCGACAACCTCGAGGACACCAACTTCCTGGTCATGGCCGGGATGGGCTTCGACGCCGCGATCATGAGCGGCGTCAACGAGGACATCAAGAAGCGGATCGGCTGGATGGCGTACGTCCTCTCCGCCTTCAAGAGCCTGATGTTCCCGGCGATGCGGCTGGAGATCTCCGTCGACGACGGCGAATTCACCAGGCACCGGGCGCGCACGGTCGTGGTCGGCAACGTCGGCTACCTCCAGGCCAACATGCCGCTGCTGCCGGCGGCAGCGCTCGACGACGGCCTCATCGACGTGGTGCTGCTCTATCCGCAGCGATTCTGGTCCTGGCTCCCGCTCGCGGTCCGGGTGCTGAGCAAGCGCCCGCGCACCGACAATCTGATCAACCGGATGACCGGTGCCAGCGTCGTGATCCGGACCAACCACGACCAGCCGCGGCAGCTCGACGGCGACACGATCTCCGAGGGTCGCGAGCTCCGCATGCAGTGTCTCCCCGGGCGCCTGCTCGTCCGCGTGCCACGCTGACAGCCAGTCCCGATTCGGTCCCGAATCCAAACGACACGCGGCAGGGCCGAACGTCCCGGCAATCCGGGCCCAAAGTCCCTCTTTCTGCGTGTTTTCAGCACGTTTGGCCCCGATTCTCGTGGCAAAACCGAGCCGACTCGCCGACACAGATGTCTTGTTGACAAGTAAATGTTCATAAGGTGTCTGACACGACTCGGCGTGAGCCGAGTCGTCGTCTTCGACCGGGCTCAAGCCTGACTCCGGCCGATGACGTGGCAAGACCCACACACTGGTCGGAAATCCCCCGCGACCAGTGGTCGACTCCCGGGCCGTCCCACCCGCAGCCCGGGTTTGAAAACCGGCACGCTCGGAACGGTTCCCCCGCCACGCCCGAGCGTGCCGGTGTCGTTTTCGGGCCCGGATCAGCCCGGATCAGCTCTTGGGTTTGGCCTGCTGGACGGCCTCGGTCTCCTCGGGCGACATCAGCTGGGACGACTTCCAGGCGCTGATGCTCTTCGCGTACGACCTCGCCTCGGTGCGGCCGTGGATCGAGGTGAGCAGGACCCCGTCGCCGTTGTCGTCGAGCAGCGCAAGGCACCAGCTCAGGTGGCCGCCGGCGTCTCCGAAGGCGTCGAAGCGCACGACCGCGAGGTGGCGCAGGTTCATCGCCGACTCGGCGCGCAGGGCCGCGACCTCGGCGCGCAGACCGGCGACGTCGGTCGGGAGCGACTCGACGTCGGCAGGGTCGGGGCGACGTACGTCCTTCGTCTTCTGCCAGGACGCTCCGGCGAGGGCCAGGGCGGCGATTGCTGTCAGCAGACTGAGAATTGCAAGAGCGAGCACATCGGGCGAATCTAGACTGTCGCTGTGTCCGAGCCACATCGCATCGCCTATCAGGGCGAACCAGGGTCCAACTCACACATGGTGTGCCAGCGGCACTACCCCGAGCTGGAGTCGGTGCCGTGCGCCTCGTTCGAGGACGTCTTTGCGACCGTCGAGGCGGGTGAGGCGTCGCTGGCGATGATCCCGATCGACAACTCCCTGGCCGGGCGGGTGGCCGACATCCACCACTTCCTCCCCGAGTCCAACCTGCACATCATCGCCGAGCACTACCTGCGGATCCGGTTCCACCTGCTCGGCCTTCCGGGCGCCCACCTGGACGACATCCGTACGGTCCACTCCCACGTCCACGCCCTGGGCCAGTGCCGCAACATCATCCGGCAGCACGGCTTCACGCCGGTCGTCTCCGGTGACACCGCCGGTGCCGCGCGTGAGGTGATCGAGGCCGGTGACCCGACGATGGCCGCGATCTCTCCGCCGCTGGCCGCCTCGATCTACGGGCTGGACGTGCTCGCCACCGACATCGAGGACGCCGACCACAACACCACCCGCTTCGTGGTGCTCTCGCCCGACTTCATCCAGGCTCCCGCCGACGCGGGTCCGGTGGTGACCTCGTTCATCTTCAACGTACGCAACCTCCCGGCCGCCCTCTACAAGGCGCTCGGCGGCTTCGCGACCAACGGCGTCAACATGACCAAGCTGGAGTCCTACATGGTGGATGGGAAGTTCACCGCCACCCAGTTCCTCGCCGAGGTCGACGGTCACCCGGACCAGCCGGGGCTGAAGCGGGCCCTGGAGGAGCTGGCCTTCTTCACCACGGACGTGAAGCTGCTGGGGGTCTACCCCGCCGACCCGGCGCGGTTCTGAGCGATGCCGGACGACGAGCCGACCGCCGACCTCGGGTTCGCCCGCGTCGACCTCGACCGGGAGCGCCGCACCGGTGACCCCGAGGTCGTGTACGCCGACGGCAAGACCCCCGAACAGGTCGTCGCGATACTTCGCCGACTGCACGAGGCGCATCCCTCGCGCGCCGTCCTGGCCACCCGGGTCTCCGCCGAGGCGGCCGCCCGGGTCGCGGCCGAGCTGCCGACGGCGGTCCACGATGCCGAGGCCCGCGCGGTCACGCTCGGGCCGCTGCCGACCCCGCACGGCCGGGTGTGCGTCGTCGCCGCCGGGACGTCCGACGGACCGGTCGCGGCCGAGGCCGCGCTCGCCTGTCGGGTCCACGGCGCCGGGGTCGAGCGGATCACCGACGTCGGTGTCGCCGGGATCCACCGCCTGATGGCCGTACGCGACCGGCTCGACGACGCCGACTGCCTGATCGTCGTCGCGGGGATGGAAGGTGCCCTGCCCTCCGTGGTCGGCGGGCTGGTGGGAGTGCCGATGATCGGGTTGCCGACCTCCGTCGGCTACGGCGCCTCCTTCGGCGGGCTGGCCGCGCTGCTGGCGATGCTCAACTCGTGTGCTCCCGGCGTGACCGTGGTCAACATCGACAACGGCTACGGCGCCGGGGTCGCGGCGGCTCGGATCGCGCGGCGGGCTCGGTGAGCGTCGTCTGGGTCGACGCGTCCTCCGGAGCCTCGGGGGACATGCTGCTCGGCGCGCTCGTCGGCGCCGGCGTGCCTCTCTCGGTGATCGCCTCGGCCGTGGATGCGGTCGCCCCCGAGCCGGTGGGTCTCGCCGCGTCGCCCGTGACCCGTGGCGCGCTGGCCGCGACCCGGTGTCGCGTCGAGATCGCCGACTCGGTCCATCACCGCACCTGGACCGACGTCCGTGCGCTGCTGACCGGCGCGGCGCTGGACTACGCCGTGCGTGACCTGGCGTTGCGGGTCTTCGAGCGGCTGGCTGAGGCCGAGGGGGCCGTCCACGGGATCTCCCCCGAATCGGTCCACTTCCACGAGGTCGGGGCGCTGGACGCGATCGCCGACGTGGTCGGGGTCTGTGCCGGCTTCGTGCATCTGGGCGCCGACGAGGTCGTGGTCTCGCCCGTCGCGGTCGGGTCGGGCTCGATCCGGGCCGCCCACGGCAGCCTCCCGGTGCCGCCGCCTGCCGTGGCGCGGCTGCTCACCGGCGTACCTTCCTTCGCGGGGCCTCCGGGCCATCCCGAGATGGAGCTGTGCACGCCGACGGGCGCCGCCCTCCTCGCCACTCTCGCCACCTCCTGGGGCGACCAGCCAGCGATGACGGCCCGAGCGATCGGCGTCGGCGCCGGCAGCAGGAACCCGGAGGGCTGGTCGAACACCCTGCGCCTGCTGATCGGTGATTCTGCGGTGCGGCCGGGGGCAGAATCCCGCCATGGCGGGGAAATGCGGGCGGATCCCGCGGCCGGAGCAGGCAGTTTCCCGCCATGGCGGGAAACTGCGCCGACCGAGCTCGTCATCGAGGCGAACATCGACGATCTCGAGCCCCGACTGATCCCGGGCGCCCTCGACGCGCTTCTGGCGGCCGGCGCCAACGACGCCTGGGTCACGCCGATCCTGATGAAGAAGGGCCGACCGGCCTACACGCTCCACGCTCTCACCCGTCCCGATGCAGCCGAGGCGGTCCGGCGGGTGTTCTTCCGGGAGACCTCGACGATCGGCGTACGCGAGCACGAGGTCGTCAAGCACGCCCTGCCTCGCGAGACGCTGACCGTGAGCGTCGGGGGACACCCGATCGCGGTCAAGGCCGCTCGTCTCGACGGCGAGGTCATCAACCTGCAGCCGGAGTGGGACGACGTCGAGCGCGCCGCCGCCGCGCTCGATCGCCCGGCGATCGACGTACTCGCCGAGGCCAAGGCCGCCGCCCTCGCTCCACCGCTGGTCGAGCCGGATTCGTGAGGTACGAACGAATCCGTGTCGAGACCGACATGGCCGGGTGCGACGATATGAGCCGGACGTAAAGAACTGGAACGGAAACCCTGATGGACATCACCGTCGTCGCGCTGGCCTTCGCCGCGATCTTCGTCGTCGAGCTCCCGGACAAGACGTTCCTGGCGACGCTGGTGCTGTCGACGAAGTACCGGCCGATCTTCGTGTGGCTCGGTGTCGGCGCGGCGTTCGCGGTCCAGACGCTCATCGCGGTGGCGATCGGCGGGGTGGCGACGCTTCTCCCGACCGACCTGATCCACATCGTCGCCGCCCTGCTCTTCCTCGGCGGCGCGGTGTTCCTGTTCATCGAGGGGCGCCGTCACCACGGCACCGCCTCCGAGGACGACGGCAGCGAGTTCGCCGAGAAGGCGAAGGACGTACGCGGCTTCCGCCAGGTCCTGGCCAGCTTCATGGTCCTCTTCGCGGCCGAGTGGGGAGACCTCTCCCAGCTGCTGAGCGTCTCGCTGGTGGCTCGCTACCACGACCCGGTCTCGGTCTTCATCGGCTCCTGGGCCGCGTTGCTGGCGGTGTCGGGGCTCGCGGTGCTGCTGGGACGTACGCTGCTCCGGTTCATCAAGCTGCACGTCCTGCACTACGTCGGCGCCGTCGTCTGCCTCGTCCTGGGCATCCTGACGTTGGTCGAGGTGTTCGCCTGAGCGGCTTCATCTAGGCTCTGCGCCATGGTGAGACTTGGCGCCGACAGCGAGGTCGGACGACTGCGTACGGTAATGCTCCACCGGCCCGGCCGGGAGCTCACCCGGCTGACGCCGCGGAACAACGACAAGCTGCTCTTCGACGGCATCCCGTGGGTCAAGCGGGCACAGGACGAGCACGACGCCTTCGCGGCCGCGCTGCGGGATCGCGACGTCGAGGTGCTCTACCTGACCGACCTGCTCACCGAGACCCTCGAGGTGCCCGAGGCGCGGAAGCTGGCGCTCGAGAACGTGCTGGGCTCGCTCACCCTCGGCGACACCCTGCGCGACTACCTGAGCGGTGCCCTCGCTGACGCCGGACCGGCGGAGCTGACCGACCACCTGACCGCCGGCGTCCGTAACGACGAAGTACGCGGCGGCCACGGCCTGGTCACCAGCCTCCTCGCCCACGACGACTTCCTGATCGACCCGCTCCCCAACCTGCTCTTCACCCGCGACTCGTCGGTGTGGATCCGCGACCGGGCCACGGTCACCTCGCTGGCGATGCCGGCTCGCAAGCGCGAGACCGCGCTCACCGAGCTGATCTACCAGTTCCACCCGCGCTTCGAAGCCAGCCCACGGCTGCACGGCGCCCACCTGGAGCACGTCGAGGGTGGGGACGTACTCCTCCTGGCGCCGGGTGTCGTCGCGGTCGGGGTCGGCGAGCGCACCACCCCCGCCGGGGCCGAGCGGCTCGCCCGCCAGGTCTTCGACGAGGAGCTCGCCCACACCGTGCTCGCGGTGCCGATCGCGCAGGAGCGCGCGACGATGCACCTGGACACCATCGCCACGCTGGTGAACACCGACAAGATGGTGATCTACCCGAACGCGGTCGACTCGCTGGTGGCGTACGCCGTGACCCCCGCGGGCGGCGACGGCCAGCTGAACATCGCGGCCCCGCGCCCGTTCCTCGAGGTCGCGGCCGAGGCGATGGGGATCGACAAGCTCCACCACATCGACACCGGGCTCGACCCGGTCGCCGCCGAGCGCGAGCAGTGGGACGACGGCAACAACACCCTGGCCCTGGCGCCGGGCGTGGTCGTGGCGTACGAGCGCAACACCCAGACCAATGGAGCCCTGGAGGCTGCCGGTATCGAGGTCATCGCGATCGCCGGCTCCGAGCTGGGCTCCGGCCGCGGCGGCCCCCGATGCATGAGCTGTCCGATCGCCCGCGACCCGCTGCCCGCATAGCCCGGATCCACCGATGGCCGCCGTCGCGAGCGTCACCAGACGGGTGTGATGGCAAGGCGACGCCGCGAGGGCATACCGGGTGTCTGTTGAGCGGCGTCAACGCCGCCAGCGCGCCCGTATGGTGGCGCGTAGCAGGCGGAGATCGGTGGATCCGGGCTTAAGCAACTACACCCGCGGGTAACCCCTGTAGACGAACATCGTTGATCTCTGTAACTGCCGTCACATCGCGGCAGCACCCCACAGCCGACCCGAAGGAAACCCTCGTGACCGAGTCGTTCTTCTCCATGTTCACGCCCAAGGAGATCGCGCACATCAGCGCCACCGGCACCCGCGTACACCTGCCCGAGGGCTGGTCGCCGATCTGGGAGGACACCCCGCCGGACAAGGCCTACATCATCCTCGACGGCACCGTCTCGGTCCGCCGGGACAAGGAGGAGATCGCCCAGTGCGGTCCCGGTGACATCATCGGCGAGGCGGCGATCATGCGGGGCTCGCTGCGCACGGCCTCCATCGTCGCCCTCACCCCGCTCGACCTGATCCACCTCAGCGCCGACAAGCTGCAGCAGCTGTCCGTCGAGATGCCGACGTTCGCACGGGCGCTGGAGAAGGTCGCCAAGGAGAGGTTCGACTCCTGACGCTCGAGGACCAGGCTGACGAGGGCCTCGGCCAAGGCCGTAGCCGTGAGGCAGACATCGAGCTGGCCGAGGCGCTCGCCGTGGTCGAGTCCTTCGTCCTCGGCCAGACGCCCACGCTGACCCGCGCCGAGGTGGCGGACGCTGCCGGCGTACCCATGGAGGTCACCGAGGACCTCTGGCACCACCTCGGCTTCCCGCATGCGGGCGAGGACGAGATCGCCTTCACCGACGCAGATGTCGAGGCGTTGCGGATGACGCAGGAGCTCGTACGCCTCGGGGTGCTCAGCGAGGACCGCCAGGCGGCGCTCGTGCGGACCTGGGGACGGTCCTACGCGCGCCTGGCCGAGTGGCAGACGTCGCTGCTGGCCGAGGTCGCCCGGGAGCGGGGCGGCGACGAGGTCGAGGACCTGGTCGCCCTGACAGGGCAGGTGCTGCCGCTGGTCGAGTCGCTGCAGGACTATGTCTGGCGCCGCCATCTGGTCAGCGCGGCGCGGCGGATGCTCACCGTCGCGGATGCCTCCGCGGTGCCGCTGGCGGTCGGCTTCGTCGACATCGTCGGCTACACCTCCCGCTCCAAGCGGCTCAGCGACAAGGAGCTGGTCGACTGGGTCGAGGAGTTCGAGGACACCTGCTCCGACGTCGTCGTCGAGCACGGCGGACGGGTGATCAAGTATCTCGGCGACGGGGTATTCTTCACCTTCGAGGACGTCGCCGCCGCGGCCCGGACCGCCCTGGACCTGGCCGCCCTCGGAGAAGATCGCGACAGCGCGTTTCCGCACGTCAGAGCCGGGATATCCTACGGCGACGTGGTGCTCCGGCTCGGCGACGTCTTCGGACCGACGGTCAACATCGCCGCCCGCCTCACGACCGTCGCCCGGCCCTCGTCGGTGGTCATCGACGAGAACGCCGCCGCCGCGCTCGAGGACGTCGACGGCTTCCAGGTCGAGAAGATGCGGCGTACGAGTGTGAAGGGCTACTCCCGCCTGCAGGCGTTCCGGCTGCGTTCGCGGTCCGACTGAACCGGGCCAGGAAAGTCGGGCGCCAGGGGTTGCTCCCGGGCGAGGCTTGATGGCGAAAGGAGGACCACATGATCGGAACGCTCAACACCCTGGTCGACATGGTCGAGGCAGAAATCGGCAACGGGCTCACCGGCGAGGTGGACGTGGCCCGGGTCGCCCGCGACCACGGAACCACCGAGTACCACCTGCGCCGGATGTTCTCGGCGCTGGCCGGGATGCCCCTGTCGGAGTACGTACGCCGCCGCCGGATGACCCTGGCAGCGGCCGACCTGGTGGCCGGCGCCCCTGACCTCCTGGAGGTCGCGGTGCGCTACGGCTACGGCTCGACCGAGGCGTTCGGGCGCGCGTTCCGTGCCGTGCACGGTTCGGCCCCCGCCGACGTACGCCGATCCGGTGGTCCGCTACGCACACAACCCACGCTCAGGTTCCGCCTGAGCGTCGAAGGGAGCACCCCGATGGACGTCACCATCAACGACATGCCCGAGCTGAGGCTGGTCGGCCACGCCACCAAGGTCCCGCTGATCTACGAGGGCGTGAACCCGCACATCCAGGCACACATCGCCTCGATCGCGCCCGAGGAGCACGTTCGGCTCAAGGAGCTCAACGACACCGACCCGCGCGGCATCCTCGCCGTCACCGACTCCCCGTCGCCCGATGCGCAGGAGGGGACGATGATCACCTACCTGCACGGGGTCGCGGTCACGCCGTCGGCCGCCGTGCCCGACGGGCTCGACAGCATCACCGTGCCGGCCGGCTCCTGGGCGGTCTTCACCTCCAGCGGCCCGCATCCGGAGACGCTGCAGCGGCTCTGGGCGGCCACTGCCACCGACTGGTTCCCGTCGAACCCGTGGCGGCTCCGCCCCGGGCCGTCCGTCCTGCGCTACCTCGAGCTCACCGAGACGTACGCCTCGTGCGAGCTCTGGTTGCCGGTGGAGCAGTAGCCGCTGGTCGAACCACTGCTGGTCGAGCCGGATTCGTGAGTTACGAACGAATCCGGCTCGACCAGCGGGGTCAGCGGATGGTGACCTGTCGGTTGGCGAGCCCGGCGCGAGCCGAGCGCACCTCGGGGGTGATCTCGGAGTCGTCGGCGAGGGCCTCGTCGAGCAGCTTCTTGAATGCCACCGCCGGCTCCTCGAGCGCCTCGGCGCCGGTGCCGACCGGCAGGTCCCAGACGGGGGCGAGCAGACCGTGGGCACGGAACATGCCGACGAAACGAGCGTCGGGGACGATCACGTCCTCGCCGGTCACGTGCAGGCGTGCGAGCGCGGTCAGCAGGGCGTCCTCGGGCTCGGGCATCACCCAGCGCAGGTGCTCCTTGGAGCCGACCGAGGTCCAGTACGCAGCCTCGACCGACGCGAGCCGCAGCGTCGGCAGCACCGACTCGTTGGCGTGCTCGAGCGCGTGCTCGAAGTCGCCCTTGTCCTCGACGTCGGCGAGCCACCAGTCGAAGCCCTCGTGGACGGTGACGTCCAGGGTCGAGTCGGTCACCAGGTCCTGCAGCCGCGGCCCGGGACCGGGCGCGGTGGTCAGACCGAAGATGCCGGACTCGCCGGCAGCGCGGCTCTCCAGCGCCTGGAGCAGCGCGGCGGCCACGTCACGCGACACGTCGCCGTAGTTGTGCTGCACCTGCAGCCCGGCCCAGACCTCGCCCGAGTCGCGCGACATCGCCGGCGCGGCGCCGGGCAGCAGGGTGCCCAGCGTGACGGGGGTCGACTCGAAGCCTTTCACCGTGAGCGACACCGTCGCCGAGGGCACGAGCTCACGCAGCGCGACCAGGTCGCACTCGCCGGGCAGGCCCTCGAACGGGCGCCCCACGAACGCGCCGCCGGCGGCACCGTGACACGCCTTGTAGCGCTTGCCGGACCCGCACGGGCAGGCCGCGCGCGGGTTGGGACCGTCCGTCGGGGCCGCAGCCGCCTGACGGTTCTTGACTCGGGACTTCTTGGCCACGGCCAAACCCTAACCTGCCAGGCCCGCGCACCAGGTAACACGCCTCAGCGGCCGAGCAGCTCCAGCATGAACCCCGGCCGGTCGGTGATGACCGCGTTGACCCCGAGGTCGAGGCAGAGCTTGAGCTGCTCCTCGGTGTTGACGGTGTAGACGTGGAGGTTGCGGCCCTTCGACGCCAGCCGCCGCCCGAGCTTCGGGTGGGCGGTGAGCATCTCGATGCTGGCCCCGAGCCACCAGTCCGGGCCGATCGTGTGCCGCAGGAGCGACCAGTTGGCGGCGCGGTCGACGAGCTGGACCAGAGGTACGCCCGGCGCCAGCCGCTCCACCCGCTGCAGCGCCGTGAACGAGAAGCTCATCACCCGCACCGGGCTGCCCGGACCGGCCCAACCGAAGTCGTTGAGCACGTCGACCAGACGCCCCTCGGTCAGCCCGCCGTAGCGCGTCGGGTGCTTGGTCTCGATCGCCATCTCGACGTGCCGACCGTAGTCCCGTACGACCCGCAGCAGCCGGTGCAGCGTGAGCACGCCGCGCATGTCCCGGTCCGGCGCCTCGTCCTCCCCCTCCCAGAACCCGTTCTTCCAGGCTGCGAAGTCGATCGCCTGCAGCTCGGCGAGGGTCATCTCCGAGACCAGCCCTCGCGCGCCGATGCGGCGCAGATGGCGGTCGTGGACGCAGACGAGATGTCCGTCCATGGTCAGACGTACGTCGCACTCCAAGGCGTCCGCGCCCGCATCCAGGGCTGCGACGTACGCAGCGAGGGTGTGCTCCGCGATCTCATGACTGGCGCCGCGATGCGCGACGACCTGGGGCCTCATGAGGAGATTGTTGTCCATCGGACAACCGCGTGGGGGCACGACACGACGCCGACATCGATACCTCGCCTGCGTACGCCGCGGTCCTAGAACGGCACGACCACGAACCGACCGAACGCGACGAAGGCCGCCAGCGACCAGAAGACCAGGTCACCGGCGGCGGAGCCCCACTCCTTGCGGATGATGCGGGTGGTCGTCGCGCCGGTCATGAGCAGCACCAGCCCGAGAGCGGCGTACGGCACCAGCCAGGTGGCAGTCCCGGTCACGACCGGAAGGATCAGTCCGGCCGCGGCCAGCACCTTCATCACACCGATGACCTTGAGGAAGCCGCCGGGGAAGTCGTCGGCGTAGTGCCACCCCTCGAAGGCGTTGCGGAACCTCTCCTTCGACAGCAGCAGCATCGCCAGTCCGCCGGCCAGGAACCCGGCAGCCAGAAAGATCGTCACGATCCACAAGATGATGTTCATGCCACCGAGACGAGGTACGTCGCCCGGCTGTGACATCGAACGGGGAGATCACCGCCCGCCGGTCACCCGCAGCGTCGTGGCGGTGACGTACCCGGCCTTCTCGCTCATCAGCCAGGCGACTGCCTCGGCGACCTCGTCGGGTGAGCCCGCACGGCCGATCGGGATCTGGGGCGCCATCCGGGCGATCCGGCCGGGGTCGCCGGTGTTGGCGTGCATGTCGGTCTCGGTGAGCCCAGGGGCGACCGCGACGACCCGGATGCCGAGCGATGCGACCTCGAGCCCGAGGCCCTTGGTGAGCGCGTCGATCCCGGCCTTCGCGGCGGCGTAGTGGACGTACTCCCCCGGTGATCCCAGCGTGGCGGCGCCGGAGGAGATGTTGACGATCACGCCACCCTCGGCGAGCGCCGACACCGCCGCGCGGGCGACCAGCGTGGGGCCGACCAGGTTGACGTCGTACGTCCTCCGGATCTCGTCGGTCGGAGTGTCGACCAGGGGCGCGTAGCGGTAGGTCGCGCCGGCGTTGTTGACCACGCCGGTGACCGGGCCGGCAGCCTCGAAGAGGGCGGCGATCCCGGCGTCGGCGGTGATGTCGGCGGCCACGATCTCGCAGGAGACCCCGAGCGCCCTGATCTCGTCGCGCGTCGCGACAGCAGCAGCTTCGTCGGACAGATATCCGAGCACGAGAGAGTGGCCGTCAGCGGCCAGTCGACGAGCGACAGCGGCACCGATCCCGCGGGTGCCTCCGGTGATGAGAGAGCGTTTCACACCCGAAGGGTGTCACGCAGCCTCCACGCCACCAACGCCAGTGCCAGGACGCCGGCGAGCGCCCATCCGGCGGGGTAGTGCACCGCGGGTTCGTTCCAGCGCTCGTGGAAGTAGACCAGATGCGAGGAGAGCAGCCCGGCGTCGACCGAACGGCCCTCCTGGATGAGTACGCCGATGGCCACCAGCACCGTCAGCAGCGTCTGCATCGCCCAGCCCAGGATCCAGGCGGGCACCCAGGCGACGACGTCGACGGCGCGGCGTACGGACGTCACGAGCACGGTCACCAGGGCAGCCGCCAGCAGCGCGTCGATGACCGACGACGGCAGCTCGCCGGGGAGCATCCCGTCGAGCCAGAGAGGTACGCAGACGGCCGGCGCGGCCAGCATCGGCGCCCGCAGCACACACGGCCCGAGGCTCGCGGCGAGACCGGCGGCGAGACCGGCGACCGTCGTGATCGCGGCGATGGCGATCAGATGGGTCAGCATCGACGAGTTGGTCGCGGCCGGCCCGGCAGCGAACATCAGCCCGAGGAGGGCCGCGGCGACGACACCGGCGCCGGCAAGCACCGCACTGAGCAGCCGGCGGTCCGGGCGCAGCCCCGCGGCGAGCCCACCGAGCGCGGCGGCGAGCAATGTGAACGAGACCAGCTCGGCGACCATCGGGGCGAGCAGGAGCGGCTGCGGCTGGACGAGCTGCGGAAGGAAACCGACGCTCCAACCCGCGGCCGCGACCAGCGGAACCATCCACAGACGAGTCCGTTCAGTCATGTCGTCCACGGTGACAGGCGGAAGGTGAGGCCAGGCGGCGTACTGGGGAACACCAGCCCAACGTCAGGTGGCCCGACCGTTGCCGTTCTTCCCCAAGGTGGGTGGATTTCTAATTGCAGGGCGCCGATCGGGAATACCTGGGTAGGCTCAAGGGACGGACACGTACCCCACGCGTGGAAGAGGTGAGATCGGCATGACCAAAGCACCCCGAAAATTCTGGGCCAGAAGCATCAGTACAGCGGCGCTGACCAGCATCGGGCCTCGGGCCGTTGCCGCCGTCGCGCTGACCGCTGCCTTCGCGGTTCTGGCCCCGAACGAGGCGCGCCTCGATACCGGTCATCAGCAGCCTGAGCTTCCCGATCCGGGCGCTCTCCAGGACCCCCTCGGCATCTCCAACGGCCTGGGTGGCGTGAAGAACCTGACCCCGACCGACGCAGTGAAGCTGGCCTCCAACGCCGAGGAACTGTCGATCCCGGCGGTCGCCCTGGCTGCCTACCAGCGCTCGGCCACCGTGCTCAACGACGCCGACGCCTCCTGCCGCATCGACTGGGCGCTGGTCGCCGCGATCGGCATGGTCGAGAGCAACCACGGACGCTTCGGCGGCAGCGAGCTCAATTCCAACGGCCTCGCCCTCCCCGCGATCATCGGCCCGCAGCTCAACGGCGCCGGCAACTTCGCGGCGATCCGCGACACCGACAACGGCCTCTACGACCACGACACGGAGTACGACCACGCTGTCGGCCCGATGCAGTTCATCCCCTCCACCTGGACGGTCATGGGCACCGATGGTGACGGCGACAACCGCCGCGACCCGCAGGACGTCGACGATGCTGCCGTTGCCACCGCGGCCTACCTGTGCGCCGGCACCGAGGACGTCAGCACCGACTCCGGCGCCCAGTCCGCGGTCTACCGCTACAACCAGAGCGACACGTACGTCGAGGCAGTGCTGAAGATCGCCGGCCAGTACCGCAACGGGGAGTTCCCCGGCTCACCGAGCGTGGACGGTGGTGGATCAACCTCCTCGATGAGGCCCACTGCCTCCGCCCTCCCGCGCACCTCGAACACCGTCAAGCCGGCGACCAAGTCGGAGACCAAGGCCGCGCCGGTCAAGAATCCGGCGCCGAGCAAGTCGCCGACACCCACCGATAACACCACGGGCGACTCCGACTCCGGCGACAACTCGTCTGGTGGCGAGACCGAGACCCCGACGCCCACCCCGACGCCCACCCCAACGCCGACCCCGACGCCGACTCCTACGCCCACACCGACTCCGACCCCGACGCCCACCGACGCCGCGACGGCGGCGACTCTCGCGGAGCCCTGCAGGGTGGCGACGATCGCGGTCTATGGCGACACGTTCGAGGCGGCCGACAAGGTCACCTACGACGCCGTGATCGCCAACTGCATCGCCACGTTCGAGCCCGAGACGACCATGCCCGAGGGGCTCACCATCAGAGAGCACCTCCGCACCCTTGCCGGCACGGAAGAGTTCCCGACCCTCAAGGACCCCGCCCCGGAGGCCACCGCCCCCGAGGAGGAAGCTCCTGCGGAGTGATCTGGGTCAGCTGACCTGGATCACCGTCTTGCCGAAGTTCTGACCCCGGAGCATCCGGTTGAACGCGGCAGGCGCGTTCTCGATCCCTTCGGTGATGTCCTCGCGGTAGCGCAGCTTGCCGTCGCCCAGCCAGCCGGCCGCCTCGGTGAGGAAGGTCCGCTGGTGATCGGGGACGAACTCGTCCTGGATGAAACCCCTGATCAGCAGGGACTTGTTGAGGATGTGCCGCATCAGTCCGGGCGCCCGGTCGGGTCCCTCGGGCGCGGCGGTGTCGTTGTAGTGCGCGACGATCCCGCAGACCGGCACCCGGGCGAACTTGTTGAGCCGCGGCAGCACCGCGTTCCACACGTGGCCGCCGACGTTCTCGAAGTAGACGTCGATCCCGTCGGGGACCGCCGCCTTCAGCTGCTCCTTGAAGTCGGGTGCGCGGTGGTCGAGGGCTGCGTCGAAGCCGAGCTCGGTCAGATGCGCGACCTTCTCCGGTCCGCCGGCGATGCCCACGGCGCGGCAGCCGAGGATCTTCGCGATCTGTCCGACCGTGGCGCCTACGGGGCCGGTCGCGGCCGCCACGACGACGGTCTCGCCGGGCTTCGGCTGCCCGATCTGGGTCAGCCCCGCATACGCCGTGAACCCTGGCATCCCCAGCACGCCCAGCGCGGTGGAGACCGGTGCGACGGACGGATCGAGGCGGCGGGTGTGGTTGGCCGGCGCGACGGAGAACGCCTGCCAGCCTCCGTACGCCAGCACCACGTCGCCCACCTGCCGCGACGGATCGCGCGACTCCACCACCTCGGCGACCGTGGCGCCGGGCAGCACGTCGCCCAGGGCGGTCGGAGCGGCGTACGACGGCGCATCGCTCATCCGCCCGCGCATGTAGGGGTCGAGCGAGAGGAATTTCGTACGCAGCAGCACCTCGCCCTCCGCGGGCGCCGGCACCTCGGAGGTGACGATCGAGAAGTCCTCGGCGGTCGGCTCACCGACCGGGCGAGCGCGGAGCAGGATCTGGGTGTTCGTGTCGGTCATCCCGCCATGGTGCCTCATCGGCGGGTAGGCTTGCTTAATCACGACTAAACCTATTGACTTAGCGCATGAAGCGCCAGGTCGACGTCCACCAGCACCTGTGGCCGCCCGCACTGGTCGAGGAGCTGCGCCGCCGGCGGCAGCCTCCGTACCTCGACGGCTGGGTGCTCCACCTCGACGGTGAGCCGCCCTACTCCGTCGATCCGGGAGATCATGACCTCCCCCGCCGCGCAGGGCAGGAGGACGGGCTCGTCCTGCTGTCGCTCTCCAGCCCGTTGGGGATCGAGTCGCTCGCCCCCGCCGAGGCACACGGGCTGCTCGACGCCTGGCACGGCTTCGCCGACGACCTGCCCGCCGACTACGGGCTGTGGGCCGCACCGGCGCTGGTCGAACCGGACCTCGACGGACTCGAGAAGGTCCTCGCGCACGACCGCGTCCACGGCCTCCAGGTCCCGGCGACTGCGCTGGCGACCCCGATCGCGCTCGAGGCCCTGGCTCCCATCCTGGCCGTGGCCCAGGAGGCCGACCTGCCCGTCCTCGTCCACCCGGGCCCCGCGGCGGACCCAGCGACAGACCAACCCAACTGGTGGCCCGCCCTCACCTCGTACGTCGCCCAGCAGAGTGCCGCATGGCACTCCTGGCACGTCGCGGGGCGGTCGCTGCTGCCGACTCTGCGGATCGCCTTTGTGGCACTGGCCGGGCTCGCGCCGCTCCATCACGAGCGCCTCGCCCAGCGCGGCGGGAGCCTCGGCGCGATCGACCGGCACGTCTACTACGAGACCTCGTCCTACCGCACCCAGGCGATCGACGCGATGTCGCGCGTGGTCGGCGTGGACCCGCTGGTGAACGGGTCGGACCGGCCCTACGCCGAGCCGACCGATCCCGGCTTGGGCGAGGCCCTCAGCCGGGCGATCCTCGTCGCCAACCCGCACCACCTGCTCACCGGAGGAGACCGATGACCATCACCGAACCGACCGTCGACACCGTTCTGGGCGCCGCGGAACTGCCCGACCTGCCGGGACGTACGCTCACTCCCGGCGAGCTGCGCGCCTGGGTCGACGAGCTCGCCGCGCACCCCGAGAGGTGGGAGCACCTGGTGCGCCACGACACCGGCGGTCGCCACTACGCCTCGCTCTACCGGGACAAGGACATCGACGTCTGGCTGCTGTGCTGGAACACCGTCGACGACACCGGCTGGCACGACCACGACATCTCCTCGGGCGCGGTCGCGGTGACCCGCGGATCGGTCTTCGAGCAGCAGCCGAGGTTCGGCGGCGACCCCGTGCAACGGGAGGTCGGCGCGGGTCGCAGCTTCGGCTTCGGGCCCGACCACATCCATCGGATGAGCGGTGCGGTCGACGGCGCGGTCTCGATCCACGCCTACTCGCCGCCACTGTGGCGGATGGGGCAGTACGCGATCAGCGACGACGGCGTGATGCGCCGCGTCTCGGTCTCCTACGCCGACGAGCTGCGCCCGCTGGAGGACTGAACGACCCGCGCCGCGCCGAGTCGACATCTCGGGCGTCGAGTCCCGGGATGTGGCAGATTTCAAGCATCGAGGAACGAGGCTCGGACGGCTAACCCGACGTCCCTGTCCGTTTAACATCTTCGGTTCCTTCCCCGGATCTGGCAGGCTGAGGATCTTGTGCAACGGCGTCCGCAGGTGAAGAACAAAAGACAGGAGCGGTGGCTGTGATCGAGTTCGAGGGCGTGACCAAGCGCTATCCGGACGGCACAGTTGCCGTGGAAGACCTATCCCTGAAGGTCGACACCGGCCAGATCACCGTGTTCGTCGGGCCGTCGGGATGCGGCAAGACGACCGCGCTGCGGATGATCAACCGGATGATCGAGCCGACCTCCGGCCGGATCCTGATCGACGGTGACGACGTCACCAGCCGCCCGGAGGCACAGCTGCGGCGCGAGATCGGCTACGTGATCCAGGGCGCCGGGCTCTTCCCGCACCGTACGGTGCTCGACAACGTCGCGACCGTCCCGATCCTGCAGGGCATCTCCCGCCGGGAGGCCCGCACGAACGCCCTCGACCTGCTCGAGCGCGTCGGGCTCGCCGCCAACCTCGGCGAGCGCTACCCGGCCCAGCTCTCGGGCGGCCAGCAGCAGCGCGTCGGGGTCGCCCGGGCGCTCGCGGCCGACCCGCCGGTGCTGCTCATGGACGAGCCGTTCTCGGCCGTCGACCCGGTCGTACGCGACGACCTCCAGCAGGAGCTGCTCCGGCTCCAGGGCGAGCTCGGCAAGACCATCGTCCTGGTCACCCACGACATCGACGAGGCGATCCGCCTCGGCGACAAGGTCGCCGTCTTCGACCAACGCGCCCGCTTGGCCCAGTTCGCCCCGCCCGCCGACCTTCTCGCCGCTCCGGCCGACGACTTCGTCGCCTCGCTCGTCGGTCGCGACCGCGGCTTCCGGGGCCTCGGCTTCGCCGACGGGAGCTCGGTCGCGCTCAAACCCATCGACCACGGCGTCGACGGGCTCACCCTCGAGGTCGACCACGACGGGCGACCGCTGGGCTGGCGCGGTACCGACGGGCTCCTCCCAACCGAGGGCACCTTCAGCGACGGCGCCAACCTGCGTACGGTCACCGACCTGGTCATCCTCTCGCCCGCCGGCGCCGCGATCCGGATCGACGCCGAGGGTCGCGCCGACGGGCTGGTTCTGCTCGAGGACCTGGCCGGCAGCGTACGTTCGCAGCAGCGGGAGCGCCTGGCGGCACTGGCCACCTCGGAGGACGCTGGATGAGCGAGATCTGGCGCTACCTCGAGACCAACGCGGACGACGTACTCACCGCGCTCGTCCAGCACATCTGGCTCGCTCTGATTCCGGTGGCGATCGCCTTCGTCCTCGCCCTCCCGCTGGGCGCCCTGGTCCATCGCTACGTCCCGGCGCGCCACATCGCGCTCACCGCCGGCAGCGTGATCTACACCGTCCCGTCGCTGGCCCTGCTCCTGCTGCTCCCAGGCCTCCTCGGCACCAGCGTCCTCGACCCGATCAACGTGGTCATCGCGCTCACCCTCTACTCGCTCGCCCTGCTCGTCCGCACGACCGCCGACGGTCTCGACGCGGTCGACACCACCGTCCTGCAGGCCGCGACCGCGATGGGCTATCGGCCCGTACGCCGCTGGTTCACTGTCCAGCTGCCGCTGGCGATGCCGGTGATCCTGACCGGTCTGCGAGTGGCGACGGTGGCCAACGTGAGCATGGTCAGCATCGCGGCCCTGATCGGCATCGGCGGCCTCGGGCAGCTCTTCACGCGCGGGTTCCAGCTCGGCTTCTACCTGCCGCCGATCATCATCGGGCTGGTCCTCTCGGTCACCCTCGCGGTCATCGCCGACGTCCTCATCGTCGCCATCCAGCGCGGGCTCACCCCGTGGGCCCGAGCGGGTGCGCGATGAGCCTCGACTACCTGCTCGACGCCGCCAACTGGTCGCTGACCAGCCCAGACGGGTTCCCGCAGCGCATCCTCGAGCACCTCGGCTACACCGTCCTCGCCCTGGCGATCGCGGCCGTGATCGCGTTCCCGATCGGTCTGCTGATCGGCCACACCGGCCGCGGCGCGCTGATCGCCATCAACCTCGGCAACGCCGGCCGCGCGCTGCCGACCCTCGGCGTGCTCATGCTCGCGCTCGGCCTGGTCGGGATCGGCCTGGTCCCGGTCACGATCGCTCTGGTCGTGCTCGCCATCCCACCCATCCTCGCCACGACGTACGCCGGCATCCAGTCCGTCGCCGACGCGACCGTCGACGCGGCGCGAGGTGTCGGCATGACCGAGGCCCAGATCGCCTGGCGCGTCGAGGTCCCGATCGCGCTGCCGATCATCATCGGCGGCCTGCGCAACGCGTCGCTCCAGGTGGTCTCGACCGCGACCATCGCTGCGTACGTCGGTCTCGGCGGCCTCGGCCGCTATCTCTTCGACGGGCTGGCGACGCTCCAGTACGACCAGGTGGTCGCCGGCGCGATCGTGATCGCGGTGCTCGCGGTCGTGATCGACCTGGCGCTCGCGGGCGCGCAGCGGCTCCTCGTCTCGCCCGGAGTCGACGGCCGCGGGGCCGGCAACCGTCCGTCCACCGTCCGCCCCGAGCCCCAACCCGAACCCGCCGGCTGATCAACCCAGCAATCCGAGAGGTATCTCAATGTCCCGCCGAATCCGCACCACCGCGTACCTGTTCGCCACCCTCGCCGTGGCAGGCACCCTGACCGCCTGCGGCGGTGACCCGCTCGACTCCGGATCGGACTCCGACTCGGGCGGCGGCGGCACGATCGTCGTCGGCTCGGCCAACTTCCCCGAGAGCGAACTGCTCATGGAGATGTACGCCCAGGCTCTCGAGGCCGAGGGCGTCAAGGTCGAGACCAAGCCCAACATCGGGTCCCGCGAGGTCTACATGGAGGCCTTCAAGAGCGGCGACATCGACCTGCTGCCGGAGTACAACGGCGCCCTGCTGGCCTACCTGAAGCCCGACGGTGTCCCGGAGAACGTGTCGGCCCCCGAGGACGTCTACGAGGCGCTCCAGGAGGTCCTGCCGGAGGGCAGCGAGACCCTCCCGCAGTCGGAGGCCGAGGACAAGGACACCCTCACCGTCTCCAAGGAGACCGCAGACAAGTACTCCCTGAAGAGCATCGAGGACCTGGCTCCGGTCGCGAAGGACCTCACGCTCGGCGGCTCCCCGGAGTTCAAGGAGCGCCACCAGGGCCTGGTCGGCCTCGACGAGGTCTACGGGGTCACGTTCAAGGAGTTCAAGCCGCTCGACGCCGGCGGCCCGCTGACGACCGGCGCGCTGGCGAAGGGCGACATCGACGTTGCCAACGTCTTCTCCACCGACTCTTCGATCCCCACCAACGGCTGGGTGGTCCTGGAGGACCCGGAGAACCTCTTCCTCTCCCAGAACGTCGTCCCGCTGATCCGCTCCGAGGCGCTCAGCAGCGACGCCGAGACCGCGCTCAACGCGGTCTCCGAGGCGCTGACCACCGCCAACCTGACCGAGGCGCTCGCCAAGGTCCAGGTCGACAAGGCCGACCCGGCCACGGTCGCCAAGGAGTTCCTCGCCGACAACGGCGTCAGCTGAGCGCTGACCCCAGGCCGCTCCGGTAGGTCAGAAGCCCCTCGAGTCCTCGCAGGAACGTCTCACTTACCGGGGCGGGATCGGTCAGACAGCCGGCAGCCATCGCACCGTCTCGCAACATGACGAAGTGGCGGCCGGCGAACTCCGAGTCGGGCTTGCCGGTCGCCGCGAAGAGATCGGTCATCGTGGCCAGAAACCATTGCCGGTGCTTCAGCACGGCCTGATGGACCACGTGCGCCGGGTCCGGGTATTCGGCCGCGGCGTTGAGGAACGCGCAACCTCGGAACCCCTCGCTCTGGATGTCCGCGGCGATCGACCGGCCGACGGCCCGGATGAGGTCGTCGGGGTCCTCGACCTCCGCCCGGGCGGCGTCCACGCGCGCCCGGATCGCCTCGTCGGCCTGCGTCAGGTACGCCACGACGAGCTCGTCCTTGCTCCGGAAGTGCCGATAGAGCGTCGCCCGCGTGACCTGCGCCTCGGCGATCACGCGATCCACTCCGACCGAGTGCAGACCCTCGGTGTAGAAGAGCCGACTCGCTGTGCTGAGCAGTCGATCCCGGGCCTCAGACATCCGCCATCCCTCTCGTTCTCACGGTCTAGGTCTCACCGGCTCGACGGTAGCAGACAGAACGATCGGTCTTGCATTTGTCGACTGGCTGGGGCAGACTCTCGATCCAGGTAGAACGATCGTTCTGTCTCCCAACTTGATTCCGAGAAAGGGATCCGATGTCCACCTCCGTCGAGACCGGCCATTCCGGCACACTGATCGCACCGTCCCGCGCACTGCCGAAGCTCTACTTCTTCCGCTTCGGGTTCGCGATCGTCTGGGCCGTCCTGGTCGCACTCACCGCGACCACGCTCAACGCCGCAAGCATCGCGCTGCTGGTCATCTACCCGCTGTTCGACGTGGTGGCCGCCGTGGTCGACCACCGCACCTCGGGCGCCAAGGGCCCGCGCGTCCTGCTGTACGTCAACATGGCGCTCAGCCTGCTCACCGCTGTCGGCGTCGCCGTCGCGGCCACCTCCGGGATCCCGGACATCCTGCGGGTGTGGGGCGCCTGGGCGATCACCGCCGGCCTGGTCCAGCTGTTCGTCGCGGTGCGCCGCTACCGACTCGGTGGTCAGTGGGCGATGATCCTCAGCGGCGGGATCTCGACCTTCGCCGGAACCGGATTCGTCCTGATGGCCGCCGGCCCGAAGGCGTCACTCACCGGTCTCGCGGGCTACGCGACGCTGGGTGGCATCTTCTTCCTGATCTCTGCCCTCCGACTGCGCCAGCGCGCAGGTAAGGTCAACTGACATGACGAGCACCAGCCAAGACCTGACCGTCGACGTCATCATCATCGGCGCCGGCCCGACCGGCGAGAACGTGGCAGACCGCGTCGTGCAGGGCGGCCTGACCGCCGCGATCGTCGAGCGCGAGCTCGTCGGCGGCGAGTGCTCCTACTGGGCGTGCATGCCGACGAAGGCACTGCTTCGGGACGCGGCGGCATTGCGCGCCGCGCGTGCTCTCCCGGCCGCCGGTCAGGCGGTCACGGGCACGCTCGACCCCGCCGCCGTGTTCGCCCGGCGTGACGAGTTCACATCCAACTGGAAGGACACCGGCCAGGTCGAGTGGCTGACCGGCGCCGGGATCACCCTGGTCCGCGGGCACGGGCGCATCACCGGCACCCGCTCGGTCACGGTCACCGCCGACGACGGCACGACCACCAACCTTGAGGCACGCCACGCCGTGGTCGTCTCCACCGGCAGCTCCTCCCTCATCCCGCCGATCCCGGGACTGGAGGAAGTCGGGCCCTGGACCAACCGCGAGGCCGCCGGCGCCCAGTCCGTTCCCGATCGCCTGGCGATCATCGGCGGCGGGGTGGTCGGCGCCGAGATGGCGACCGCCTTCAGCGCCCTCGGGTCCCAGGTGACCCTGATCTCCCGCACCCGGCTCCTGCCGGGCGTCGAGAAGTTCGCCGGTGAGCAGGTGGCCGAGGCGCTTCGGACGTACGGGGTCACGCTCCACCTGGACGCCGGCGCGACCGAGGCCCGGCGTGATGATGGCGGCGAGGTGCGGGTGACCCTCTCCGACGGCACCGAGGTGACCGCGGACGAGGTCCTGGTGGCCACCGGTCGGGTGCCCAACACGAAGGACCTCGGTCTGGAGCACGTCGGTCTCGAGCCCGGAAGCTGGCTGAAGGTCGACGACGCCCTGGCCGTGGTCGACGACAACGGGCAGCTCGAGGAGGGCTGGCTCTACGCCGCAGGCGACGTCAACCATCGAGCACTGCTGACCCACCACGGGAAGTACCAGGCCCGCTCGCTCGGCGATCTGATCGCGGCACGCGCTCGCGGCGAGGAGCCCGACCTGAGCACATGGGGGCGTCATGCCGCCACCGCCGACGAGCGCGCTACCACCCAGGTGATCTTCACCGACCCCGAGGTCGTCGCCGTCGGACACTCCGCCGAATCGGCCGAGGCGGCCGGCATCGAGGTCGGCGTCGTCGACTACGATCTCGGCTCGGTCTCCGGCGCATCGCTCCACGCGGACGGCTACCGCGGCCAAGCGCGGATGGTCATCGACGAGCAGCGCAAGACCCTCGTCGGCTTCACCGCCGTCGGCCCGGACATCTCCGAGCTCCTGCACGCGGCCACGATCGCGATCGTCGGCGAGGTCCCGCTGGACCGCCTATGGCACGCGGTTCCTGCGTACCCGACCATCAGCGAGATCTGGCTCCGCCTGCTCGAGACCGCAGGACGGGACCGCTAGAACAACTGCTCGAGGTTGGCCTCACCTGGCCGGCGCGGGATCCCTCCGCTCCACCCTGCTCGCCGACAACAGCCCCCCGATCAGCAGCGCGAGCGACACCAGCAGGAGTACGCCGCCGACACCGAGCAACACACCGATCGCGGCGCCGAGCACCGGGAGGGTGGCTCCGATGGCCGCCACGGCGGTCACCGGAGCATGTCCGTCGGCATTCATCACCACAAGGGTCCAGTCGCCCGACTCAACCTCCCAGGTGAGCGTCTGGGGCCCGGTCCCGCTCGTCGAGGCGGTCCAGAAGCCGGCCTCCGCAGGGAGGGATGCCAGGGATCCGCCGTCGACCGCATCGTACGTCGGGGTGTTGCCGTCGAAGCCGTCGATCGTCGAGTGGCGGACGTCGGCGAGGTAGGCGGCGACGTCGGCGGACGGCGCGACGCCCACGAAGACCGGGCCCTCCTCGACTGAGGTGACTACCAGCTTGGCGTCCCCGACCAGCATGCCGGGTACGTCCGCACCGGCGTCGGTCTCGATGGTGAACGACTCGGAGGTGATCGCATGCCCAGAGGCGGAGATCGTCACCCCGTCGGTCACCAGGTAACCGTCGTCGTCGCGCTGGGCCGCGGCCACCGCGAGAGCACCGCCACCGGCGATGAGACCGAGCGAGACCAGCAGGAGAACGCTGCCAGCCACGACGGCGATGACTCGCCCGGTCGTCCAGCGGGGTCGTTCGGTCGTCGTTGCCCGAACCTCGCCCTGCGGCTCTGTCGGGTCACTCACGGAACAGTCCGATGATGTTGCCGCCGGGGTCGCGGAGCATGGCGAACGACCCGGTGCCGGGGATCTCCATCGGCGGCACGACGGTCTCGCCACCCAGCTCTCCGGCGCGCCGGAGGCTGCCCTCGAGGTCGTCGGTCGAGACGTACACCGTGACGTAGGCGGGCATCTCGTCGCGGGTCTGCATGACACCGCCACCGATCCCGTCCTCCGTGGCTTTCACGAGCCAGTAGTCGGGGCCGGCCCCCTGGATGTCCCAGCCGAACAGGTCTCGATAGAACCCGGTGAGCCGCTCGCCGTCAGATCCGGCGATCTCGAAGTGCACCACGGGGTGTGTCATGTCTGTCTCCTTCATCATCAGGCGTTGAGGGTTCCGAGACCGGGCGTCATGAGCCCAGGAGTACGCGTTCACCGCGCCGGGGCACCACGGCGACGACACCGAGCTCGTCCTGGATCCGGTCCGCCAGGGCGCGTGAGGACGTCGGTTCGCCGTGCACGACGTAGACGGTCTCCGGGAGCTCGGGCGCCGAGGCGACCCACGCGACCAGCTCGTCGGAATCGGCGTGGACGCTGAAGTCCGAGATCGCCACCACCTCCGCACGGACCGGGACGTACCGGCCGTGCATCTTCACCGCCCGGGCGCCCTCGACCAACTGTCGGCCGCGGGTGCCCTGAGCCTGGTAGCCAGTGAGCACGATGCTGTTGCGAGGGTCGGGAAGCTGGCGGAGCAGATGGTGGACGACACGGCCGCCGGTGGCCATCCCGGAGGCCGAGATGATGATGCACGGTTCCTTGGGGCGATTGAGCCGCTCGGAGCCGGCGGCATCCCGGACCCGGTGGACGTCCAGCCCCTCGAGGTCGCGCAACGGCGCCGCTCGCTTGAGATCGAGCTCGTCGCTGTGCGCACCCAGCGCCGTTCGGTAGACGTCGAGCGCGGCCAGGGCCATCGGGCTGTCGACGAAGATCGGGACCTTCGGGATCCGGCCCGCGCGACGGAGCCTGAGCAGCTCGAGCAGCACCAGCTCGGTCCGGTCCACCGCGAACGCAGGGATCAGTACGACGCCGCCGCGGGCGACCGTACGGCGCACCGTGCCGGCCAGGGCTTCGGGATCCGCCGGTGGATGCCGTCGGTCGCCGTAGGTGGACTCGAGCACCATCGCCGAGGCGGCCGGAGGGGGCGCGGGCGGCAGCAGGATCGGATGACCCGGTCGACCCAGGTCGCCACTGAACACCACCCGCTCGCCTCCGACGTCGACGACGGCCACCGCGGAGCCCAAGATGTGGCCGGCGCGCTGCAGCGTCACGACCATTCCTCCGACCGGCCACGGTTCACCGAAGCCCACCGGGTGCAGACGCTCGAGCGTCCGCTCGACGTCTGACGCCGTGTAGAGCGGCAGAGCCGGGTCGTGCTTCGACCAACCGCCCTCGTTGGCGACCCGAGCGTCCTCCTCCTGCAGGTGCGCGCTGTCCCGGAGAACGATGGCGGCGAGCGCAGCGGTGCCCGGCGTGCACATCGTCTCGCCGGCGAAGCCGTCGCTCACCAGCCGAGGCAGGTATCCGGTGTGATCGAGGTGAGCATGGGTGAGGACGACGGCGTCCAGGTCCGCGGGCGTCACCGGGAACGGTGCCCAGTTGAGCCGCCGCAGCTCCCGCAGCCCCTGGTAGAGACCGGCGTCCACCAGCAGACGATCGCTGCCGTACGTCACCAGGAACCGGCTTCCGGTCACCGTGCCGGATGCCCCGAGGAACTCCAGCACGGGATGCTTCGAGCGCGATGTGCCAGGGGCAGCGACAGGAGTCTCGGCGGGTTCCATCGGGCTTCCCTTCGCAGGTGGTGCCTCCACGCTGCTGCATCCGTCAGGGTGCTGGGAGAGTCAAACGGCCTTCACTGAGTGACCCACGGCCCGATCACTTACCCCTGTTGGCGCAAGTAGCGGCCGAAATGAGGGACGGTGAAGGCGATCCGGCCGCGCTCACCGGAGTAGATCAGGCCCTTCTTCATCAGCGCGTCACGTGCCGGGGAGAGCGACTGCGGCTTCTTGTTCAAGAAGGCGGCGACGTCCGCGGTGGCGACGGTGCCGATGTCGTCGGCGCCGAGCTCGACGGCCGCGTCGGCCATCGCCCGCAGGTAGTCCCGCTCGGCAGGGGTGGCACGCTCGTAGCGTGACCCGAAGAAGCCGACCGCCAGCTCGCGCTCGGCTTCGGGGGCGGCGACCTTCACGTCCTCGACGGTGATCGGAGAGCGGGGCGCCTGGTCCCACACGGTCTTGCCATAGGCCTGGATGAAGTAGGGATAACCGCCCGTCGCGGCGTACATCTCCGCCAGGGCGGCGGTCTCGAACTCGGCTTCCTCCTCGCCCGCGGGGGCGGCAAGGGCGCGGTCGGCGGCGTCTCGCTGCAGACGGTCGATGCGCTGGTAGGAGAAGAGCCGCTCGGAGTAGGACTTGCTCGCCGAGAGCACGGCCGGCAGGTGCGGCAGGCCGGCGCCGACGACGATCACCGGCAGCCCCGACTGGCTGATCTCGTGACACGCCGCGCACATCGCCGAGACGTCGTCGGGGCCGAGGTCCTGCATCTCGTCTATGAAGACGCCGACGCCCTTGCCGACGTCAGCGGCGAGCCCGCCGACGTCGGTGAGCAGCTCGACCAAGTCGATCTCTATGTCACCGGAGTCGGCCCGGCCCCGCACCGCCGCCGCCTCGATGCCGGGCGACCACTGCTCGCGCAGCTTGGCGTTGGGACCGGCCTCCCGCTGGGCGAAGGAGCGGATCACGCCGAGCACGTGGTCGACGTCGTCGGAGCTCGGATGCCCCAGCTCACGCACCGCCTGGTGCAGGGCGCTCGACAGCGGCCGGCGCAGCGACTGGTCGGGGCGCGCCTCCATCTTCCCGGTGCCCCAGCCCTTGCGGACCGCCGCCGACCGCAGCGTGTTGAGCAGGACCGTCTTGCCGACGCCGCGGAGCCCGGTGAGCACCAGCGACCGCTCCGGACGACCGCGCGCCACGCGTTCCAGCACCACGTCGAACTGCCCGAGCTGCTCGTTACGACCAGCGAGCTCAGGGGGCCGCTGACCGGCGCCAGGAGCGTACGGATTGCGGATGGGGTCCATGATCAGACGATATCCACATCTATAGGACGCGTCTTAGATTTGGCTAGCGAGCCACATCTTTCATGAGCGTAGGTCTCTATTCGCCTTTCTAGGATGGATCCTAGAAAGGCGCAGACTCCCACATCGATCGCTAGCGTCGAACGTGTGTTCGATACTAGCCGGATTTCCTCCCCTCCTGCAAGCGCGACGATCTAGACTCGCGGACATGCCGGAACTCCCCGAGGTGGAAGCGCTCGCCGAGGACCTGCGCGGGCGCCTCGACGGCCGCGCGATCACGAAGGTGCACGTCGCGCAGTTCAGCGCCCTGAAGACGTACGATCCGCCGCTGACCGCGGTCGAGGGCACGCTCGTCGACAACGTGACCCGCCACGGCAAGTTCATCGACATCGAGGCGAGCGGCGTCCACCTCGTGCTGCACCTGGCCCGCGGCGGCTGGATCAGGTGGCGCGACGAGATCCCGGCGACACCGCCCCGGCCGGGATCGAAGTCAGGGCTGGCGATCCGGGTCGTGCTCGACGACGACACCGGGCTGGACATCACCGAGGGCGGCACCAAGAAGCGCCTGGCGCTCTACGTCGTCCACGATCCGCAGGACGTCCCGGGCGTCGCCTCGCTGGGCCCCGACCCGCTGGCAGACGACTTCACGCTGGCCCGCTTCCGCGAGATCCTCGCAGGTCAGGGGCGCAAGCAGATCAAGGGTGTGCTGCGGATGCAGTCGATCATCGCGGGCATCGGCAACGCCTACTCCGACGAGATCCTGTGGGCCGCGAAGATGTCGCCGTTCAAGCCCGCCGAGATGACCGAGGAGGAGTCGGAGAGCCTCTACAACGCGCTGCGGACGACCCTCGAGGAGGCAGTCGAACGCGACTCCGGCCTGGCGATGAGCGAACTGAAGGGCGAGAAGAAGTCCAACCTCGCCGTGCACGGCAAGGCCGGCAAGAAGTGCCCGGTCTGCGGAGACACGGTCCTCGAGGTCAGTTTCGCCGACTCGAGCCTGCAGTACTGTCCCACCTGCCAGACCGGCGGAAAGCCGCTCGCCGATCGGCGGATGTCCCGGCTTCTCAAGTAGGCTTGACCGGTGACCATCCCCACCGTCGAGATCACCGGAGTGCCCGATCCCCTGCCCGTGGCCGTCCTGGACGTCCGCGAGGACGACGAGTGGGCAGCGGGCCACATCGAGGGCGCGACCCACATCCCGCTCCAGGAGCTCCCGGCGCGACTCGGTGAGCTTCCCGAGGGCCAGACCCTGGTGGTCTGCAAGGTCGGCGGACGCAGCGCCCAGGCGGTCAACTACCTCGCCCAGCAGGGCTTCGAGGTCGTCAACCTCGCCGGCGGGATGCTCGACTGGGCCGCCGCCGGGCGACCGATGGTCAGCGAGACCGGCGCCGAGGCGTACGTCCTCTAGGACCACCGCTAGGACTGGGCCGGAGGTCCGCCGAACGCCTCCGGGAGCGGCAGCCTGAGCGCCTTCTCCAGGCGGTCCAGGTAGTCGTTGCGACCCACCTCGACGACGCCGAGCGAGGCCAGATGGTCGGTGCGCCACTGCACGTCCAGGATCCGCTGGTCGATAGAGCCCGCCTCGCGCATCGCCGAGACCAGCCCGACCAGGGCGACCTTGGACGCGTCGCGGACCCGGTGGAACATCGACTCCCCGGCGAAGAGGCCGCCGATCGCGACCCCGTAGAGCCCGCCGACCAGGCGATCGTCCTGCCACGCCTCGACCGAGTGTGCCCAGCCCAGCTCGTGCAGGTCGCCGTACGCCCGGCGGATCCGCTTGTCGATCCAGCCGTGCGGCCGACGCGGGTCGGCGCACGAGGCCACCACCTCGTCGAAGCTGGTGTCGATCCTGATCTCGAAGTCCCGCACCGACCTGCGCAAGGACCGCGAGACGACGAGCCCGTCCAGTGCGAGTACGCCGCGCCTGACCGGCGAGAACCACATCATCGGATCACGCGGGGACTCCCCGGGCATCGGGAAGATCCCGTGCCGGTACGCAGCCAGGAGCGTCCCGGGCGCGACGTCCGCGCCCATTCCCACCAGATCGTCCAGCTCGGCCCCGCCATGGCCCGCGCCCGGGTCCCGGAGGTCGGCGAAGGCCCACGGCGAGGGCTCGGGTTCGATCGGTCCCCGAAGATTCGCCACGACGAAACGTTATCGCCCCGTGCGGCGCCAACCACCACACACTTAAGATTTGGCTCATGATCGGTCCCAAGGCAGTGCTCACCAGTGCGGCTGGCCGGCTCGCACCCAAGGTCATCCAGTCCGCGCCCGGCGTGACCACCACCGTGGTCCGGCAGGCGCTGCACCACGCGATCGTCGGGGTAGGCCCCCTCCCGGGAGCGGCCGCAGCCGCCGAGAAGCACCTCAAGGACCATGACAACGACGTCGAGCTCGCCGTGAAGCAGGTCATCGACAACCACGTGCGGCTGGCCGGTGTCGGCGGCTTCGCGACCAACATCGGCGGTCTGGTCACCCAGGCGATCACACTCCCGGCCAACATCACCGGGATGGCCATCATCCAGTGCCGCATGGTGGCCGCGATCGCGCATCTCCGTGGCTACGACCTGACCGATCCTCGGGTGCGCAACGCCATCCTGCTCACCCTCCTGAGCGAGGAGAAGGTCGGCAAGCAGATCCAGGAGAAGAAGATCCCGGCTCCGCCGATGGCCATCGCGACCGCTCCGACCTACGACCGCGCGATCGATGCCATCGTCGCCTCGGAGGTGGCCCAGGAGCTGCTCAGTCGGGTCACCGGCAGGGGCATGATCTCCATGGCCGCCAAGCGGATACCGCTGGTCGGCGGTGTCGTCGGCGGAGGGGCCGATGGATGGATGACCTACCAGATCGGTCGCTATGCCTCACGCGAGCTGCTGCCGCGTCACCCCGACAACGGCTGAGCTCGGCTCACAGGAACTTCACAGGTCCGTCCAACGTTCCTCAGAGCACGGAACGCCACACTGTTGGTGTCCGCTTGGGAGGAGCCGCAGATGACCCTCGACACGACGTACGCCCCGATCAGCCCAGCCCGCGCTGCCGGGGTCGAGGTGAGACCTCACCTGCTCCTCCTGGGCGGCGTACCCGGCGCCGGCAAGAGCACGCTGATCCGCGACGTGGCCGACCGGCGTCCCGACGTACGCACCCTCGACCCGGAGACCCCGGGGCGCTGGCTCGCGGCACGGCTGCCGGAGGTGCCCTACCGCCTCTACCGGCCGCTGGTGCACCTGTGGCACGCGATCGCGACCCTCGTCCTCGTCCTGCTCGGCCCGACCGCCGGTGGCCACACCCTCCTCGTCCACGACCCGGCCACCCGGCCCGGCCGTCGCGAGCTGCTCGGACGGATCGCCCACGCCCGCGGCTGGCGTACGTCGCTGGTCATGATCGATGTGCCGCGCGTCGCGGCGATCGACGGCCAGCACGAGCGCGGACGGCTGGTCCGTACGGAAGCCTTCGAGCGCCACTGGCACCGCTGGACCGACGACCAGCCGCGGCTCCTGACCGCGGCGACGTTCGGTGACTCCGACGGCTCCTGGGACACGGTGCACGTCTTCGACCGTGCCCGCGCCGCAGGACGGCTCGAGGCGCTCCTCTAGCGGCGGATGAGGCGGTAGACCTTCAGGACCGCGCGGCCCCACCAGCGCCGCTCGAGACCCTCGCGGGCACGCTGCTTCGGCACCAGCGACCGGGTGTGCTCCAGCTCGGCGCGCAGCTCACCGACCTCGTCCTCCAGCCGGGCCTCGGACTTGCGCAGCCGGATGGCCTCCTGGAGCAGCGCGTCGATGGTGGCGACGCCGGCGTCGAGGACCTCGCGCGGGGAGATGGTGTCCGGGTCGACGAACGGCTTGTCGGCCAGGTCAGCGGGGACCAACAGCTCGTCCAGCCCACCGACCACGTCGTAGCCACGTCCCGACAGCGCCTCGACCCAGCTCTCGGAGAGCGACTCGACCCACGGCAGGATCGAGGGGGAGAGCGCCAGGCGCGCGGAGTCGCGGCGCTTGGCCAGCGTGCGGTGGGCCAGGAACTCGCGTACGAAAGGCCGGTAGTCGGCCGGCTCGAGCACCGGCACGACCGCCAGGTTGATCTCGCGGAGCAGCGCCGCTTCGGGCACGCCGAGGGACGGGTTGCCGCGGTCGATCCCCTCGAAGTCGATGGTCAGGTCGTCGAGACCGAAGGCGGTGGAGAACCGCTCCCACAGCAGCGACGAGGACGACCCCGGCGGCGGGACGGTGATCAGGTGGACACGCTCGGGCGCAATGCCCTGGGTCCACCGGTCGAGGATGTCGGGCAGCTCCTGGACGCCCCAGAACCACGATCCGATCCGGCCCTCACGGGCGGGGTCGCGGATCTCCTCGAGGAACTCGGCGTAGGTCACGACCGAGCGGTGCTTGACGTTCTCCTGCCACTCGGCCGGGATCTGCCGGGCCAGGTCGCGCGCGGAGAGCATGACGTGGATCTCGGAGTCGCCCAGCGAGTCCAGCGCGTGCTTGGCCTGCTGCCAGGACGCGCTCGCCAGGATCTCGTGGGAGATGATCACGGTGCCGTTCTGGACGGAGCGCACCTTCTCCGCGAGGGCGTCCCAGGCGCCGGTCGCCTCCTCCTCGATGCCGCCCCAGGGCAGATCCATCAGATCGAGGGCCGCCAGGAAGTGGGCGTCGAAGCGGTCGGCGAGGTAGTGGACACCCTGCCCGGCGAGGGACTCCCGGTTGTGGAAGAGGACGTCTTGAAGATAGGACGTACCCGTCTTCGGGGTGCCGACATGAAGCAGCACGCGCCGCCCAGTCTCCAACGTTCTACTCCTCTAGGAACGCCCCGCCAGCAATGACAACGCGAGCGCCAACGCCCGGCACTCGTCGGGACCCTGCGTCGCCGCCCCCGAAGGGAGCAGCCGGTCAGGGTCTCCGTGGAGAGCGTATCCGGCTTCTACCAATGCATCACGTTGGGCCCGCGCCTGTGTTTCGACCCAAGGCAAACTTTCCGGAGGGACGCCGACCTCCCGGGCGTCCGGGACGAGCGGTTCGAGCTTCTCCAACCGCGGTCGCAGCTGGTCGACCAGCAGCTTCCGCTGGGTCTCGAGATCGGTTCGTACGCTGAGAACCTGCCCGATCACGCGAGCGACCTCGTTGCCCTCGGCCGAGATCGACCAGGGGCCGGGCAGGCTGTCGACGCCGAGCAGGCCGGGCAGCAGGGCGGGATCGGTGACGATCTCGACGCGGTCCTTCCCGACCCTTCGGGCCCACCAGCGGGCGATCCTGGGCAGATCGGCACGGGGGCCGAGCCAGCCCCGCCACTGGGCGTCACGGATCCAGATGTGCCAAGGGTTGACCCGGTTGGTGAAGGTGCGGAACCTCCACGCACCGGCGGCGATCTCGTCCAACGGGCCACCGAGGACGTAGACGGTGTAGCGATCGGCGCCGGGCAGCCTTCCCTGCCGCTCCAGCTCCTCGCGGATGGGCAGCGTGAGCCACGGCGAACCGACCAGGCGGTAGGGGAACTTCTCCTGGTCGGGCTCCGACTTCTTGGGCCGGCGCGACCATCTTCGCGGACGCCGCGCGGGCGCCGTCTCCACCGTGGCGAGCAGGTCCTCGGCAAGCAGCACGCTCGCCGCTCTCAGCAGCTCCCGCGCCGACAGCGTCGCCGGATCGACGGGCAGCGGGCCGTACGTCCTCGTCTCGGTGTCCCCGAGCAGCGGCAGGTCGCGGCGGCCTCGGCCGGGCGGGCTGGTGCGCATCAGCGCGTCGACCCGATCAGGCTCGGACGGACCTACCTCGTTGAGCCGCCGCAGCAGTTCGAGCAGCTCGGCACCCGGCAGGTGGTCGGTCGTGAAGGGCGTGGCGGGCTCGGACCAGGATGCCCAAGGAGTCGTACCGCCCTCGCGCAGGTGCGCGGCCCAACCCCAACCCCTGGTGGGTGCAGCTGGCATCAGACGCGTCGCCCCTTGACCCGACGCATGAGGCCGGCGGCGCGGGAGGCGACCGGGCGCTGGGGCGGGTCGGTGCGGGCGGCCTCGACGACGACCGCGACCAGGGCGTCGATCGCCGCGTCGGCGACGTCCTTGGTGCGCGGCGCGTCCGGGTCGATCCACTCGACGTCGGCGTCGGGTCGCTGCGGGCGGAGGTCGTCGAGGTCGCCGGCGATGTCGACCTTGGCCAGCTCGGCCCACTCGATCCACGAGTCGGCGACCTGGTCGGCCCAGTCGAAGGCGGTAGGCGGGATGGTGACCCGCTCGCGGCCGTCACGGTGGGCGAGGGTGCGCTTGGCGATCACCTCGGTGACCATGTGGCGGTAGTCCTCGCGGGGGAGCTCCTCCGACTCGAGACGCGCGTTGAGCCGGCGCAGCAGCGTCGCCTCGGCGCGGCCGAGCGACTGGTTGTGGCGGTCGCTGTCGATCGGGGTCCAGGACTCCTCGATCCCGACCACCTCGCAGAACCGGCGCCAGAGCACCTCGCTCGGCGCTCCGTCGTGCGGCACCGTGACCAGGTGCACGCGCTCCGGCGGCAGGTTGCGCCCCCATCGGCTGAGGACGTCGGGCAGGCCGTGCGTACGCCAGAACCAGGCGGCCGAGCGCGACTGCTTCGCAGTCTGCATCCGCTCGAGGTAGCGGGCGAAGGTGACCTTGCGCTCGCGCTGCACCTGGTCCTGCCACTCCGCCGCAAGCACGCGCGCGATGTCGCGAGCGGTGTAGACGATGTGGACCTCGGTGCGCCCGCCCTCGCCGAGGTCGGTCATGGCCTTCTCGACCCGGTCGGGCCTGGCCCCGGCGAAGAGGTGGTGGCTGATCAGGATCGTCTCGGACTCGTCGCGGCGTACGCGCTTGACCAGCGTTTCCCACTCGCCGTGGACGGTCTTCCTCATCCCGCCCCACGGACGGTCGATCAGGTCGAGCGCCGGCCGGAAGAAGTCGGGCTGGCCGCCGACCGGGTAGAAGACGCCATGCTTCTGCAGGGACACCCGGTTGTGGAACAACCTGTCCTGGAGGTACGTCGTGCCCGTCTTCGGAGCGCCGACGTGGAGGAAGACTTTGCGCGCCATGATCCCGCTATTCTGCACCAAGTTAGTAGAGATTGTCGCGGCGGTCCGTCTTTTTGTCACCCGGCCGTCACTCTTGGGTGCAGTCTAGGGCGTGTCTCCAGCTAGGACCGCAAGGCACGTACGACGGCCGACGGGCTCGGCCTGCCGAGGTGGTCGGCGAGCCAGCTGCTCGTGTCGGCGACCTTGTCGAGATCGACGCCGTGCTCGATCCCCAGGCCGTCGAGCATCCAGAGCAGGTCCTCGGTGGCCAGGTTGCCGGTGGCTGACTTGGCATAGGGGCAACCGCCCAGGCCGCCGGCGCTGGCGTCGTAGGTGCTCACCCCGGACTGGAGGCCGGCGAGGGTGTTGGCCAGAGCCTGGCCGTACGTGTCGTGGAAGTGCAGCGCGAGCCGGTCGGTCGTGATGCCCGCGTCGCCGAACGCCTGGATCAGAGCCTTCACATGGCCGGCCGTCGCGACGCCGATCGTGTCCCCCAGGCTGAGCTCGTCGGCACCGAGATCCAGGAGCCGCTTGCCCGCCTCGACCACCTTCGTAATCTCGACCTGGCCCTCCCAGGGGTCTCCGAAGCACATCGACAGATAGCCGCGGACGGTCATCCCCGCGCCCTTCGCGCGCGCCATCGTCGGCTCGAACATCGCCCACTGGCCGTCGAAGGTCTGGTTGAGGTTCTTGTTGGCGAACGTCTCCGTCGCGCTGCCGAAGATCGCGATGTGACGCAGCTCCAGCTCGAGCGCCCGGTCGAGCCCCTTCTCGTTGGGGACGAGCACCGGGAGCTCTCTCGCCCTGTCGCCGAGCCTGTCGACGAGCTCCGTCATCAGCTCCTTGGCATCGGCCAGCTGCGGCACCCACTTCGGGTGCACGAAGCTCGTCGCCTCCACCGGACTCAGCCCGGCGTCGAGCAGCCGGGTGATCAGGTCGGCCTTGACCCCGGTGTCGATCGCCGTCTTCTCGTTCTGGAGGCCGTCACGCGCACCGACCTCGTAGACCGTCACCTTCTGCGGCAGATCGGGCTGGGGCACGACAGCAGGGAGAGCACTCACCACTCAACCCTAGTCGAGCCGCGAGAGGTTGGGCAGACCTCAGGCAGCACGAGACACCGCCGAGCGAGACACGACCTGAATGCGGTCGATCCGAGGGTCGCAGTAACCGACTGGCCGGCGGTCAGGTCATGGACATCAACCGATTTCAACGGTAGAACGGCGTGACAAGCATCACAGATCGGGGGACCGTGGTTTGAAGCACGAGAAGCGAGGGCGCGGATCCAAGAGCGCGCCAAGACGAGGTCACCGACCATCGGGCCGACGCGTGATTGCGCAGGTCGCGGTGGCCGCACTGGCCGCCGGCGGGCTAGCCGCATGTGGAGGATCCAGCGACGCGGTCCTCAACTGGTACGTCAACCCCGACGGGGTCGAGGTCTTCGAGAAGTACGCCGACCAGTGCGGCACGGACGACTACGGCATCGAGGTCCAGCTGCTGCCGACGGGTGCCACCGATCAGCGCACCCAGCTCGCCCGACGGCTGGCCGCCGAGGACTCCTCCACCGACCTGATGAACCTCGACCCGGTCTTCGTGCCCGAGTTCGCCAACGCCGGCTGGCTGAAGGAGGTCGAGGGTGACCTCGGCGACCGGATCATCACCAGCGCGGAGGGCGAGGGCGACTACCTCTCCGGCGCCGCCGACACTGTGGTCTGGGAGGACAGGGCCTACGCGATCCCGTTGTGGGCGAACACGCAGATCCTCTGGTACCGCGAGTCGCTCGCCAAGGACGCCGGCCTGGACATGACCCAGCCGGTCACCTGGGAGCAGGTGATCAAGGCGGCCGCCGACAACGGCGGGTCGGTCGGTGTCCAGGCCGACAAGTACGAGGCGTACGTCGTCTGGATCAACGCTCTCGTCCAGGGCGCCGGGGGCGCGATCGTCTCCGACACCGAGGCCGGCCGGGACGCCAAGGTCGAGATCGACTCCGAGGCAGGCCGCCAAGCCGCGACCGTCATCGAGATGCTCGCCGACTCGAGCGCGGCCCAACCCGACCTCAGCGTCTCGCGCGAAGGGACCAGCCTCGGCCAGATGTTTCCGAAGAACGGCCCAGGTGAATTCATGGCCAACTGGACCTTCGTCTACAAGAACTACGAAGGCTCGATCGATCAGGCGGGCGGACCGACCAAGGAGCAGTTCGATGACCTCCGCTGGGCCCGCTACCCGGCGACGGTGGAGGGGGAGGTGTCCAAGCCGCCGGTCGGCGGGATCGATATCGGCGTCGGCGCCTTCTCGAAGCACCCGGACTGGGCGGCCGAGGCGGCCGCGTGCATCACCTCCAAGCAGGCGCAGGTCGACCTGGCGCTCGAGGCGGGGCTGATGCCCTCGACCAACGCGGCCTACGACGAGGTCGCCGCCAGCGGCGACTACCCGGAGGACCTGATCGAGCTCTACCGGACCAGCGTCGACGAGGGTGGACCTCGGCCCAAGAGTGCCTACTACTCGATGATCTCCGGGGCGATCCAGTCGACCTGGCACTCGCCGGAATCGGTCGACCCCGACACCACACCCGAGGAGTCCGCGACCTACCTGGAGGACGTGCTGGAAGGGAAGTCGCTGCTATGAGCGAGCGTCAGCGAGTGAACCGTCCGAACATCATGCGACCGCGTCCGTATCCTGGCGCCGGCGCTTCGAAGGTGGTCGCATGAGCGCCGTTGCCGCTCCGGACAAGAGCAAACCGGCCGTGAGCGACCGTGCCCGCGCCGAGAGCCGGCTCGGGCAGAAGCTGGTGGCCCCGGCCATCGTGCTGATGCTGCTCGTCACGGCCTTCCCGATGCTGCGGGCCATCTACCTGTCGACCTTCGACTACGCGCTGACCGCGCCCGAAGAGCGTGCATTCATCGGCCTGAGCAACTACGTCACTGCGCTCACCGACCCGCTGTTCTGGCAGACGACCGGTGTCACCGTGCTCTACATGGTGGTCACGGTGTCGGTCGAGCTGGTGATCGGGTTCATCTTCGCCATGGTGATGCACCGGGTGATCTTCGCCCGGGGCGTGATCCGGACCTCGATCCTGGTGCCCTACGGCATCATCACCGTCGTATCGGGCTTCGCCTGGCAGTTCGCGTTCTCTTTCCAGAACGGGTTCATCAACGGGTGGCTGCCGTTCGTGGGCGACGACTTCAACTGGTTCGGCCAGACCGGGTCGGCAGTCGTCGCGATCATGGTCTCCGAGATCTGGAAGACCACTCCCTTCATGTCGCTGCTGCTGCTCGCCGGTCTGGCACAGGTCAGTGAGGACATGATCGAGGCGGCGAAGGTCGACGGGGCGACGTGGACCCAACGGCTGACCAAGGTGATCCTGCCGAACATGCGCGCAGCGATCATGGTCGCCGTCCTGTTCCGTGCTCTCGACGCGTACCGGATCTTCGACAACATCTTCGTGATGACCTCTGGAGCCGTACGGACCGAGTCGATCAGCTTCCTCACCTATCGCCAGACCATCGAGCAGTTCCAGCTCGGCATGGGCTCGGCGTTGTCGGTGCTCCTTTTCCTATCCGTCCTGGTGGTCGCCTTCTTGATCGTCAGACTCTTCCGCGTCGACCTGGCGCAGGCTCGACAGGGGTGATCGGGATGAAGAACCGTATCGGCATCATCATCGGCTGCATCCTGATCCTCGTCTGGTGCCTGCTCCCGGTGGCCTGGATCATCTCGCTGTCCTTCAAGTCCGAGGCCGCGATCACCAACGGCAGCCCCGGCTTCTTCCCGGCCGACGGCGGCGGCGCGGGCTGGGACAACTACGTGGCCGTGTGGGACAACGAGCAGTTCCGGCGCGCGATCTTCAACTCGATCGGGATCAGCCTGATCGCGACATTGCTGTCGGTCATCGTGGCCACCCTGGCGGCGTACGCGATCGCTCGGCTGGAGTTCCGTGGCAAGAAGGCGGTGCTGACCATCGCGTTGGCGATCGCGATGTTCCCGGTGGTCTCGCTCGTCGGCCCGCTGTTCGACATGTGGCGGGCCATCGGTCTCTACGACACCTGGCCGGGCCTGATCATCCCCTACATGTCCTTCACGCTACCGCTGGCGATCTGGACGCTGTCGGCCTTCTTCCGCGAGATCCCGTGGGAGCTGGAGCAGGCCGCCCAGGTCGACGGCGCCACCTCGTGGCAGGCCTTCCGCAAGGTGATCGTGCCGCTGGCCGCGCCAGGCGTCTTCACCGCGGCGATCCTGACGTTCTTCTTCGCGTGGAACGACTTCGTCTTCGGCATCTCGCTCACCTCGACCGAGAACGCCCGACCGATCCCGGCATCGCTGTCCTTCTTCGTCGGCGCCGACCCGTTCAACCGGCCAGCCTCCCTGCTGGCCGCGGGAGCGGTCATCGCGACGATCCCGATCATCGTCATCGTCCTGATTTTCCAGCGCAAGATCGTCGCCGGTCTCACGTCCGGCGCAGTGAAGGGATAGGTGCTGCTGCCATGGCCGCTATCACCATGAACCACATCGTCAAGCAGTACGGCGACGGCTTCCCGGCCGTGAACGACATCTCCATCGACGTGGCCGACGGGGAGTTCATGATCCTCGTCGGACCATCGGGCTGTGGTAAGTCCACCCTGCTACGCATGATCGTCGGTCTCGAGGACATCACCTCGGGCGACATGACGATCGGCGACCGCCGGGTCAACGACCTCGCCCCGCGCGATCGCAACCTCGCGATGGTGTTCCAGAACTATGCCCTCTACCCCCACCTCACCGTCTACGAGAACATCGCCTTCCCGCTGCGGCTGGCCAAGGTCCCCGAGGCCGAGCTCGACAAGCTGGTGCGAGACGCATCCGCGACCCTCGAGCTCGACGAGCACCTCGACCGCAAACCCGGCAACCTGTCCGGCGGCCAGCGGCAGCGGGTCGCCATGGGACGCGCGATCGTCCGGCAGGCCGACGTGTTCCTCTTCGACGAGCCGCTGTCGAATCTCGACGCAAAGCTGCGCGGCCAGATGCGCACAGAGATCGCCCGCCTGCAGAAGCGGCTCGGCATCACCACCGTCTACGTCACCCACGACCAGACCGAGGCCATGACGTTGGGGGACCGGGTCGCCGTGCTCAAGCGCGGCGTCCTGCAGCAGCTGGCCACCCCGCGCGAGCTCTACGAGAACCCGGGCAACCTGTTCGTGGCCGGTTTCATCGGCTCGCCGCCGATGAACTTCCTACCGGCCACGGTCAAGGGCACCACGGTCGAACTGCCGTTCGGCAGCGTGGAGATCCCGGCCGAGAGGGCAGAGCGTGCCGCCGGCCGCGGGCTGCTCATCGCCGGCATCCGGCCCGAGCACTTCGAGGACGCCTCACTGGCCTCGAACTCCGGACGCACCGGCTCGACCTTCTCCGCCAAGGTCGACGCCGTCGAGTGGCTGGGCAACGAGACCTACGCCTACATCCCCTTCGAAGCGCCCGACGAGGTCAGAGCCCAGCTCCAACAGCTCGAGAAGGACCTGGACGGGGAAGGTCTGCGCACCCAGCTCGTCGTCTCGCTCGACGGATCCAGCCGGATCGCGGAGGGTCAGGACGCCGAGATCTGGGTCGACGGCCGCCGCATCCACCTCTTCGATCCCTCGACCGGCGAGAACCTCACAGTCGACCGCGAGCACGCCGGGCGCATCCTGGGCGCCGAGGTCGACTCGGGCAAGGCCTGATTCGGAGCTGTCCGACCTGAGCGCCCCTGACTCGCGGAAACCGAGACCGCCGCCAATGGGTGCACGGCCAAGGTCATCAGGATCGCGCGGAAACCTCTGCTTCGACCACAAAGAGCTCGGCGCCGAGGGGGACCTGGGATCCCGCTGACGCGCCGACGACGGTGACCGTGCCCGCGAACGGGGCCTTGAGGGAGACCTCCATCTTCATCGCCTCCATGACCCCGAGCACCTGGCCCTCCTCGACCTGGTCACCAACCTGGACACGTACGTCGATGACCGTGCCGGGCATCTTGGCCTCGACAGCGCCGTCGCTGTGGTGGGCGGCGGCGCCGGCGACGCGGTCGGGCGGGGAGAAGTCGAAGCGGTGTCCTTGGTGGACGATCTCAGCGAGGCCGGGCTGGACGTTGATGGCCGCCCAGTGGCGTACGCCGTCGACGATCGCCACGAGGACGTGATCGGCCGCGCTGAGCTGCCTGACCAGGTGGTCATCCACGCGGCCGGAGGGGCGGTCGACGGTGACGCTGCGGTCGAGCTCGACGATTGTCGGTGCCGGTGACCCGGCGAGGCGCCAGCCGTCGGCACGGAACGGCGTCGTGGTGTCCGACGCCGCCGACAGCATGGCGCTGACCCAGGCGACGAGTGCGCGCGGGACCTCGGGGTCGGGTGCGGGCACCTCGTTGCGGTCGAGCCAGGCGGTGTCGATCTCCGCGTCGCGGAAGGCGTCGGAGGCGGCCAGCACGCGCAGGAAGCCGGTGTTGGTGGTCAGCCCGAGGACGGCGGTCGCGTCGAGCGCCTTGACCATCGCCGTACGGGCCTCCTCACGGTCGGCGCCATGGACGATGACCTTGGCGAGCATCGGGTCGTAGGCGGTGCTGACCACCTGCTCGCTCTCCAGAGCGTGCTCCACACGAGCGCTCTCGGGCCAGCGCACGATCGAGGTGCGGCCGGCCTGCGGCAGGAAGCCCTCGAAGGCGTCCTCCGCGTAGACCCGGACCTCGATGGCGTGACCGTCGATGCGTACGTCGTCCTGCGCGATGCCCAGCGGCTCACCGGCAGCGACCCGGAGCTGGAGCGCGACGAGATCGGCGGCTGCCCCGTCGATGCGTACCGCCTCCTCGGTGACCGGGTGCTCGACCTGGAGGCGGGTGTTCATCTCCAGGAAGTACGCCTCGCCGGACGCCTCGTCGAGGAGGAACTCGACCGTCCCGGCGCCGGTGTAGTCGACCTGGCGAGCGAGCGCGACGGCGCTGGTCAGGACCAGGTTCCGCTGCTCGTCGGTGAGCGTCGGGGCGGGCGCCTCCTCGATCACCTTCTGATGGCGACGCTGAACCGAGCAGTCCCGCTCGAAGAGGTGGATGACGTTGCCCTGGGTATCGCCGAAGACCTGCACCTCGATGTGACGGCCCCGCTCGACGTACTTCTCGATCAGCAGGGTCTCGTCGCCGAACGCGGTCAGCGCCTCACGGGCGGCCGCGGCGCGGGCCTCGTCCAGCTCCTCCGGCGAGCGGACGATGCGCATGCCCTTGCCGCCGCCACCCGCCGCGGCCTTGACCAGCAGCGGGTAGGGGCTGTCCTCGCCGCGCGGAACCACGGGTACGCCGGCGGCGACCGCGATCTCCCGGGCCGCGTCCTTGCGGCCCATCTGCTCGATCACCTCGGGCGTCGGACCCACCCAGGTCAGCCCCGCCTTCGCCACCGCGCGGGCGAACTCGGCCCGCTCGGAGAGGAACCCGTAGCCCGGGTGGACGGCCTCGGCACCTGCCTCGGCGGCGGCCGCGACCACCGCATCGGCGTCGAGGTAGGACGCGACCTCGACGGCCTCGTCGGCGTCGCGTACGTGAGGCGCGTCCGCGTCGAGCGCGGTGTAGATCGCAACAGTGCGGATCCCCAGCTCACGACAGGTGCGGAAGACGCGTCGCGCGATCTCGCCGCGGTTGGCGACCAGAACACTCTCGAACATCCCAGACTCAAACATTCCAGTCACATCCTGAAGATTCCGTAGCGGGGCTCGGGGGTCGGCGCGTTCGCCGCCACCGCGAGCCCCATCGCCAGCACCCGTCGGGTGTCGGCGGGGTCGATGATGCCGTCATCCCACAGCCGCGCGGTGGCGTAGTAGGGAGAGCCCTGGGTCTCGTACTGGTCCCGGATCGGCGCCTTGAACTCCTCGTCGTCCGGCTTGCCGGCGACCGTCGCGAGCACCGATGCGGCCTGCTCGCCGCCCATGACCGAGATCCGCGCGTTGGGCCACATCCACAGGAAACGCGGGTCGTACGCACGACCGCACATGCCGTAGTTGCCGGCGCCGTAGGACCCGCCGATGACGACGGTGAACTTCGGGACGACCGAGCAGGCGACCGCAGTGACGAGCTTCGCGCCGTCGCGGGCGATGCCCTTGTTCTCGTACTCCTTGCCGACCATGAACCCGGTGATGTTCTGCAGGAACACCAGCGGGATGCCGCGCTGGTTGCACAGCTCCACGAAGTGAGCGCCCTTGAGCGCCGACTCGGAGAAGAGGATGCCGTTGTTGGCGACGATCCCGACCGGCTGCCCCTCGATGTGGGCGAACCCGCAGACCAGCGTCTCCCCGTAGAGCGCCTTGAACTCCTGCAGCTTGGACCCGTCGACGATGCGGCGGATCACCTCGCGTACGTCATAGGGGGTCTTCGTGTCGGCGGGCACGACGTCGGTGAGCGTCTCGGGGGATTCGACCGGCTCGTCGTACGTCGTCGTCCGTGTCTCCTGCTCCGGCAGGGTCGAGACGATCCCGCGGACGATCTCGAGCGCGTGCTTGTCGTCGTCGGCCAGGTGGTCGACGACGCCCGACTTCGTCGCGTGGACGAGCCCGCCGCCGAGCTCCTCCGCGGTGACCTCCTCGCCCGTGGCCGCCTTCACCAGCGGCGGCCCGCCGAGGAAGATCGTGCCCTGGTCGCGCACGATCACGGTCTCGTCGCTCATCGCCGGCACGTAGGCGCCACCGGCGGTGCACGAGCCCATCACGGAGGCGATCTGCGGGATCCCGCGCGCGGACATGTTGGCCTGGTTGAAGAAGATCCGCCCGAAGTGCTCACGGTCGGGGAAGACCTCGTCCTGCTTCGGCAGGAACGCGCCGCCGGAGTCGACGAGGTAGATGCACGGGAGGTTGTTCTCGGCCGCGATCGTCTGCGCTCGCAGGTGCTTCTTGACCGTCAGCGGGTAGTAGGTGCCACCCTTCACGGTCGCGTCGTTGGCCACGATCATGCACTTGCGGCCGGCGACCATCCCGATCCCGGCGACCACCCCCGCCGACGGCACCGCCCACTCGTCGCCGTCGTCGTACATCCCGTACGCAGCCAGCGGACTCACCTCCAGGAACGGTGACCCGGGGTCGAGAAGACCGTCCACCCGGTCGCGCGGGAGCAGCTTCCCGCGGTCGGTGTGCCGTTGCCGGGAGCGTTCGCTCCCCCCTTGCCGTACGCGCTCGAGCCGCTCTCGCAGCTCGAGCGTCAGCTCGCGCAGATTCGACGCCATGGACCGAGGTTAACGTTCATTAACCTCGGGTGACAAGCCCCACACCGAAGTCACCCGCGCCGGGACGACTCGGCGGCTACTCCGCGAGGGCTCCGCGGGCCATCTTGGTGAGGACCGCGCGGGTCGCTTCCTCGGGGAGAACCCGGTTGTGAGGGGTGGAGTTGATGAGGCCGAAGACGGCGTGGGCCATCGCGCGGGCGCTGTCGAGAGCCAGCGCCGGGTTGCGGTCGCGGAGCTGGTCGGCCCAGAGGTCGACGTACTTCCGCTGCAGGGTGCGCACCTGCTCGCGCGCCTCGTGCGGAAGCGACTGCCAGTCACGCTCCTGGACGACGATCAGGGCGCGGTCGCGCAGAGCGAAGTCGACGTGCCATTCGATCAACGCCTCGATGGCCTCCGCGGTGCTCGATGCGCCCTTCACCCGGGCGCGTCCTTCGCGGAGCAGCTCCTGGGAGATCGAGACGAGCATCTCGGCGAGCATCGCGTCCTTGCTCGGGAAGTGCTTGTAGAGCGCCGGGCCGGAGATGCCGCAGGCGGCACCGAGCTCGGAGACGGAGACTCCGTGGAAGCCGCGGGCTGCGAAGAGCTCGGCCGCGGTGTCCAGGATCTGCTCGCGCCTGGTCTTCGTCGGGGCCGAGGTCATTGCACGAGGTTATCGCGTGAGCTCCGGAGGCATCTCACTCCTCGAGCAGGTGGCGTGCTCGGAGCACCGCGTCGAGCGCGATCTCGACGTCGTCGACCTGGTCGCGGGTCGACTCGCCAGGCGCAGCGACGTCGACCGCCGCCTGCCCTGCCCGCCGATCCGGACGCAGCCCCCTTCGCAGGCTCGCCAGCAGCTCGTCACGCTCCGCCCCGCGCAGATGAAGCAGCGTGGACGCGTCGCGATCGACGATCCAGCAGAGCTGGTGCAGCACTGCGAGCGAGTGGCCGCACACCGCGTGCCAGTGCCCGCAGGTGCAGGTCACCGCGAGCTCCTCGCCATAGGGGACCAGCTCGACCCCGGCCTCCTCGGCGTGCTCGGCCACGTCCAGCGGCAGCTCACCGACCAAGAGCGCCTCGGCCCGCTCGGGCGAGGCACCGAGGACCTCCAAGAGCGCGGCAACGGACTCTGCACCCAGCACCGGCACCGTGCCGGTCACAGTCCACAACCCGAGCTCGTCATCGACCGCCGCCGCAAACCGCCCGGGCTCGACGACCAGGCCGCCGATCCGCCCCGAGCGGGCGAGCGACCGCGCGCCGGAGAGCTGGTTGGCGTCGTACGCCAGCTCCTCGATGGCCCGCAGGAACGCTCGACCCCACCACGACTCGACTCGCACCATCCCACGCCGGTGCGGCTCGCGGGCAAAGGTCAAGGCCAGTCTCATGAGGCGATCCGGCGACGTTTTCGGCGCTTCTGGGGACCGAGCTTGACCAGCTCACGGAGCTCGGCGTTGGACAGTTCGGTGAAGGCGGCCTCGCCGCCTCCGAGGACAGCGTCGGCGAGCACCCGTTTGCGCTGCAACAGCTCCGCGACGCGCTCCTCGACGGTGCCTTGGGTGATGAGCCGGTGGACCTGGACCGTACGCGTCTGGCCGATGCGGTGAGCCCGGTCGGTGGCCTGGTCCTCGACCGCCGGGTTCCACCAGCGGTCGACGTGGATCACGTGGTCGGCGCGGGTCAGGTTGAGCCCGACACCGCCGGCTTTGAGCGAGAGCAGGAAGACCGGCACCTCGCCGTCCTGGAAGCGCGAGACCATCCGGGAACGCTCCGCCACCGGGGTGCCGCCGTGCAGGAACTGGTGGGCGACACCGGCGGCGGCCCAGTGGGTCTCGAGGAGACGGGCCATCGCGACGTACTGCGTGAAGATCAGGACGGCACCCGACTCGGCGAGCACGGTCGAGACCAGCTCGTCGAGGAGGTCGATCTTCTGCGACCGCCCCGCGATCCGCCCACCTTCCTGCTTCAAGAACTGAGCCGGATGGTTGCAGATCTGCTTGAGCCCGGTGAGCAGGCTGAGCACCAGCCCGCGACGCTGCGGGTCATCGGCGTCGAGCCGCTCGATCCGCGCCATCGCGTCGCGTACATAGGCCTCGTAGAGCACGGTCTGCTCCCGCGTCAGCGCCAGCAGGTGGTCGGTCTCGGTCTTGGGTGGAAGCTCGGGAGCCACACCGGGGTCCGACTTGCGGCGGCGCAGCATGAACGGGCCGACCAGCGAGGCGAACTCCTTCGCCTTCCCGACGTCGGCACCGGCCTCGATCTGGCTCGCCCAGGCGCGGCGGAAGGCCAGCCGGCTCCCCAGCAGACCTGGTACGCACCAGTCGAGCAGCGCCCACAGCTCGGTCAGGTTGTTCTCCACCGGCGTGCCGGTCAGCGCGACCCGGGCGTGCGAAGGGATCTCGCGGAGCGCCTTCGCGGTCGCGGAGGCAGCGTTCTTCACGTGCTGCGCCTCATCGGCGACGACGAGCCCCCACGGCTCCGCCGAGAGCAGCTCGGTGTCGCGCCGCATCGTTCCGTACGTCGTCAGCACCACCCCGCTCGCGCCCTCGACGTCGCGCTCGGCGCCATGGTGGCGGCGCACCTCCACCTCGGGGGCGAACCGGGCGAGCTCGGCCTCCCAGTTGCCCAGCAGGCTCGCCGGGCAGACCACCAGGGTCGGCCCCGAATGCTCCTTCTGCCGATGGAGGTGGAGCGCGATCGTCATCAGCGTCTTCCCGAGCCCCATGTCGTCGGCCAGACAGCCACCGAGCCCGAGCGAGGTGATCCCGGCCAACCAGGTCAGCCCCTCGACCTGGTAGCCACGCATGGTCGCCTGCAGCCCGGTAGGCACCTCGACAGCAGGCCCCGAGGTCGCCGCGATCACCTCGTCGCGAAGGCGCGCGATCGAGGCCCCGATGATCACCTTCTCGCCCGGCGCCGCCTCGGCGACCTCCTTGGGCACCTGACCGGTCCGGGCGACGGCCAGCGCCTCCCCGCCGCTGATCCGCTTGAGCAGCCGCTTGCGCGCACGTCGGAGAACCGAAGGATGGACGACCGCCCACGCCCCTCTCAGCCGAAGCACCGGACCCGCGGCCGCTGCCAGGGAGTCCATCTCGGCGGCATCGAGCGGCTCGCCGCCGAGCGCCAGCTGCCACTGGAAGGCGAAGAGGCCCTTCTCCCCGAGCGGCGACTCGCGCATCAGATCCTCGCGCGCGTCGGTCGACGAGGACGCCACCCGGTCCACCGCCACCGACGTCGTCAGGTCCCGAGACAGCGAACGCGGCCAGAGCACGTCGACACCGCGCTCCTTGAGCCACTCGACCCCGTCCTCGAGCAGGCCGACGACCTCATCGCTGGCCAGGGTCAGGGACGAAGGCACCGGCAGGTCGAGCAGCTTGTCGAGCACGGGCCACGCCTCCGCGGCACCGCGGAGAGCGACCTGCGCATGCGTACGCGCCCGGGGGCCGAACCCGTGGTCGTCGGCCTCGTCCCACAGCCGAGCGGCATCGGCCACGTGCAGCGGGTCGGCCTCGTCGTGCACCTGCGGCACCAACGTCAGCGACCCGATGAGCAGGTCCTCCTCCGGCGCCTCGACCCGGAAGGAGAGCCGTACCAACGACGGCAACGAGGCCGTCACCGGCCCCTCATCGGTCCGATAGCGCGACAACCGGGTCTGCAACGACTCCCGGAACGCACTCGACCCGGAGGCCTTCGGTGCCGAGGTCGGCACCGCGTCCGCGACCGCGGCCACGATCTCGCGCACCAGCAGCTCGGCCGCCTCGTCGTCCAGATCCTCATAGGCGCGCGAGGAGGCCAGCAGCCGCACCCGCTCCTCGTCCTCCGGCGTGTAGCGGACCGCCCACGAACCATCGGCCGGCTCCAGCTGCCCCGCCGCCACGAACCGGAGCCCGAGATGGGCTGCCGACGCGACCAGGGCGACCGAAGGATGCAGATCGGTGGCTGCGTACGCCTTCTTCAGGACCGGCAGCGCGGCCCGCATCGGCAACGACACCGACCGCCGGGAGTCCACGAACTCGACGGCCGAGTCCCGCGGCGGCTGCGCCGGGCGGAAGACCGCGCGGCCGGTGACGGGTACGAAGGACATGGACACGACCGTAGCCGCCACCACCGACTGTTTCTCATCCTCGAGGATGAGGTGGCCGCCCCCCAAGGTTGAGGCGCGCCGTGCCGGTGCCCTGCCACGGTGGCTGACATGACTGAGACCACCCACGCACGCGCCGCTCTCCCACCTGGACAGCGGCACATCGACTTCTTCCCGCGCTTCGGCCGTCGTGTCGACCAGCCCCCACCGACGGTGCCCGAACATCCGACGGTGGTCTTCGGCGGAGCGCTCACGACGCCGATCGAGATCGCCGTGGAGGAGCTCGTCGGCAAGGATCGTCGCGACCTCCACGCCGACTTCCACTGCGTCGCCGGATGGTCGGTGACGGATCTTCAGTGGGAGGGCGTCGCCTTCGCCGAGGTCTATCGGCGCTACGTCGCACCCGCCCTCGCACCAGGCACGATCGTGACTCACGTCCGCGTGCGCGGCCTCGACGGCGAACTCTTCGTGGCCGAGCTGGACGATCTCCTGGCCGACGACGTACTCCTCGCCGATCGACTCGGCGGTCGGCCGCTCGACGACGATCACGGTTCCCCGCTGCGACTGGTCAACCCGGCGCAGTACGGGTACGCCAACATCAAGCACGTGTGTCGCATCGACGTGCTCGCCGGAGCACCGACGGCAGGCTCGCCGGCGCTGGTCGACCGGCTGCTGCAGTCCCACCCGCGGGCGCGGGTCTGGGAGGAGGAGCGCCACGGCACGCTGCCCGGCTGGCTGATCCGGCCGATCTACCGGCTGATCAAGGCCGTCATGCTCTCGGCGGCCGCTCGCCACAGTGAGTCAGGTCACCAATCAAATGCAAAATAATGGCTAGGGGACCTATCAACCCACACGTAGGCTGTCAACCCGTGACAGACATTTCTGCCAAGAAGGCACCGGACGATCACCTCGACAAGAGCGTGCTCATCGTCGCGGGCGTCGTCGTACTCGGATCGATCATGTCGATCCTCGACATCACCGTTGTCTCCGTCGCGCTGGAGACCTTCCAGCGCGAGTTCGACGCCACCTCTGCCGAGGTCGCCTGGACGATGACCGGCTACACCCTCGCCCTGGCGACGGTGATCCCGCTGACTGGTTGGGCCGCCGACCGGTTCGGCACCAAACGCCTCTACATGACCGCGATCGTGCTCTTCGCGCTCGGCTCGGCGCTGTGCGCTCTGGCCACGACGCTGCCAATGCTGGTCGGCTTCCGCGTCCTCCAGGGCCTCGGCGGCGGCATGCTGATGCCGCTCGGCATGACGATCCTGACCCGCGCCGCCGGACCCGAGCGGGTCGGTCGCGTGATGGCGATCCTGGGCGTACCCATGCTCCTCGGTCCGATCCTCGGCCCCATCATCGGTGGCGCGCTGATCGACTCGGCGTCGTGGCACTGGATCTTCCTGATCAACATCCCGATCGGTGTCGTGGCCCTGGTGTACGCCTGGCGGGCGCTGCCCAAGGACCACGTCGAGCCGTCGCAGTCCTTCGACTTCCTCGGCATGGTGCTGCTGTCCCCGGGTCTGGCGCTGTTCCTCTACGGCGTCTCCTCGATCCCCGAGGCCGGCACGCTGCTGGACACCAAGGTGCTCTCCTTCATGGTCGCGGGTCTGGTGCTGATCGCCGCGTTCATCCCGTGGGCGCTGTCGTCCCGCAACGACCACCCGCTGATCGACATACGTCTCTTCGGCAACAAGGAGCTCACCGTCGCGGTGATCACCCTGTCGATCTTCGCGATGGCGTTCTTCGGCGCCTCGCTGCTCTTCCCGCTCTACTACCAGCAGGTACGCGGCGAGGACGCCCTCCACGCCGGCCTGCTGCTGGCTCCGCAGGGTCTGGGCGCGATGGTCACGATGCCGATCGCCGGCATGCTCGCGGACCGCACCGGCCCGGGCAAGGTCGTCCTCAGCGGTCTCACCACGATCGCGGTGGGCATGTTCATGTTCTCGCGGCTCGACGAGGCCACGCCCTACTGGTACCTCCTCCTGTCGCTGTTCATCATGGGCCTCGGCATGGGCGCGACGATGATGCCGACCTTCGCCGCCGCCCAGGCGACGCTGCGTGAGCACACCATCGCCCGAGGTACGACCCTGGTGAACATCGTCCAGCAGGTCGCTGCCTCCGCCGGTACCGCGCTCTTCTCGGTTCTTCTCACCAACGCGCTGACCAGCAAGGAGTCGATCTCCACGGCGGATGACCTCGCCGACAAGCTCGGGGTCTCGACCGGCGGTCTGGAGTCGTTCATGGCCGACCCGGCCAACCAGCAGAAGGTCGGTGAGGCTGCGGCTTCGCTGGGTCTCGACCCGGCCAAGCTGCCCGAGGTCTTCAAGGCCATCCCGGTCGAGATGGCCGAGGCGTTCTCGAGCACCTTCGTGGTCGCCGCGATCCTGGTGCTGGTCACGCTCATCCCCGCGTGGTTCCTGCCCAGGAGCAAGGCCGAGCACGGAGCCGCCGCTCCCACGGTCCTCCACTGATCCGCTCACGTACGCAGGGCCGGGCTGCCACTGGCAGTCCGGCCCTCGTTCTACTTGTCGGCCTGTTCGCCCTGGTGGGTTGCGGCTCACCTTCTGTCGCACTCCCACCGACGGAAGGCGTCTTCGACTATCAGCTCGGCGCTGCCGCCGATCAGCTGACCGACGGCACGCCTCTCGATGTGGTCGTACGCGACGCCACCGCTACCCCGCTCGAGGACGCCTACAACGTCTGCTACGTCAACGGCTTCCAGACCCAGCCCGGCTCCGACTGGTCCGATCGCCCGTCCGCGCTGCTGCGCGACGCCGCCGGCGATCCCGTACGCGACCCCGACTGGCCCGACGAGATCATCCTCGACCCCTCCACCGCCTCCGCTCGCGCCTCGATCCTGGAGGTGGTCGGCCCGGTCATCGAGGGCTGCGCCGACGACGGCTTCGACGCCGTCGAGATCGACAACCTCGACACCTGGACCCGCTTCGATGCGATCTCGAAGGAAGGCGCCCTCGCCCTGGCCTCCGCATATGTCACCGCCGCCCACGACCTCGGCCTGGCGATCGCCCAGAAGAACGCCGCCGAAGCCGCCCGCCCCGCCCACGACGACCTCGGCTTCGACTTCGCCGTCGTCGAGGAGTGCGGCGCGTACTCCGAGTGCGCCGCCTACACCGACGTCTACGGCTCGCAAGTGCTCCAGATCGAATACCCCGACTCGCTAGCCGAAGCCGACCTCTCCTTCGCCGACGTCTGCGCCGATCCCGCCCGCGCCCCGCTCACCATCCTCCGCGACCGCGACCTCCTGGGACAGAACGACCCCGCGTACGCCTACGACGCCTGCTGAAGAGTTAGGTTGAGAGATGTGGCCACACCACTCTCGGAATTGCTCCCCCAGATCGTGACGTTGAACATCCCCGATCAACCCTTCAGCTACTACGCGCAGGGGACCCAGATCGTCGGCTGGTGGGACATCGGGAAGGTTGCCGACCACTTTCCTACTCAGGTCGACCAGGTCGACCAGACCTACCGGCTCACGGTGACACTGAACGCTGGCAGTGGCGCCTTCGACTACAACGAGACAAGGTCCTCAGTGACCTGGGGAACCGGCTACACGGACGAGGGTTTCCGGACACACGGAAAGGCTCGAAGTACTGGAAAGAGAATCAAGAAAGAGTTCTCGTTCACGTTCGGCCGCCCCGAGAAGGACCCGAGCACAGCCGAAGACACCGGGCCTGCTGGCGCGCAGGTTCCATACCGCTTTCAGGAAGAAAGATCAAGGGCCCGCTCTTTGAGTGGTTGCAACACCACGGATGGGTTCATCAGAACGTGATCGGCGAGTTCTTCGCTCCATGACCTTGCACTGCGTGAGTTGGGTCAATGGGCGCTCTACTACTCCAGATAGGTGAGTGGCACGCCGGAGCTGCACCAACGGCTTTGACAGCACGGGCCCCGCATCGCCGCGGTCGCCCTCGACGCTGACGCTTAGCGAGCCCGTACCTGATCTGGATCACTCGTCCTCAGCCAGGCTCGCGAGTTGCGCGCTCATGATCTTGCGTGTGTCGCCCGTAAGGTCACTGCCGTCTGCCCGCTCCATCCAGACGGTAACGAAGTAGCCGTCTTGTTGGTCGTTGTCGGAGACCCCGTCTTCGTGGATTGGTGTCCAGGTGTACGTGTGCTCGATCTGGGTGTTCGGTTTCGTGCCGGTGCGCCAGTAGCGGAAGCCATCGGATGGCTGGTTGTCGACACTTGCGACGTCGAGGCTGTAACCGTTCTCGCTCCCCGCTTCTGCGCACGCGGCACGTTTCTCGGCGAACGTGTCCATTTGGGCATTCGCATCGTCTCGCGTCGCCTTCCAAATTCCCACGGCGACCGTCTCTTCGTGGCCGTCAACCACCCGAGTCCATGCACGGAAACTGCTCGCAGGGACTTCGTCGAGCAGCCCGGATTCCATGTCGCAGGGCGGCCCCGGGGTCGGGTCGAAGTCTGATATCGGAGTGAGTTTGCCGTCGATCTCGCTGGCACCGATCAGCGGCGGCTCGTCATCCGCGTTTGAACATCCAGCAAGGAACACGAGGACCGTGGCTGCGAGCGCAGCGGTCACACGAGTTTGTGGCATCAGAACTTCTCCAACTCTTGCTTCGCGCGTTCCAGGTTGTCGCCGTGCCCGTCGTCAACTGCGGCCAACTCTGTCTTGAGTTGTTTCCCCCACGGGTTCTCGTCGACCCAGTGGTCGTACGCGGTCCGCTGACTCGGCGTCAAGTCGTTCAGGTTGGTGTTCGGGCCAAGGCCCGCAGGGTACGCATCCGCGGGGAGACTGTGCCAGTAGGTGTCTCGCACTAGATTCTGGACCGTCTCCTTGTCTGAGGCGAATAGGCTTCCCACCGACTCGTTGGTCGCTCCGGTGCCGTCGTGATGGAGACCCTCCTTGACCTGACCGAGCGCCTGATCCAGCATGAACCCGCTTCCTGGGACCTTGTTGATGGGGGTCTCGCCGAGGATCGCTCCGATGGCCCCAACACCACGGTCGACGCCATCGTTGTGTCGCTTGTCCGCAAGAACCTGATCATCGCGCGCATCGATGGCGGCGCCGAAGTCGATTGCTCCCAGCGCGGCGTAGTTCGTTGTCACTGTCGGGAACACTTCGTTGTGAGCCGCGTCCGGGGCCTGGATGCCGTGCAGGTCGCGGGTCAACTGGTCTGCGGTCCAGGCGTTGGAACCGAACCGAAGTTGCTCAGCGGCGTTCGGATCCTTTGCGAGCTCAGCTAGCCAGAACTTCGTTGAGCGAGCAGTGTCCGTGGTTGCTTGGTCGTCGGCTCCCAGGTTAAAGCGGGCGTCATCGAATACGTAGCCTTCGGTGATGTCGCCACGACCTCCGGGGTTGGAGCTGAGTTCGTGATGGATCGAGCCCATGTACTTGCTGGTGATGTTGGCGAAGTCGTCGCGGAGTTCCTTGGGGACGAAGTCGGTCGTCGAGAACTTCGCGCCGTCGTCGGCGTTGCTGTAGCGGTCGTAGCTGCTGTTGACGAGGTCTTCGACGATGCTGACCGAGCGCTGGTCGGCGCCGTCGCCGATGGTGGCGGCTTCGAGTGCGCCGCCAAGACTGTCGAGGCCGGTGAGCGGGGAGTCGTGGCTGGGGTGCTCGCCGTCGGGGAGCCAGCGGTTCTCGTCCTCGCGCTCGTAGAGGAGGTAGTCGAGGTTGGTGCCCTTGCCGTCCTTGTCTGTGGCCGAGTCGGAGAAGAACTGCCGCGAGGCCTCCGGGTTGTCCTCCAGGCCGCGCAGCAAGCCGGTGATCGGGTCGCGCCCGAGGGTGTCGTTGGGGTCCCAGCCCTCGGTGTAGTCCAAGCGCGCGGTGCTGCCGAAACCTCCGGAGCGCCACGGACCGCCGCGGTCTTCGTCCCAGTTCCAGTTCCGCTCGTAATCGAGCATGGCCGCGCCCGTCGAGGAGAGGAACTCCGGGTCGTACGCCTTCCCGTCGGACAACAGCGGGGCAAGTGCCTGGAACCCGCGGATGGTGGCGCCGTCGCCGAGTTCGATCTCCTTCTTGCCCGCGGCAAGGAGGTCTCGCTGCCAGTCATCGGAGACATGGCCCAGGCTGCCCGGGTCGCCGTTACCGATGTTGCGGGTGCCCGCCGCCAAGGTCGCGCCGAGTCCCTGCTGCAGGTCACGCATGGCGGTCGCGTACGCCTCGTTGCCGTCGCCATCACCTTCGAGGGCCGCACGTGCGTTGAGTTCGAGCAGGCCCTTGGGGCCGACCTCGTTGAGGAAACCGGTCGAGACCTCCGGGTCCTCTCCATAGGCGTCCAGGAGGGTGGTGAAGTCTTCGATCTGGTCGGTCTCGATCCCGTCGGTGTCGTTGCGGATGTCGTTGCCACGCTCGCCGATCGCCTGGCCCAGAGCGGCCTGCTGCTCCGGGGTGAGAGCACCCAGATAGCCGTCGTACTCCTTCGGGTTGGCCACCATCTTCTGAGCGATCTCCTCATCGGAGAGACCACGAAGCTCGGGCGGGAGCCCGGCCTGCTGGATCGAGCCGGTGCCGCCATCGAACTGGTTCTTGGTGGCTGAGGTCAGCACCGCGGTCAGGTCCGCATCCGCGCCCTCGGCCTTCTGCAACGCATCGAGGAGATCGCGTTGGAACTCCTCGACCTGACGTTTGATCGACTCGGCCTCCTCCTTGGAGACATCCTCATCGGTTTCGGGCGGTGGGGAGGTCGCTACCGTCGCGCTGGTCGCCACCTCGACCTTGTAGCCCTTCCCTGTGATCGCCTCATAAGCCGACTTCGCGGTCGCCTTGGCCGACTTCACCTGTGGCGCGACCTGGTCCAGGACGTTGATGACCTCCGCGACCGGGGCCGCCATGTCGTTGAGGCCCTCGGTTAGCTTGTCATGACGCAGCCTCGCGGCCTCAGCAGAGAGACCCAACCACGTCCCGGGAGGCTTACCAGCGTCCATCTCGTCTTGCTGGTCAACGAGCTTCTTCCGTACCGCCGCGTTTAGCTCTTCAGCAGCCGCCTCCAGGTCACCTGGCTCCCAGGACTGCAGTTGCTCATACGTGATCGCCATCAGAGCGGCCCGCCCATCCGTCGCGACATGTGAGCCGGCGTGTTCTGCCCGAACGCGTTCGTCTGTGCCGACCCCTGACGAGCGATGGTGTCGTCGGTCTCAACGATCCGGTTGGCATCATCCAGGGTGCGGTCGTGGTGGCCGTTCGCGGCCTTGACCCACTTGTCCTGATCACCCTTCCACTCCCCCTTGAGCCCATTGGCGGCCCCGGGAGAGACTCCACCGGCCATGGCGCCGGCGATCTTCGCCAACGGCGAACCGAAGTCGATCTTGGCCACCTGATCAGCAGCCGACTTGATCGACCTAGCCGATCTCCCCACATCGGATCTGATGATCTGCACGTTCATGCGGCGCCCCCGAGAGTTTTCGCGTGTGTTCTCATCACACTCTTACCCCGAACTCGGCACCTTAAACATGCCAACTCGCAAGACCTACCGCGCTGCACCCTCGTGCAGGTGCTCTCAGCGACCGTCGCCAGAGCCGTCGCCCTGCGGTGCGTTCGGGGCCCAACCGCGGGATGCGTTGGGGTCCAGGACATCGCTTGCGGTCTCGGTCCAGTCGTCGGTGTAGTCGGCTTCCCACTCTTGGTTCTGGCTGCCGTTCTGGTCCCGCTTCTTGGCGCCGCGGCCACCTGCTGCACCGGCTCCGCCACGGCCGCCCGCACCGCCCCCGCCGGCGCCACGTCCTCCGGCCCCAGTGCCGCGTGCGCCCGCTCCTGCGCCACGAGCACCAGCACCGCGGGCCCCAGCACCGGCGCCCGCTCCTGCGCGAGCGCCTGCGGCGCCAGCCCTGGCAGACGCAGACTTAGCAGCGGCCGACCGCGAAGCGGCACTGGCAGTTGCGGCCTTCGCTGATGCACCAGCGCCGAACTTGCTGGCGATCGCCTTGGCGATTCCGGCGCTGAGCAGCGCGCCACCAGCACCCACCGCAAGCGCGGCGGCACCGCCAGGGCCACCACTCAGTGGGGCCAAACCTTCCGCAGTCTCGACCATCGCGTATGAAGTTGCGGGGGCCGCCGAACCATCAGCGTTGATCCACTGACCGTTCTTGTTGTCCCACTCCGGACGGTTCTCGGCTTCGTACTCCTTGATCGTCGCGTTCTCGGCCTCGATCTTCTCCCAACCCCACCCATCGGGGTAGGTGGCGTTGGTGTTGATCGCCGCCTTCCGCGCCTGGGCGGCCGCGATGTCGCTGTACGAGCCTGGGACCGAGGTCGGCGAACCCGACGGGCGATCCTGCCGTGAGTCATCAGGATCAACCAACGCACGAACCTTCGGGTCCGCGTCAATCACTGCGGCATCAACCGCCTGCACCTTGGCAGCAGCCTTACGCTCAGCCTCAGCGATGGCCGCCTCGCGCGCCGCATGATCAGCCCGAGCCTGAGCCAGCGCCGCGTCGTTCTCTTCTGCCTGCCTCTTGCCGACCTGCTTCACATCGGTCGGGTATTCCGCCGCGTTCACACTCGGGTGCGAGTCCGGGAGGGAGCTGTCGATCTCCGCCTTGGCGATTATCGCCTCCTGGATCCGAAGTCTCACCACGCCCAGCGCGTCCTGCGCATCCTGGATCTTGTTTCGCTTCTCATGCGCGAACTTCGAGGAGTCCATCAAGCTGGTTTTCATCGCGGCACCGGATTCCATCGTCTCCGAGAAGCCGTTGCTCGCCTTGTTGGCGTTGCTGCCCATGGTGTCGCCGGCGGCATTGAACGCAAGGCGACCCCCATTCCAGCCGTCGGTCATCGTCGTGATCGCAGTTGGATCGGCCCCACGGACGTAGTCATCAAGCCGAAGTGCCCAAAACCCCTTGACCGACACGAACCCTCCCGGGAGACACAGGAGTCCCGCCGACCCCCGCCTGAGTAAAGTACACAGTATCGTCCCAGAACTGGCCAGAGCTCGCCCACAACTTTGCTCTACCCTCGACGCATGACGACCTCTCGGCCCCTGGCACTTGCAGCCCTGGCTCTCGCGACCACCCTAGCTGTGTCAGCCTGCACATCTTCGAATGAGAAGCCCGCAGGGGACCCGGCTCCCACTTCAGGAAGCCCGTCGCCAACCGCGGATGCCACGGCGCCGACCGTGCCCTCAGACTGGCAGACCGTGGCACTCGAAGATGTAGCCGAGATCTCTGTCCCATCCGACTGGACCGTCAAGTCCACAACCGACGCCTTGGACACGTTGGAGGCCCCGAAAGACAAGGTTGGCTTCCCGCCGGGTTCGGCCACTGTGGCAGTCGGAAACCTCGCGGGCGGGGACGAAAAGGAGCAGCTCGAGTGGATGGCCAACCGTCAACTCAAGACGAACTACGCGGATTACAACCCCAAGCGTCTTGCCGACGAGGAGATCAACGGCACCACGTTCTACCGACTGCAGTTCGAAAGCGAGGCTGAATGGTACGACCTGTACGGCACCGTTACCCCCGACGGCGAATACAGCATCGTATTTGAATGGAAGTTCGTCAAGACCCTGGATCGCAAGCAGGCTGAGGCGATCTGGAGTCCCGTGATGCCGACGTTCAAGATGCTCTGACGCTCGAACGACCAGATCGGTCAGATGGGAAGGTTGCGGGCCTTCGCGAGCGTGTCCTTGTTGAGGAGCACCAGCGGGTTGCTCATGATCCGGGTGGCTTCCACGAACTTCTGGATCACCAGTGCTGCAGCCTCGGCCTGGGCGTCAGCGCCTTCCAGTTCCTTGACCGCGACCCCGATCCCCTCGTCCATCCTGGTGATCGCGCTCTCGGACTCGGTCAACGCGGTGCGGATGGCCCGATGACCTTCCTGGACAAGACTAAACAGGTACTTCCCGTCCGCCGAGTCACCGAACATCCCGGCCGCCGGAGCAGTCATTGCATCCCGCGCAGCGACAACATTGTCCTTCTCAGCGTTCAGGTCCTTCCGCACCTGGCCGAGCGCGATGTAGTCGACCGCGACCTCTTGCCCGTTGCCTTCGCCCATGATTCGCCCTCCCGAGGCTTCCGATCGCACCCCCGGCGGGTGCCTCAGTAGGAGTAGTACACCACGGCTCACAGGGCGACGGGCAGGGATGCGTAGCCGCGGAGGATGCGGGTGGGGCGGCGTACGGCTTGGCCTGTGACGTGCAGGGTGGGGAAGCGGTCGAACAGCATGCGGAGGCCTACGCGGGTCTCGAGACGGGCGAGGCTGGCGCCGAGGCAGAAGTGGGCGCCGGCGGAGAATGAGACGTGCTGGTCGGCGTTGGGCCGGGTGATGTCGTACGTGTCGGGGTCATCGAACACCGACGGGTCGCGGTTGGCGCCGCCGAGGACGACGGCGACGGCGGTACCCTTGGCGACTTCCACGCCCGCCACGCTCGTCGCGGCGTAGGCCTCGCGGACGGTGGCCATGACGGGCGGGTCCCAACGCAGGGTCTCCTCGATGACCCCGTCGATGAGCGACGGGTCCGCCAAAACAAGGGCACGCTGGGCCGGGTGGGCGTCCAGGGCCGCGACCGCGTTGCCGAGCAGGTTGACGGTGGTCTCGAAGCCGGCCGCCAGGAGCAGGAGGCCGAGGGCGTGGAGCTCGATGTCGTCGAGGTCACCGGCGATCACCAGGGCGCTGAGGAGGTCGTCGCCGGGGTCGGAGCGGAGGCGGCGTACGTGGTCCTCGAACCAGTGGTGCAGGGACCTCATCGCGGTCTCGACCTGGGCGTAGTCGCGCCACGACAACCCCGGATCGAGGATGGCGGCGGCCTGGTCGCCCCAGCGCAGGATGTCGGCACGGTCCGCGGCGGGCACCCCCAACAGCTCGGCGATGACGGCGATCGGGAGCTTCGCGGCGTACTCCTCGATGATGTCGACGCGCCCCTCGCGCGGGGCGATCTCGTCGAGCAGGTCGCCGGCGACCGCGGCGACCATCTCGGCCATCGAGCTGATCCGGCGGGCGGTGAACGCCTTCGAGACATGCTTGCGGTAGCGGGTGTGCAGCGGTGGGTCGACGGCGAGCATCGACGGCGGGTCGACCGGGCCCAGGGCGTCGGGGGCGCTCACCTTGCCGAGCAGCCACCGCAGCGGCACGGGCAGCTCGCCCTGTCCGTCGCCGACGCCGAAGTCGCTGCTGCGGAGGATCTCGTTGGCAGCGGCGTACGACACCGTGCCGGCCATGAACGGGTTGATGTGGATCGGGCCGCGGGCTCGCAGACGGCCGTAGTCCGGCATGTCCCGCGACCACATCAGCTCGGCGAGCGGGTCGCCGCGCCTCGACGCGAAGCTCAGCACCGCTCGGTTGATGCCCTGGGAGAGAGCCCAGCGGGCGTACGACCTCGGCCTCTCGATCAGTGACTGTTCAGGCCGAGGCATCGGCCAGCTCCTCGCGGAACTCGTGGGTGCCGATCCGGCCCATCAGCGGGGCCAGGTCGGCCAGCAGGTCGGCGAAGGTCGCCTCGTACTCCTCCTGCGACAGCGTCGGGTCGAGCTGCGCCTGGAACCGGATCCGCCACCGGTGCCGAAGGGCCTGGGCCAGCCGCTCCGGGGTGCCGAAGGCCTCGGCATAGGCGGGTGACCACGGCAGCCGGCGGGCGAAGCCGGATCGCAGCTCCGCCTCGGCCTCGTTCAGCAGCCGGTAGCGCTCATGGGTCTGGTTCCACGTCATCGTCCTCACCGTCTCCGTCGTCGTCGCGATGGTTCGACGCTACGGATCGGCCACACCTCGGCGCATCGGCCGCTGGCAGGCACCTGCGTTCCTACCGTGGTAGGAGAGCGGGCGCCTGCCGTGGTCGGATGCGATGCGAGTCACGCGTTTCTAGACTGAGCGGCATGAGTGTCCAGGACTCGGCTCGCGATGTGCGTGACTTCCTGGAACAGCGCTGCCGCAGCAAGAATCTCGACATCCCCTGGTGGGCGCCGCTGCTGTCCGCCTTCGGGCTCCTCGCGATGGTCACCGTGGCGGTGCTACAGCGCGAGGCCGCCGGTGACATGGTCATCGCGGGCCTGGTCATCGTCGTCCCGTCGCTGAGCATCTTCTTCATCCCGAACACCGGTGAGTGGCTCAAGGACCACATGTGGGCGGTCGACCTCGTGCCGACCCTGGCAGGGTCGGCCTGGCTGATGTCGCAGCCCGCCTCCGCGTTCTGGCCACAGCACGACTTCGCGCCGGCGGTGCTGGTCCCGCTGACTCTCGAGATGGTCGTCCGCGAAGGTTTCCGGACCGGGACCCTCTACGCGGTCGCCTCGGCCGTGGTGATGGGGATCTTCGCCTCCGACACACCCAGCGGCGTCGGCGTCCATTTCCTGCTGCTCTTCGTCGGCTGGATCCTCGGCCTGCTGATCCTCGCCCAGATGCGGGCGCTGCGGGCCGAACGGCAGGCGCGGTCGCAGGAGCACGCCCGCGCGACCGAGGCCGAGCGCATCCGGATCGCCCGCGAGATCCACGACCTGGTTGGGCACTCGCTCTCGATCACCCTGCTGCACCTGACCGCGGCGCGGCGCTCGGTCGCCGAGGGCGACGAACCGGACGAGGCGGTGTCCGCGCTCACCGAGGCGGAGGCCGTCGGGCGCCGGGCGATGGCCGAGATCCGGCGTACGATCGGGGCGCTGTCCACCGCGGGCACCGGCACCGCGCCTCTCCCCGGCGCCGCGGACGTGGTCCGGCTCGTGGAGGAGGGCCGCAGCGCGGGTCAGGCGATCACGTTCTCGTCCTCCGGCGACCTCTCCCGCATCGACGCCGGGGTCGGGCTGGGCATCTACCGGATCCTGCAGGAGTCGCTCGCCAACGCCATCCGGCACGCTCCCGGCGCACCGGTCTCGGTCTCGTTGGCGGTCGCCGACGGCGTACGTCTCTCCGTGCAGAACCCGCTCGTCGGCACCCGGCGCGGGGTCGGCGAGGGATCCGGGCTGGCCGGCATGGCAGCCCGCGCCGAGCAGCTCCGCGGCCGGTTGTCGGCGGGAGCCGAGGAGTCGATGTGGAAGGTTGACCTGGTGATCCCGTCGCACTGTCTCGTACGCAAGGCCCTCGCATGACGCCGGTCAACCCCACCGCCAGCAACACAGCCTCGCCGATCCGGGTGATCGTGGTCGACGACCAGGAGCTCGTACGCAGTGGCCTGCGCCGCATCCTGCGACGGCGCGACGGGCTGGAGATCGTCGCCGAGTGCGGCGACGGCTCGGAGGTGGTCGCGGCGCTCGAGGCCAACCCCGCCGATGTCGTGGTCATGGATCTTCGGATGCGGCAGGTCGACGGGATCACCGCGACCGGCCTGGTGCGAGCGCTGCCGTCGGCGCCGCCGGTGCTGGTGCTGACCACGTTCGACGAGGACGAGCTCGTCTCCGGCGCCCTCCGCGCCGGCGCCGCCGGCTTCATCCTCAAGGACTCGCCCGCCGAGGAGCTGGTCATGGCCGTACGCTCCGTCGCTCTCGGCGACGCCTGGCTGGACCCCGCCATCACCGGCCGCGTCCTGGCCACCTACCGCTCCGCCGTCGCACCGGCGTCGAGCGCCGTCGAGGTCTCCGAGCTCACCGACCGTGAGCTCGAGGTCCTCCGCGGCGTCGCCTCCGGCTGGACCAACTCCGAGATCGCCGAACGGCTCGTCATCTCCGAGCTGACCGTGAAGTCCCACATCGGCCGCATCTTCGCCAAGCTCGACCTCCGCGACCGCGCCGCCGCCATCGTCTTCGCGTACGACCACGGCATCGTCCGGCCGGCGACCTGAGGGAGTGTTCCTCCATCAATGTATGCAGTCGAAGGCGCACATCCCACGCGGAGTTCCGCTAGGGATGTGGACCTTGGCCTGCATACCTTGACGAAGTAACAAGCTGGCGCACCCTACGTCGTCGTCGCCAGCACCAACGGACTCACCGAGCCGGCGCCGGCGTCGAGGAGGGCTCGAGCGGCGAGGGTGACGGTCCAGCCGGTCGCGATGCGGTCGTCGATGAGGAGTACGTCGGCGCCGGGCGGGACGTCGGCGTGGAGCGAGAAGCGGCGGCCGATGGCGGCGACGCGCTGGGCGGAGTTGGAGGCGCCTTGGCCCGGGCCGACGTCGGGGTCGACGATGGCCCACGAGCCGAGGAGGGGGACGCGGAGATAGCGCGAGAGGCCTTCGGCGAAGTCGCGGGTCAGGGTGGGGCGGGTCGACGACTCGACGTAGACGATGCCGCCGACCCGGGGACGCCAGTCGCCCAGGACCTCGACGACCGCCTTCACCAGCGGCACCGGGACCGGGCCGTCCTGCGCGGGTTCGCGGAAGAGGTCGCGCAGCGCCTGGCCGTAGCCGAGGTCGGTCAGTCGCGCGACCGCGCGCCCCTCGAGCGGGCCGTCCTTGATCTTGCCCTTCAGCGAGATGCCGAGCCGGTCGAGGCCGGTGGGCCACATCTTCTTCGGCTCCACGACCACCCCGGGGCGCGACAGCCGCGCCGAGGCCTCCTCGACCGCACCCTCGGAGACCGACGACGTCACCGCGAAGCCACCACAGTTGTCACACCGGCCGCAGTCGACCGCGCCCGGATCATCGAGCTGCTCGCGCAGGAACCGCATCCGGCACTGGTCGGTCGAGATGTAGGCCAGCATCGCGTCCTGCTCGCGGCGCCGGGCCTCGGCGACCCGGGCGTACCGCTCCGCGTCGTAGTCCCACGGGACACCGGTCGCCTCCCAGCCGCCGCCGACCCGGCGCGCGGCGCCGTCGACGTCGAGCACCTTGAGCATCTGCTCCAGGCGTGACCGCGACAGGTCGACGTACGTCTCCAACGCCTGTGTCGACAGGGCCCGGCCGGCCTCGGACAGGACCCCGAGCGTCTGGCGCACCTGCTCCTCACGAGGGAACGCCAACGATGCGAAGTAGGCCCAGATGTCGCGGTCCTCGATGCCTGGGAGCAGCACGACGGAGGCGTCCGAGGTGCCACGCCCGGCACGCCCGACCTGCTGGTAGTAGGAGACCGGCGAGGAGGGCGCGCCCATGTTGACCACGAACCCGAGCGTCGCGTCGAAGCCCATCCCGAGCGCCGAGGTCGCCACCAGCGCCTTGATCTTCCCGGCGGCCAGCGACTCCTCCAGGTCGGCCCGCTCGGCCGCCTCCGTGCGCCCGGAGTAGGCGGCGACGTCGTGACCGCGCGAGCGCAGATAGTCGGCGATCTCCTCGGTCGCGGCCACGGTCAGGCAGTAGACGATGCCTGAGCCGGGCTGCTCGGAGAGATGGTCGGAGAGCCAGGCCAGCCGCTGCTCGGGGGTCTTCAGATCGACCACCCCGAGCCGCAGCGACTCCCGGTCCAGCGAGCCGCGCAGCACAAGGACGCCCTCGCCCATCTGCTCGGCGACGTCCGAGGTCACCCGAGAGTTGGCGGTCGCGGTCGTCGCGAGCACCGGGATCCCGTCGGGAAGGTCGGCCAGCAGTGTGCGGATCCTGCGGTAGTCGGGCCGGAAGTCATGCCCCCAGTCGGAGATGCAGTGGGCCTCGTCGACCACCAGCAGGCCACACTCGGCAGCCAGCCGAGGCAGCACCGCGTCGCGGAACTTCGGGTTGTTGAGCCGCTCCGGGGAGACCAGCAGAACGTCCACCTCACCTGCGTGGATGGCCTCCTCGGTCGCCGCCCAGTCCTCAGGGTTGGTCGAGTTGATCGTCACCGCTCGGATCCCGGCCCGCTGCGCCGCCGCGATCTGGTTGCGCATCAGCGCGAGCAGCGGCGAGACGATCACGGTCGGCCCGAGACCGGCCTCACGAAGCAGCAGCGTCGCCACGAAGTAGACCGCCGACTTCCCCCAACCGGTCTTCTGCACGACCAGCGCCCGGCGACGCTCGACGGCGAGCGCCGAGATCGCCGACCACTGGTCCTCACGCAGCGTGGCGTCATCGCGGCCCACGAGGGCCCGCAGATGCGCCTCAGCACGAGAACGTACGTCACCAGCCGGATCAGTCATGACCACAGGTCTACCAGGGACCACCGACTAGTTTCCCAGCGCCAACGTCGGCCAGTCGGCGAGGTCAGCCAGCATCTGACGATCGTGCGTGGCCACCACGACCGCAGCCGGCGTCGCCCGTAGCGCGGCCGTCAGCTCGTCGACCAGCCCGGCCGAGAGGTGATTGGTGGGCTCGTCCAGGATCAGCAGCTGCGGGAGCGAGGCGAGCCTCAGCGCCAGCTCGAGCCGCCGCTGCTGCCCTTGGGACAGCCGCGAGGCAGGCGTACGCCGCGCCTCGGCGTCCACCAGCCCGGTCGACCGGAGCGACGGGATCGCCCGCTCCGGCACCACCCCGGCGGCGACCAGCTGCCCACAGTGCTGGGAGTAGACCTCCGCCGCCGTCAGACCCGGCGCCCACTCGGGCTCCTCCTGACCGACGAGCGCGACCCGCGCGCCCGAGGATGTCCACACCGACCCCTCGGACGGAGGAAGTACGCCGCCCAGCACCTGCAGCAACGTCGACTTGCCCGCCCCGTTCGGACCGGTGACGACGAGCCGCTCGCCGCCGTCGAGGGCGAACGAGACCGGTCCGGACAACCGGCCGGGCACGCGTACGCCTTCACACCGCAGCAAAGTTCCTCCGACATCCGAGGAGAGCGCCGGGAACCGCAACGACATCGGCGGCTCCGGCACGGAGATACGGTGCGCCTCGAGCGCCACGAGGTCGCGGTTGAAGGAGCGCACCAGACCGGGCGCCCGGGTCTGTCGCTGATGCTTGCCGGTGCCCTTCGGCGGGCGCCAGCCGGTGCTCAGCCGGTCCCGCGCCGCCGAGACCGAGTCCTGCAGCCGTCGGTGCTCCTCCTGCTGAGCCGCGTAGTCCTGCTCCCAGCGCTCCCGGTCGCGGCGACGGCCCTCCTGCCAGCCCTGGTAGCCACCGGCGTACGTCCTGGGCCGGCCGTCCTCGCTCGGATCCAGGTCGAGGAACTCCTCGCCGACCTCGCGCAGCAGCGCCCGGTCGTGCGAGACGAGTACGACGCCGCCGGCATGAGTCCGGACCTGCTCGGTCAGGAACGCCAGCCCCGACGCGTCGAGGTGGTTGGTCGGCTCGTCGAGCACGAGGAGGTCGTGGTGCGCCCCGAGCAGGCAGGCCAGCCGCACCCGGTAGCGCTGGCCGACCGACAGCGTCGCCAGCTCTCGTCCGTGATCGGTGCACGCGCCGAGCGCCTCCAGGGCGATCTGGACCCGGCGGTCGGCGTCCCAGGCGTCCAGCGTGGTCGCACGCTCCAGCGCGGCGGCGTACCTCCCGCCGGAGTCCGACGGGTCGTCCGACAACGCCGCGGCAGCCTCGTCGAGTGCGCGGAGCGCGGAGTGCGACTCGGCCAGAGCAGCGGAGGTGAGGGGGCCGACGGTGTCTCCAGGACGTACGTCGAGGGCTTGCTGCGCAAGACCGAGACTGCCGTGCCGCTGAACCCGGCCGGAGTCGGGTTCGAGCAGCCCGGCGAGGACGTGGAGCAGCGTGGTCTTGCCCCGGCCGTTCTCACCGACGATGGCCAACCGCGACCGGTTGGCGGCGGAGACGGTCAGGGAGACGCCGCGCAGGACGGGGCGACCGCCGCGGGTGACAGAGATGTCCTCGGCGCGCAGATGGGCAGAGGTGTGGTGGGTCTGTACAGACACGAAAGTGAACTTCCAGCTCGCATACGGGAGCCGGGAAAGCGAAGGCAGCTACCCGGCATGGCCGGACAGCGGCGTGAGTATGCCTCGCAGCGCCGCCGTCAGGCGGCGGGGCGCAGGCGCATGTAGGCGATACCGGAGTACATGCCTCCAGGGTAGACAGCGACGACCCGTCCACGCGAACCGTTATTCACCCGAGCGCGCAAGCAAACGCCGAGCCGGCGCTGTTGGTCCTCCCCCACGGGGACCCGCAGAACCGGCCCGGCATCTCCAGTATGCGTCCAATCGCCGAACCGGCATAACCACACGCCCGAATTCGTACTTTAGTTACCCAAAGCGGTCGACGGCGCCGCCTCCTGTAGGAAACGGCGCCGTCGGGCCACTCTGTTGTCAATGTGGCGAGATCAGCTCACCGAGACCGCGGTCCACGCCGCCTCGACGGCCGTGACCTCGGGGCTGGAGGCGCCGTAGAGGTCCGAGGCCGCCTGCACCGTCGCGTCGCGCGCGCCGGCGTAGTCGGTGGTCGAGGTGAAGTAGGTCGAGTTGGCCCGGAACCAGATCTTCTCCGCCTTGTCGCGACCGATCCCGGCGATCGTCGAGCTGTCACAGGTCGTGCTCGAGTGCTCGACCCCACCGATCGTCTTCGTACCCGAGCCCTCGGAGAGCAGGTAGAAGAAGTGGTTGCCGACGCCGCTGGAGTAGTGGACGTCGAGGCCCCCGGTCGAGGACGACCAGCAGTTGACCGAGTTGCCGTCGAAGGACGGGTTGTCCATCCGGCGCAGCGGGTCGCCGCCGTCGAGGATGAAGGACTCACCGATCAGGTAGTCGCCCTGGTCCTCGGCGTTGTCGGCGTAGAACTCGACCGCCGTGCCGAAGATGTCCGAGGTCGACTCGTTGAGGCCACCGGACTCACCGGAGTACTCCAGGCCCGAGGTGTTCTCGGTGACACCGTGGGTCATCTCGTGGCCCGCGACGTCCAGCGAGACCAGCGGTCCGTAGCCGACACCGTCGCCGTCGCCGTACGTCATCTTCTCGCCGTCCCAGAAGGCGTTGACGTAGTCGTTGCCGTAGTGGACCCGGTTGTAGGAGCCCGAGCCGTCACCGAAGATGCCGTCGCGGGCGTGGACGTTCTTGAAGTAGTCCCAGGTGACGTTGGTGCCGTACTGCGCGTCGGCGGCCGCGGTCGCCCGGTCGTCGTTGGAGCCGTTGCCGAAGGTGGTGGTCGGGCTGGTGACCACAGTTCCCGCCGCGCAGCCGAACCCGAGAAGCTGGCACAGCAGGCTGTCCTCGGCGTTGTTCATGTCGGTCGTGTAGGTGCCGCCGCGGGTCTCGTCACGCAGCTCGTACGTCGAGCCGTTCTGCTTCACCTGCAGCGGGACGGTCCCGGAGTAGAGGGTGCTGCCCTCGCCGTCGATGGTGTGGATGCCCTCGACCCGGCGCAGCACCTTGCCCGTCTCCGCGTCGACGTAGGTCGCCAGGCGCGAGGGGGTGCCGTCGGCCTGCTTGCCCTTGGTGGTCACCCGCCACGCCAGCGTCGGGGCGCCGTCGACCGCGTCGACGACGAGCTCGGGTGCGTACTTCTTGTCGGCCTGGAGCTTGGTGATCGTCTTGGTCACGGCGTCCAGGGTCAGCGCGGCCTTGGTGGCCACGGTCTCGCTGACGGCCGGCTTCACCGAGAGGTCGAGCACCTTGGTCAGCCCCTGGGAGACCGAGGTCAGGGTGCCGGCCTTGCTCTGGTGGGCGACCAGGTCGCCGCCGACGACCTCGAGGCCCTCGTACGTCCGGTTCATCCGGACGTGGGTGGCACCGTTGGTGTCCTTCAGGGTCACCACGGGCTCGAGCTCCTGGCCCGCGCCGACCTTCCAGGTCGACGGCTTGCTCGTCAGCGCGCGGATCGCCTTGTCCGCGATCGACCCGTCGTCGATGACCTTCTGGGCAGCCAGGCCCGTCTGCGTGATGCTCGTCGGCGTGATGGCGGAGGCGGAGTCGGCAGGGGTGGCGCCGGCTGGGCTTCCGAAGGAGGCGATGAAGGCGGTTCCTGCAACGGCGGCAGCGGTGGTTGCGCCCGCCGCTCGAACGAATCTACGCATGGGGGTACTCCTCGAGATCAGGACCAGGATGGGACCGGATCCTTCCACCCGAATCGGGTGTGCGACCGAACAAATTCCTGCAATGCAGCTTTATGAAGCGGTCGCCCCGCGTAACTCGTTTACGTCGTTATCAAATATTAACCAAACGCACCCGGGGGCATGTCACCAGATGCGCACTCGGTCCTCCGGATCGAGCCACAGTCCGTCGCCAGGAGCGGTGCCGAAAACCTCGTGGAACTCGTCCAGGTTCCGGGCGATGTTGGCACGGAACTCGGGCGGGCTGTGCGGGTCGATCGTGAGGTACTGCTGCGCCTGCTCCTTGCGTCGCACCGTACGCCACACGTAGGCCCAGTTGAGGAAGAGCCGCTGCCGGTCGCCGACGCCGGCGGCACCGTCGGTGGCGAGCATGTAGGCGGTGTGCGCGATCGTCAGGCCACCCAGGTCGCCGATGTTCTCCCCGACGGTCAGCGCACCGTTGACGAACTCACCCGGCAGGTCCCGCGGCGAGAGCGCCGAGTACTGCTCGATGAGCGCCTTGGTCTTCACCTCGAAGGCCGCCTTGTCCTCCGGCGACCACCAGTCCTGCATGTTGCCGTCGCCGTCGAACTGGGCACCCTGGTCGTCGAAGCCGTGCCCGACCTCGTGGCCGATCACCGCGCCGATGCCGCCGTAGTTCTCTGCCGGGTGCGCGTCCTTGTCGAAGAACGGGCGCTGCAGGATCCCGGCCGGGAAGCAGATCTCGTTGGTGCCGGGGTTGTAGTAGGCGTTGACCGTCTGCGGCAGCATGAACCACTCGTCACGGTCCACCGGGCTGCCGAGCTTGCCGAGCTGCCGGTCGGTCTCGAATACCGAGGCCGCCGAGACGTTGCCGATCAGGTCGTCCTTGGAGATGGTCAGCGCCGAGTAGTCCCGCCACTTCGACGGGTAGCCGATCTTCGGCGTGAACTTGTCGAGCTTCTCGTACGCCTTCTCCTTGGTCTCCTCGCCCATCCAGTCGAGCTCGGAGATCGACTTGCGGTAGGCCTCGAGGAGGTTGTGGACCAGCTCGTCCATCTGCGCCTTCGCCTCGGGCGGGAAGTGACGCGCGGCGTACTCCTTGCCGACCGCCTCCCCGATCGCGCCCTCCACGATCGCCACCCCGCGCTTCCAGCGTTCGCGCAGCTCAGGCGTGCCGTTGAGGGTGCGCCCGTAGAAGTCGAAGTTGGTCTCGACGAAGTCGTCGGTCAGGTAGGGCGCCGCCCAGCGCAGGACGTGGAAGTAGAGCCACGACTTCCAGTCGTCGATGTCGACCTCGCCGAGCACGGTCGAGAGGTGGGAGAAGAACGACGGCTGCCGCACGACCACCTCACCGAGCACCGCCTCGGTGGACAGCTTCGAGCCGGAGAGGTTGCGGACGTACGCATCCCAGTTGAAGTTGGGGGCCAGCTCGCGCAGCTCGGCGAGAGTCAGCAGGTTGTAGGTCTTCTGCTTGTCGCGGGTCTCCTCGCGCGCCCAGTGGCCCTCGGCCAGGCGGGTGTCGATCCTGATGATCGTCTCGGCGGCCGCACGCGGGTCGGGGTGCTCGGCGAGCTCGTAGAGGCGGGTCAGGTAGTCGACGTACTTCGCCAGCACCTCGGCGAACTTCTCGTCGAAGTAGTAGTCCTTGTCGGGCAGCCCGAGGCCGCCCTGGAGCAGGTTGAAGATGTAGCGGTCGGACTGCTTGTCGTCGTTGTCGACGTAGGACCCGAACAGCCCGTGACCGCCGATCCGCTCGACCTCGCCCAGGAACGCTGCCAGGTCGTCCGCGTCGCGGAGCCCGTCCACGGCGGCCCTCAGGCCGTCAAGAGGGCGTACGCCGCGCGCGGCCACCCCCTCCACGTCCATGAAGCTCGCGAAGAGGTCGCCGATCTTCTGGGCGTCGCTGCCCGACTCGCCGCCGGAGGCCGCAAGCTCCTCGATGATCGCGCGCACGTCCTTCTCGGCCTGGTCGGCGAGCATCACGAACGGCCCCCAGCTGGACCGGTCGGACGGAATCTCGACCTCCCGGAGCCAGGTGCCGTTGACGAACCCGAACAGGTCGTCCTGCGGCCGAATGCTGTCGTCCATGCCCGGGCGGGCGTCATCGAGGATCGTCACGCCCCCCAGCGTAGATGCGAGGTCCCAAGCAGGTCAGCAACAACCCCGGATCAGCCCGGTTTGACGATGCGGTTCATCTCGAAGTGCATGGGGTCGGTCCACTTCCAGTTGCCGCCCCAGGTGAAGCCCCAGCGCTCGAAGATGGAGACGACGGTGCGGTCCATCTCGCCGACGGTGCCGCGTTGGTTGCCGGCGGTGTTGAGGTCGACGGCGGTGCCGAAGGCGTGGTTGGAGAGCTGGGTGGTGTTGGCGATGAAGCGGGGGTAGAAGCAGCCGGCGTACTGCGACGGATTGATCTTCTTGGCCAGGCCGCGGTCGACGACCTCCTGGAGCGCGGCGCGCAGCTGCGGGATCATCACCTTGTTGCAGGTCACCGAGCCCAGGATCGGCACCTGGGCGGTCACGATGTGGGAGCTGACCCAGCTGGAGGCGGGGGTGATGGTGCCATCGCCGTTGGCCCGGTAGGTGTAGTTGCCGACGGCCTCGGCGACGGTGCCGACGACGTACGCCTTCTGGGGAGCGTTGGGGTCGAGACCCGCGCGGGCGACGACGTCGAGGCGCTGGACGGAGGCGTCCGAGCCGACGACCGTCTGGATCGGCTTGACGACGCGATTGGGGGCGATGGCGGCGGTGGAGACGATGAGCGCGTTGCCCTTCTCCATGCCCATCTCCTCGCCCCACTTGTGGTTGACGACGGCCGCGGCGAGACCCGGCGGCTGGGGAGCGTAGGCACCGACGTGGACGGAGGCCGCGTCCTTCTTGGAGCCGAGCCGCACGAACCCGTCCTTGTCGGCCGGGAGCTCGTCCTGGCGCTCGGGGTCGATCGCCACCTCGCCACCGGCGACGCGCTGCCAGACCTCGTCGGAGTCGGCGCTCTGGAAGGGGGCGAAGTTGCGGTAGGTCGCGGGATCGACGGCGACCACCTTCACCAGCCGTCCCTCGACGCTGACCTGGGCCATCGAGATCTGCTCGACGCCGGAGACGCCGTCGAGTCCTCGGATCTTCTTGACGTCGGCGGACGAGAGGGTGTCCTCGGAGAGGATCAGCAGGTCGGTGGAGTGCAGCGTGCCCTCGCGCTTGCCGGGGATGTCGACGGCGTGCGAGGGGTCGGCTATTGGGCTCTCGTCCTTCGCTGCCCCGCTGGCGCTCGGGCTCGGGCTGCCGCTCGGCGAGGCCGGCTTCGACGGCTCACCCGCACAGGCGGCCAGGGTCACCACGAGCACCGCGCCGATTGCCGCAGCCGCTCTCCACGAGACCTGTCGCATCCATCTACCTCCCCGCAGGAAGGTTAGGCGAGGCCTGGTCAGCACCCAACTCGCTGGTAACTCAGCCGTTCAGGACCCGCGAGATCAGCCACGCGATGTCGTCGGCGGTCTCGTCGGGTGACTTGGTGGGCTGCATGACATGGCTGAGGACCACGCGGACGGTCATCTCGATGGCGGTGTCCGCCTGGTCGTCGGTCAGCCCGTGCTCGAACTTCTCGACGTGCTCGTGGATGAGCTCGGTCGCATAGCCCAGCAGTCCCTCGCTGTGGCTGGTGAGGTAGGGCAGCAGCTCGGTGTCGGCACCGTGGGTCGCCGAGACGACCGCGTGCAGCAGCTTGTTGTCCTGGGCACGGTCGAGGACGCCGTACGTCGCCTGGCGGATCGCCCGGATGAAGTCGTCCTCCTGGGCGAAGGCGGTGCTCACGACCGCGAGGAACTGCTCCAGCTCACGCAGGATCAGCGACTTCGCCAGGGTGGGCTTGGCGCCGATGTCGTTGTAGACCGTCTGCCGGCTCACCCCGCACCGCTGGGCGATGCGGGACATCGTCACACTCGCCCACCCGGTCTCGGTGGTCATCTCGACGGCGGCATCGAGGATCCGCTGTCGGGTGGTTTCAGGTGCGCCGGCCGCCATGAAGGCAAAGTCTACGGCCATGCCTCCCTGCGGATGACGGGCCGGGTGAACTGTCCCACACTGTTTTGCACCCAATACCCCAAGGGTGCAACAATGCACTCTATGAGTAAAAGTGCAATCGCATGATGCGAGGGGATCGCACCGCGGCCGCCATCCATCGCGCCGCGCTCCAGATGACCGACGAGTTCGGCTTCGACGGCTGGACCATGGACCATCTCGCCGAGCGGGTCGGCGTCTCGCGACGTACGTTGTTCAACCACGTTCCGAGCAAGATGGATGCCGTCCTCGGCCCCGACCATGAGCCCGATCCGGAACTGGGCGCGACCTTCGTCGGAGGCGGCCCCACCGGACATGTCGGCCGCGACCTCGGAGTCCTCGTGCGTACGGTGCTCGAAGCCGAGAAGATGGACCACGACGACCTCGTCCTCATCCGTCGCGTCCTGAAGACCGACAAGCAGGTGCTCGACGCCGCGCACGCGCGCTTCGAGAAGGCGACGGCTCACTTCGCCGAGGTGATCTCTCAACGCGAAGGCGACCAGATGACCCCGGAGCTCGCCGGCGTCGCCTTGCGTCTGGTGATCGTCGTCTTCGACGCCGCGCTCGACGCCTACCTCGCCAATCCTTCGGCCGGCACCGTCGCCGACCACTTCACCCGGATCTTCGACGACCTCGTCGATCTGTTCTGAACCACTGACCAGGGGGAACCCCGAAATGGCCAAGCTGCTCTATCGACTCGGAAAGACCGCCTACCGGCGGTGGCCGATCTTCGTCGCCGTCTGGATGATCGTGATCATCGGGATCGGCGCCGTGGCGACCACGATGTCCAAGCCGATGTCCACGACCTTCACCATGCCCGGCCTCGAGTCGGTCGAGGCCGCCGAGGAGCTGCCCGAGATCATGGGCAGCGAGGAGGGCTCGGTGCTCGACGCCGCCTCCATCGAGGTGGTCGTCGCCGCACCCGAGGGCGAGACCCTCACGAGCTCCGACAACCAGGCCGCCGTGGCCGAGGTCGTCGCGAGCCTCGCGGCGCTCGACGACGTACCCGACCAGATCTCCTACATCTGGACCCCGGAGATGGCCGAGGCAGCCGCTCCGGCGACGGCGCAGGCGATGTCCGCGCAGAGCGGTCAGCAGGTGAGCGAGAAGCAGGCGTTGCAGATGCTGCTCGGCCAGCTCGAGGCTCAGCCGACACTGTCCGACGACGGCCGGATCGGCCTGATCTCGACCCAGTTCGAGGACGTCGACGTCTCCGAGGTGACCCCGGAGATGCAGCAGGAGGTCACCGACGTCGTCGAGGAGGCCGACGCGGCCTCCGGCCTCCAGGTCGAGGTACGCGGCCAGGGCATGCAGGTCCAAGAGATCGGCGGCGCCAGCGCCGAACTGGTCGGCATCGTCCTCGCCCTGCTCATCCTGCTGCTGACCTTCGGCTCGTTCGTGGCCGCCGGGCTCCCGATCCTCACCGCCGCCATCGGCGTCGGCATCGGCACCATGGGAATCACGGCGCTCACCGCGTTCACCGACGTCTCCTCGACCACCCCGATGCTCGCCACGATGATCGGCCTCGCGGTCGGGATCGACTACGCGCTGTTCATCCTGGCGCGCTACCGCAGCGAGCTCGACCACACCGACGACCGTGAGGAGGCGATCGGCGTCGCGGTCGGCACCGCCGGCTCCGCGGTCGTCTTCGCCGGCCTCACCGTCGTGATCGCTCTCTCCGCGCTCAGCGTCGTCGGCATCCCGTTCCTGACCTACATGGGCCTGGGCGCCGCGGCCACCGTCGTGGTCGCCGTCCTGGTCGCGCTGACCCTGCTCCCGGCACTGCTGGGTGTGTTCAAGTCGAAGGCCTTCGGCCTGTCCGTACGCCACTACAACCCCAAGCGCGAGGCCAACGGCCGCGTGCTCAACAACGGTGTCCGCTGGGCCCGGTTCATCGGCAAGGCGCCCATCGTCTGGGTGCTGATCGTGGTCATCGGCCTGGGCGCCCTGGCCATCCCGTTCAAGGACCTGCACCTGGGCATGCCGGGCGACAGCACGGCCCCCGCGGACAGCTCGCGCCGTCAGGCGGTCGAGCTGGTCGAGGAGGGCTTCGGCCCGGGCCGCCTCGACCCGATGATGCTGGTGGTCGATGCCCGTGAGACGGCGGGCGACGCGGCGGCCAAGCAGGCCACCTACGCCCGGGTGGCGGAATGGGCCGGCTCCCTGGACGGGGTCGCCAAGGTGGTGCCCCCGTCGGGCAACGAGAACGGCGCGGTGATCCTGATCGAGCCGGAGACCGCCCCCGAGGACGAGGCGACCGAGGACCTGCTGGCGGAGCTGCGCGAGGGCGAAGGCGCCCTCGAGGAGGAGACCGGCACCGACCTCGCGGTCACCGGCACCTCCGCGATCATGTCCGACATCTCCGAGAAGCTGAACGACGCGCTGCTGCCCTACCTCGCGATCGTGATCGGCTTGGCGTTCCTCCTGCTGATGCTCGTCTTCCGCTCGATCCTGGTGCCGCTGACCGCGACGCTCGGCTTCCTGCTGTCGGTCCTGGCCACCCTCGGCGTCACCGTAGCGGTCTTCCAGGAGGGTGCCTTCGGGATCTTCGACGGCCAGCCGATCGTCAGCTTCATGCCGATCTTCCTGATCGGGCTGGTCTTCGGCCTGGCGATGGACTACCAGGTCTTCCTGGTCACCCGGATCCGGGAGGCCCACGTCCACGGCGCCTCCTACAAGGAGGCCGTGGTCGACGGATTCCGCAACTCGGCCCGGGTGGTCACGGCCGCCGCACTGATCATGACCGCCGTCTTCTCGGGCTTCATCCTGATGGACGACCCGATCATCAAGTCCATGGGCTTCGCACTCGCCGCGGCGGTCGTCTTCGACGCCTTCATCGTGCGGATGCTCCTCATCCCGACGCTGATGTACCTGATGAGGGAGAAGGCCTGGTGGCTGCCGAAGTGGCTCGACCGGATCCTCCCGAACGTCGACGTCGAGGGCGAGAGCCTGGAGCGGCACTACCTCGCCGACCACTACGCCGAGGAGCCGCGGGAACCCGAGCTCGCAAAGCGCTGACCGTCGCCGGCAGCAGACAGCCCCCGATCTCGTACGAGGTCGGGGGCTGTCGCCGTCCGAGGAGAGCTACGAGACGGAGTCCGAGGCGAGAGGCACGAAGTCGACCTTCTCGCGCACGCCACAGTCCGGGCAGCACCAGTCGTCCGGCACGTCCCCCCACGATGTGCCGGCGGCGAACCCTTCTGCCTCGTTGCCCTCCTCCACTCGGTAGGTGTGGCCGCACCCGGGACAGCGGGCGGCCAGCACCTCCTGGCCGATGACCTGCACGACGGTGTCGTCGCCGGTCTCGGCACGATCTGCGACCGGCGCCGGATACTTCGCCAGGATCCTGTCCCGCTTGCGCGGCAGGATGTTGGCCCGCGACATGTCGCCGTCGAAGTGCGCCAGCACCCTGGGGTCCATCACCCGGCGCCAGACCGGCGGCACGAGCGCGAGCAGGATCATCCCGGCATAGCCGGTCGGCAGCACCGGAGACTCCTTGTAGTCGCGCAGGGTCTGGTAGCGGCGTACGGGGTTGGCGTGGTGGTCGCTGTGGCGCTGCAGGTGGTAGAGCAGCACGTTGGTGGCGATGTTGTTGGAGTTCCAGGAGTGGCTGGGGTCGACGCGCTCGTAGCGCCGGCCGACGCGTTGGCGCAGCATGCCGTAGTGCTCCATGTAGTTGATCACCTCGAGCAGCGAGAACCCGACGACGGCCTGGATCAGCAGGAACGGGATCACCACGGGCCCGAGCCACAGGATCAGCCCGCCCCAGAGCACCGCCGACATCAGCCAGGCGTTGAGTACGTCGTTGCCGATCCGGAACGGATGCTGGTCGCGGCGGGCGTACCTCTTCTTCTCCAGTCTCCAGGCGCTCTTCAGCGAGCCCGAGACCGTGCGCGGCCAGAAGGTGTAGAAGGACTCGCCGACCTTGGCCGAGGCCGGGTCCTCGGGAGTCGCGACGCGGACGTGGTGGCCGCGGTTGTGCTCGATGTAGAAGTGGCCGTAGAAGCTCTGCGCGAGCGCGACCTTGGAGAGCCAGCGCTCGACGTCCTCGCGCTTGTGGCCGAGCTCGTGGGCGGTGTTGATGCCGATGCCGCCGATGCAGCCGACCGAGATCGCCAGCCCGACCCGGTCGATCATGCTCAGGGTGTGGCCGTCCAGGGCGCCGTGGGCGGCGAGGGCCATGCCGCCGATGAAGACGGCGTACTGCAGCGGGAGGTAGGAGTAGACGATCCAGCGGTAGTACCTGTCGTTCTCCAGCGCCTCGATCATGTCGTCGGGCGGGTTGGACTTGTCGAGCCCCGCGAACAGGTCGATGGCCGGGACCACGATCAGGATGATGATCGGACCGGTCCACAGGAACGCGCTGATGTCGGTGAGATGCCAGCCGCCGATCGCGATGAACCCGAGGAGCGGCACCACCAGGCCGAGCAACCACAGATGGCGCTTCTTGTCGCGCCACTGTTCGGTCGAGCCGTCGGGCACCGTGCTGTTGGCGATCTCCATCGTTGGCCCCTTTGACAAATCAGGATGATATGTCAAGTGTCGTACGTCACGTCGGTGCTTGTAAATAGGATGGGGTCATGACGACGAGCCTGCCCTTCGGCATCGACTTCGGCGGCACGGGCATCAAGGGTGCCCCGATCGATCTCGCGACCGGCGAGTTCGCCGAGGAACGCATACGCATCCCGACACCCGAACGCTCCACCCCCGACGCCATCGCCGAGATCTTCGTGGATCTGCTCTCCCAGTTCCCGGACTACGACGGGAAGGTCGGCGTGACCGTCCCCGGAGTCGTACGCCACGGGGTGGTCCACTCCGCTGCCAACATCGACAAGTCCTGGATCGGCGCCGATGCGGACGCGATCTTCACCGCGGCCACCGGCCGGGACGTGCACGTGGTCAACGACGCCGACGCCGCCGGCCTGGCCGAGGTGCGCTACGGCGCCGCTAAGGGCCGCCGTGGACTGGTCATCATGACCACGCTCGGCACCGGCATCGGCTCGGCGCTCCTCTACGACGGCGTGCTCGTGCCCAACTCCGAGCTCGGCCACCTCGAGCTCGACGGCCACGACGCCGAGACCCGCGCCTCCAACATCGCCCGCAAGCGCGAGGAGCTCTCCTGGAGGCACTGGGCCAAGCGGCTGCAGAGGTACTACCAGCACCTGGAGATGCTCTTCTCCCCCGACCTATTCCTTGTCGGCGGAGGGGTCTCGAAGGAGGCGGCGGAATTCCTGCCGCTGCTCGACCTGGACACCGAGATCATCCCGGCGAAGCTGCTCAACACCGCGGGGGCCGTCGGGGCCGCGCTGTACGCCGAGGAGCTCGCCACCGACTGACGGCGGACCCGGCGGCGGACCCGGCGGCTGCGCCGGCGGCACGGGCGGCATCGGCGGCCAGGCAGGTCGAGAGTCCCACGGAGCTCCCGCCTTCCTCGTCTTCTTCGCCTGCACGAGGAAGGCCTTGCGCTCGACCCGCCGGCGTCGCGCCGACGGGTTCCAGAACACCCGATACGCCGCGTACGCCGCGCAAGCGAGCACCAGCAGCGCGACCAGTCCGACGACCAGTGCCCAGTCGGCCCGCGCGCGTACCCCGGCGGCGGTGGCCGAGGCGTCCTCGAGATAGCCGTTGTTCAGGTCGGCTCGAGCACTGGCCGCGCCCACGTCGAGGAACAGCACCAGCTCACCGAGCTCGGTCAGCGGGTTCTGCATGCCCTCGACGTCGGCGGTCGCGTCACCGACCTCGGTGATCACCTCGGCGGTGCGGGGCAGCGTGGTGGCGAGCTCGTGATACCGGTCGTCCTCGTTGGCGCCCTCGTAGGCCTCCTTCGCCGCGGCCGGCACCGGCAGATCGGCCTTCTCGGCCGCCTCCTGGACTGCGGCGGCATCGGCGTTCGCCTCACCGATCAGGCCGACGACACCGTCCACGTCCTCGAAGGTCCACGCGGCCATGACGTCGCGGAGACCCAGCGGCGGCAGCCACTCGCCGTTGACGCGGTCGATCTCGGCGTACGTCTTGCGGGCCTCGGCCCTGGGCTCGAGCTGTTTGGCCTCGGCGCGGGTGAGCACCCAGTTCTTCAGCGGCTTCTCCGGGGAGGCGTCGGTGTCATACCGCTGCACGATGTCGAGGAAGAGGCGCCAGTCGACCGGGCCGCTGGTGATCTCGTCATCGGCGGCGTCGTACCCGCTGCGGCCGTCGTAGACGTCGTCGACCACATGGGTCAGCTCCTCGTCGGAGAGGTCCGCGAGCATGGCCGAGACGGCTGTGTAGGCAGCCGGGTAGCCGTACGCGTCCTTCTCCTGGCTCCAGCCGGCGGCATCCCAGGTCAGGAGGGGGAACGCGGCCTTGCTGCGACGCTTCACCTTGCCGTACTTCTGCCCTTTGGCGCCGACCTTCTCCGTCGCGTGCTGGGCGACGAGCTCGGTCAGGCCCTCGCTCAGCCAGCGGCCCTCGACGATGTCGGGGTTGATCCAGGCGTGGGTCATCTCGTGGTAGAGGATCGCCGTGTCCAGGTCCTCGGAGACGACGATCTCGTCGGCGTCGGAGTCGAACCAGGCGTAGCCGACCGCCTCCGCCGAGCCGTCCTCACGAATCGTCTCCAGCCCACCGGGCCACTCGTTGCCGGTCAGCTCCTCCAGCACCGGCATGCCCTCGGTGACCCGCTTCTCGGCGAAGTCGATCCACTCCTTGTCCTTGGGGAAGCTCTGCAGCGACAGCTTCGTGTCGCCGACCTTGATCTTCTTCTCGTCGAAGGCCTTGGGGTCGCGGGCGGAGACGCCGGCGTCGACGAAGTCGCCCTCGGAGTGCCAGGTCGTCGTCTTGCCCTTGGTCCGCTTGCTGAAGTCGCCCGAGGAGGCGGTGAACGTCATCGACTTCGGCAGCACGACGTCGACGGTCACCTGCCCGTCGTCACCGAGGCCGATCACGGGGAAGACGGCGTACCCCTCGCCGATCCGGGTGTGGTTCTTCTTCGCCCGGATCGGGGCGCCCTTCAGCTCGTACGTCCAGGTGATCGTGCGTGACTTGCCGTAGTAGAGGTTCGGGAAGGACACCGTCACCACCGCGAGACCGGTGCCCTTGATCTTCTCGGTACTCACCGGGAGGTTCGCGCCGTTGCTGGTCGCCCTCACCTTCGTCGCCCCGGCCGGGATCGGGATCGCGTGGCCGGTCAGGAAGTAGTAGGTAGTGGCCGTGCTCGGCTGCTGGTTGGTGACGGTGACCTCGGCCTTCACCTTGACGGTCTTGGCCTTCTCGTCGAGCACATAGCGGGTGCGCGAGGACTCGCCGACACCGTCGTTGGGCGCCGCGACCGCCGCCGGCGCGGTCGTCACCAGACCAGCGCCCAGCACCCCCAGCACGAACACAGCTGCCACGACGCGCCGGAGTCGACCTGTTGCCTGACCGTTCTCCACCCAGGAACCTTAGACCGATGCCCCGATGGGTACGTCCTTTTTAAAGCCTTCCGGGACGGATGCCCCGGGGTATCAGACCCACGGCGTGCCCCATTTGTCGGCGAAGGCGATCTCCTCGAGCGGCCGCCGGACGCGCTCGCGCTCCTCGCGCTCGGCGTCGCGCGGGTCGACCTGCGCGGGGTCGCCGTGGAGGCCGACCGCGATCCCGGTCATCACCTTCCACCAGTCCGGTACGCCGAAGGCCGCTGCCACGGCATCGTGGTCGAACCCGGCGAACTGGTGGGAGGAGAGGCCGAGGGAGGCGGCCTGGACGGTGAGATGAGCGGCCGCCTGACCGAGGTCGTAGTGGGAGTAGTCCGACCACTTCGGGCCGTTGCCGTCCGGGCCCACCCCGACCTGGGAGATCGCGACGAACACGGCCGATGCCCGCGGCACCCAGCCGGAGTTGCCGCGCGAGAGGTGGCTCACGAACGTCGCGTGACCGGCGGACCCCCGGGGCAGCACCAGGAACGACCACGGCTGGCTGTTGCCCGCGCTCGGCGCCCACCGGGCCGCCTCGAGGAGCACCCTGATCTCGGCGTCGGCGAGCTCGTGGGCCGGGTCGAAGACACTCACCGACCAGCGGTCACGCAGGTGCTCGGTCAGGTCCTCGGCGCCGGCCTGGGGCGCGCGCTTCGCGGCAGTCATGCCTCTATTCTGCAATGTCGACCGACTTGGAAGACAAACGTCTCAGGGCAGCGTCAGGCGAGGTAGCGGCCGGGCCGGTGGTTGAAGGCCAGGATGATGTTGAGGACGACCGCGCCGAGGGCGGAGAGGAGAACGGTCGCCGGCGAGACGACGAAGAGCGCGAGCAGGATGACGCTGACGTCGAGGCCCATCTGGACGTACCCGGCCCGGAGGTTGAGCCGCTCCTGCAGGAGCAGGGCGAGCACGTTGAACCCGCCCAGCGAGGCACCGTGGCGGAAGATCACCAGGAGCCCGAGGCCGACGAGCAGGTTGCCGGCCACGACCCCGTAGACGGTGTCGAGGCCCTCGAGCGGAAGCAGGTCGGCGTGGACCCGGGTCATCGCCGAGACCGCGATGACGCAGCCGAGCGACCGGAGGGTGAACCCGATGCCCTTCTTGGAGAGCGCGAGCCCGAAGAAGGGCAGGTTGACCAGGACGAACAGCACCTCGAACGGCAGCCCGGTCCAGTAGCTCACCAGCAGGCTCAGTCCGGCGGTGCCGCCGGTGACCGCTCCGACCGACTGGATCAGGTAGAGCCCCAGCGAGGTCACCACGATGCTGGTCACGTAGCCGAGCGCGTCCTCCAGCAACGTATGGGGGACGCGGATCGACTCGAGGGAGTCTGTAAACGGCTCGGACACGACACTCATTCTGGGTGTCGTGCCCGAGCCGTGCAGAATTCACCAGGGCGAGACTTGCGTCACGTTTCCGCTGGTCAGGTGTTGTTTATCCAGGTCAGGCAGGCACCCGGGCGAGGGCGTTGACGATCTCGTCGACCTTGGTCTTGGCGTCGCCGAAGAGCATCTGCGTGTTCTCCCGGAAGAAGAGCGGGTTCTGCACACCGGCATAGCCCGCGGCCATCGACCGCTTGAAGACGACCACGTTCTTGGCCTCCCACACGCGCAGGACAGGCATGCCGGCGATCGGGCTGGTGGGGTCCTCGGCGGCGGCCGGGTTCACGGTGTCGTTGGCACCGATGACCAGGACGACGTCGGTCTCGGCCAGGTCGTCGTTGACCTCGTCCATCTCCAGGACGATGTCGTAGGGCACCTTGGCCTCGGCCAGCAGCACGTTCATGTGACCCGGGAGACGGCCGGCGACGGGGTGGATGCCGAAACGTACGTCCACGCCCTTGTCCCGCAGGATCCGGGTGAGCTCGGCGACCGGGTACTGCGCCTGGGCGACGGCCATGCCGTAGCCCGGGGTGATCACGACGGAGGAGGCACCGGCAAGGAGCTCGGCGGTGTCCTCGGCGTTGATCTCGCGGTGCTCGCCGTAGTCGACGTCACCGGCAGGCCCGGCCTCGATGCCGAAGCCACCGGCGATCACCGAGATGAACGAGCGGTTCATGGCCTTGCACATGATGTAGGAGAGGTACGCACCCGAGGACCCGACCAGGGCACCGGTGACGATCAGCAGGTCGTTGCCGAGGAGGAACCCGGAGGCGGCCGCGGCCCAGCCGGAATAGCTGTTGAGCATCGAGACCACGACCGGCATGTCACCGCCACCGATGGAGGCGACCAGGTGCCAGCCGAGCGCCAGCGCCACGACGGTGACCGCGATCAGCAGCGGGAGCGTCGGGTTGATGACGTAGACGACCGTCAGGATCACGAAGACGACCAGGGCGCCGATGTTGATGACGTTCTTTCCGGGCAGCATCAGCGGCGCCGACTTCATCCGCGCGGAGAGCTTGAGGAATGCGACGATCGAGCCGGTGAAGGTGACCGCACCGATGAAGACGCCGATGAAGACCTCGGCCGAGTGGATGGCTCCACCGTGGACGTGGCCGGCAGCGGCCTCGAGGTGGCCGTTCCAGCCGATCAGGACGGCCGCGAGACCCACGAAGGAGTGCAGCAGCGCGATCAGCTCGGGCATGCCGGTCATCTCCACGACCTTGGCACGCCACAGGCCGATGACCGCACCGACCGAGACAGCGACGACCAGCACGATCACCGCGGTGGTGGTGCCGCCGTCGACGACCTGAATGACGGTCGCGACCAGCGCCAGCGTCATGCCGCCCACGCCGTAGAGCCAACCCTGCGAGGCGGTCTCGTGCTTGGACAGACCTGCCAGCGACAGGATGAAGAGGAGGGCGGCGACGAGGTAGGCCGCACCAGCGATCGAGAAGATATCCATGACGTACTTACCTCAGGCCTTCCGGAACATCGAGAGCATGCGGCGGGTCACGGCGAAGCCACCGAAGATGTTGATGCTCGCCAGCAGCGTGGCGATGCCCGCGAGCACGAGCACCACGTTGTCAGCGACGGTGAGCTGCAGCAGGGCGCCCACGACGACGATCCCGGAGATCGCGTTGGTCACCGACATCAGCGGGGTGTGCAGCGCGTGGTGCACGTGGCCGATCACGTAGAACCCGATCACGATCGACAGCGTCAGCACGGTGAAGTGGCGGGTGATCTCGGCCGGAGCGACCGCGTTGAGCAGGAAGAGAGCGAGCGCACCGGTGCCGACCAGGGCGAGCTTGGCGGAGGCAGAGAGCGGCTTCTGAGTCTCCTTCACCGCCACCTCGGCCGGAGCTGCCGCGGCCGGAGCCGCGGAGACCTGGACCGGCGGGGGCGGCCAGAGCACGCCGCCGTCGTGCACGACGGTCAGGCCGCGCTGGACCTGGTCCTCGAGATCGAGGGCGAGTACGCCGTCCTTCTCCGGGGTCACCAGCTTCATCAGGTTCACCAGGTTGGTGCCGTAGAGCTGGCTGGACTGCGCGGGAAGACGCGCGGGGAGGTCGGTGTAGCCGATGATCGTGACGCCGTTGGGGGTGGTGACGACCTCGTCCTTCACCGTGCCCTCGACGTTGCCGCCCATCGCGGCCGCCATGTCGACGATGACCGAACCGGACTTCATGCTCGCCACGTCGGCCGCCGTGATCAGCTTCGGCGCCGGGCGGCCCGGGATCAGCGCGGTCGTCACGATGATGTCGACGTCCTCGGCCTGCTCGGAGTAGATCTCCGCGGCGCGCTGGTCGTAGGCCTCCGAGGTCGCCTTGGCGTAGCCGTCGGTCGACTTCTCGACCTCGACCTCGACCTTCAGGTATTCACCGCCGAGCGACTTGACCTGGTCGGCGACCTCCGGACGAGGGTCGGTGGCGCGCACGATCGCGCCCAGCGAGCTCGCCGCACCGATCGCGGCCAGACCGGCCACACCGGCACCGGCCACGAGCACCTTCGCCGGCGGCACCTTGCCCGCCGCGGTCACCTGGCCGGTGAAGAAGCGGCCGAAGTGGTGGGCCGCCTCGACCACGGCGCGGTAGCCCGCGATGTTGGCCTGGCTGGAGAGGATGTCCATGGACTGTGCCCGCGAGATGCGCGGCACGGCGTCCATCGCGAAGGCGTCGACCTTGCGGGCGGCCAGGGCGTCGAGCAGCTCGCTGTTCTGCGCCGGCGCCAGCGGGGCGACCAGGGTGGCGCCACTCTTCAGCAGCTCGACCTCGCCGACGGAAGGCGCGTTGACCCGGAAGACCAGGTCGGCACCCCACGCGTCGGCGGCCGTGCCGATGCGGGCGCCGGCCTCGGCGTACGCCTCGTCCTTGAAGCTGGACGCCTCTCCGGCTCCACCCTCGATGACGACGTCATAGCCCAGACCGGTCAGTTGTTTGACGGTCGTGGGGGTGGCCGCTACCCGGGTCTCCCCGGCCGAACCTTTGACCAGCGTCTCTCGGGTCACTCCGATGAGCATCCTCGACTCCTTGGGTCTAGCTGCGCAGTGTCTTCAGTCTCCAGCATGGTGGGATCCCGGTCAGCCGATCAGCGCGTGACCGATTCATGACCGGCGGGGGTCCGGAACCCCACCGTGCTGGTTACTGGCCGGTAACGGTAGGGCAGATCAGCAGGTGGACACCAGGCTTGGCCGGTTGTATCGGTCCAATACCTGTGGTCTTCCTCACGTCCTCACAGCTCGCTGTCGAGCTGCGCCATGAACTGGGTCGGGTAGCGGTCGCCGCGGGCGGCGCCGACGGGCACGGCGGCGTCGATTCGAGTGAGATCGGCGTCGTCGAGGGTGACGTCGTTCGCACCTGCCATCGACTCGACCTGGCTGACCCGGCGAGAGCCGATGACAGGGACGATGTGCTCGCCGCGGGCGGCGACCCAGGCGATCGCGAGCTGGGCCAGGGTGACGCCCTTGGCCGCGGCGATCTCCTCCAGGGTGGTGAGCAGCGCGCGGTTGTGGTCGAGGTTGTCGCCCTGGAAGCGCGGCATGTGGGCGAGCGAGCCACCGAGGGTGCCACTACCGCCGATCAGGCCGCGGCCGAGGACGCTGTACGCGGTGATGCCGATGCCCAGCTCACGACAGGTGTCGAGGATGCCGTTGGTCTCGATCCCCCTGCTGAGCAGGGAGTACTCGATCTGCAGGTCGCTGATCGGGGCCACCGTGGCAGCCCGCCGGATCGTGTCGGCGCTGACCTCGCTGAGCCCGATGTGGCGTACGTATCCCGCCTCCACGAGCTCTTGGACCGCGCCCACGGTCTCCTCGATCGGCACCTGCGGGTCGAGACGGGCGGGGCGGTAGATGTCGACGTGGTCGGTGCCGAGACGCTGGAGGGAGTAGGTCAGCGAGGACCTGACCGCCTCGGGCCGGCCATCGAAGCCGGCCGGCATCCCGACCGGGGTGAGCAGTGCGCCGAACTTCACCGAGAGCACCACGTCGTCGCGATCACGCTCGCGCAGCGCCCGGGCGATCAGCATCTCGTTGTGTCCGGCGCCGTAGAAATCGCCGGTGTCGATCAGGGTGCCGCCGGCGTCGAGGTAGGCGTGGATGACGCGTACGCCCTCCTCGTCGTCGACCTCGCCGTAGGCGCCGGAGAGGCTCATCCCGCCCAGCGCGGGGGAGGTGACCGTGGGGCCGTTCTTGCCGAGCTGTCGGCTGCTGAACTTGATGTTGTGGGTCGTCATGACGTCCAGCGTGCGGCCCTCGACGGACCCTCGGGAGGCACGGCACATCCAGGGACGAGCCGTCCCTGGATAACCGGACGCCACCGACGGAGGATGAGGAGCGTGACCGACCGCCGTGAGCTCGCCGACTTCCTCCGCCGTCGCCGGGAGTTGCTCCGGCCCTCCGATGTCGGCCTCCCGGCCGGGTTACGGCGGCGTACGCCTGGACTTCGGCGGGAGGAGGTCGCCTCGCTCGCCGGGGTCTCGACCGACCACTACACGCGGCTGGAGCAGGCACGCGGGTCGGCGCCGTCGGAGTCGGTGCTCTCCGCGATCGCACGGGCGCTGCAGTGCGATCTCGACGAGCGCGACCACGTCTTCTACCTCGCCGGGATGACGCCGCCTCTGCGGCGGGCGGGCCATTACGTACGTCCCGGCCTGATCGCCCTCGCCCGGCGGCTGACCGACATCCCCGTCGTGATCTGCACCGACACCGGCGAGATCGCCTGGCTCAACCCGCTCGCCACCACGCTGCTTCCGCCGCTGCCCGACGGGCCCGGCCGGGACCGCAACCTGGTGTGGCGCTGGTTCACCGAGCCCGACCGCCGGCCGGCGCCGCGGGAGGACTGGGACCGGATGTCGGCGAGCCACGTGATGGATCTGCGGGCGACGTACGCCCGGCGGGCCGGCGACTCCGACATCAGCTCGCTGGTGCACGACCTCCTCGCCGCGAGCGAGGAGTTCCGCGGGCTGTGGGAGCAGCACCAGGTCGGCGTGCGGCGTGCCGACCTGAAGACGTTCATCCATCCGGAGGTCGGCCCGGTCGCCGTGCGCTGCGAGGTCCTGCTCACCGAGGAGGCCGACGTGAAGCTGCTCGCCTACTTCCCGGCCGAGGGCACCGATGCCGCGGAGAAGCTCGAGCTGCTCCGCGTCATCGGCTCCCAGCGGCTCACGAGCGCGGACTCATCACCCACCTGAGGGCGATGAAGCGGATCAGCGTTGCCGCGGCGTTGGCGGCCACGAGCACGACGATCTCGATGGCTCGCGCGGGTGTCGGCGCGGCCACGTGGAGGAGCGCGAGCGATCCCGAGGTCAGTGCCAGCCCGACCCCGAAGGCGGCCAGCCCGGCGACGTGATGCTTCACCGCGCCCTGCCGCGCGGTGATCCCGAAGGTCAGCCGGCGGTTGGCCGCGGTGTTGGCGACCGCGGTCACCAGGAGCGCGATGAGGTTGGCCGCCTGCGCTCCGACGGCGGTGCGGAGGAGGACGTAGAGGAGCAGGTACGCCAGTGTGCTCATCACCCCGATGGCGCCGAACCGGATCACCTGAGCCGCCAGGCTCGGGCTGCGGACGGGTCCGGGAGGACGTACGCCACTGAGGTCGATCCGGCCGCTGACCAGCCCGAACAGCAGCCGGCGGATCCCATCGAGATCCTCCTTGACCGTCTTGACGATGTCGACGCGCGAGTCGGGGTCGTCGACCCAGTCGACCGGCACCTCGTGTACGCGCAGCCCGGCCTCGGAGGCGAGGACGAGCAGCTCGGTGTCGAAGAACCAGCTGTCGTCCTCGATCAGCGGGAGCAGCTTCTCGGCGACGTCGCGGCGGAGCGCCTTGAAGCCGCACTGGGCGTCGGTGAACTCCGCGGACAGGACACCGCGCAACAGCAGGTTGTAGCCCTTGGACAGGAAGTCGCGCTTCGGGCCCCGCTCGATCCGGCTACCGCGGGCCAGCCGGGACCCGATCGCGACATCGGAGTGGCCCGAGAGCAGCGGGGCGAGCAGGGGCGGCAGCGCCCGCAGGTCGGTGGAGAGGTCGACGTCCATGTAGCCGACCACCTCCGCCCGCGAGGTGGACCAGGCCGCCCTGAGCGCTCTGCCCCGGCCCTTCTGGTCGAGGTGGATCGCGCGGACCCGGGTGATCTCGGTCGCGAGCCGCCCCGCGATCTCCCAGGTGCCGTCGGTGCTGGCGTTGTCGGCGATCGTGATCGTCGTGGAGTAGGGCAGGGTGCGCAGGTAGCCGTCGAGATGGCGTACAGACTCCTCCAGGCCCGTCTCCTCGTTGTGGACCGGGATCACCAGGTCGATCGTCGTCAGCAGTCGCTTCTCGTCGACGACCCGCAGTCCGCTCGCGAGTGTCGTGTCCGCGGTCATGCGGCCCCCTCGGTCAAGTCGTAGACCGTGGAGCTGCCGATCGTGGTCTGGGTGAAGTTCTCCTCCACCCAGGCGCTGATCTGGGAGGCGCTGGAGGTCTCGTCGCTGTTGCCTCCCCGGGCGCCCATCCCGCCCATGCCGCCGCCGGCGATGAAGTAGTGGATCTCGCCGTTGGCGACGTACTCCTGGAACTGCTCGAGCGTGATGCTGTTCGAGGTGCCGTTGAAGCCACCGATCGCCATCACGGCCTCGCCGGTCTCCAACTGGAGGCCGGCCGCGGTCTGGGAGCCGATCGTCGCGGCCACCCAGGTGTAGTTGCCGGCGTTCGTGCTGACCGCCTCGGCGAGCTCCTCGTCGACGTTGCCACCGCCCATCATTCCGCCTCCGCGGGTCCCGCCGGGCATGCCGTCGGGCAACCCGCCGCCAGGCGTCTGCGGCATCTGGCCGGTCGGCGGGGTCCCGTTCTGGGCCTGAGGACCGGGGCCGCCGCCGGCACCACCGGGGCGACCACCGCCCATCCCGCCCATGCCGCCGCCCTCGTACGGCCCGGCCGTCACGATCGAGCCGGTATGGGCGGTGCCGATCGTCTGGATCGCGTACGCCGCAGGACCGAGGCCCACAGTCACGGCTGCCGCCGCGAGGACCGCCGCAGCTGCCCGGCGGGTGAGCCTGTCCGCGAAGACGAACGCGGCAGCGACGCCGAGACCGATGATCAGGACGGGCCAGCGCAGCGCGTCGTACGGCTGCTCACCCGACTGCCCGAGGAGCACCCAGCCCCACACGGCGCTGCCGGCCATCGCTACCGCCAGGGTGATCCGGGCGAAGAGGCTGTCACGGTCGCGCCACATACTGCGCCATAGGACGGCCGCGCCGACGACCGCGGTGATCGCGATCCACGGAGCCAGCGCGACCACGTAGTAGTCGTGGTAGATGCCCTCCATGAAGGAGAAGACCAGGCCGGTGACGAGCATCGTGGCGCCGCTGAGCATCAGCGCGGCACGGGTCAGGTCGGTACGCGGCGACTTGCGCAGCGCGACGAGCCCGGTGACGAGGAGGAGCAGTGCCGCCGGGAGCAGCCAGGAGACCATGCCGCCGGAGACGCCCTGGAAGAGCCGCAGGATCCCGGCCGCGCTGGAGAAGCCGGCGTTGCCGAGGCCGCCGTAGTCGCCGCCGTTGAGCCGGCCGACGCCGTTGTAACCCAGCGTCAGCTCGAGGAGCGAGTTGCCGGTCGAGCCGTCGATGTAGGGGCGCCATGACTCGGGGATGAGCTCGACGATCGCGATGTACCAGCCGGCGCTCGCGACCATGGCGACGAAGCAGGCGATGCCGTGGGTCATCCTCCTGCCGAACGATCCCTTGCCCGCGATCAGGTAGACGACCGCCATCGCCGGGATGATCAGGAACGCCTGCAGCATCTTGGTCAGGAAGCCGAAGCCGAGCAGCACACCGGCCAGCACCATCCACCTGCCCTTGCCGGTCTCGATCGCCTTGAGCGTCGAGAACCCGGCACCGACCAGCAGCAGGAGCAGCAGCGCGTCCGGGTTGTTGAACCGGAACATCAGCGCCGCCGCCGGGGTCAGCGCGGTCAACGCCCCCGCCGCGACCGCCGCCTGCCACGGCGCGACCTTCTTCACTATGGCGAAGACGAGCCCGACGGTCCCGACACCCATCAGCGCCTGCGGCACCAGGATGCTCCACGAGGACAGTCCGAAGAGGCGTACGGACAGGCCCATCACCCACAGCGACGCCGGCGGCTTGTCGACCGTGATCGAGCTGCTCGCGTCGAGCGCCCCGAAGAACCACGCCTTCCAGCTCTCGCCGCCGGCTTGTGCGGCGGCTGAGTAGTACTGATTGGCGTATCCAGACTCCGACAGCGTCCACAGGTACGCGGCTGCTGTCAGGGTCAGCAGAATTATGAGTGATGTGCGCTCGGGGGTTGGGCGCCATCTCGTTGTCGTTTTCGCTGGCGATGTTGCCGTGGGTGGGTCGAGGAGTTGGGTCATGACGGCCACGCTCGGGGGTGGGTCTGTGATCGTTGTTTTGTCCGGCTGTGAGGGGCCTATGGGCTGCTGTTTCTTCTTGGTTGGTGTGAGCCGCCGACCCGTTCTTTGAGGGTCTCTCGATCTGGACCGGCGTCAAGGACGGGCCTTCGGCCCGCCGGCTTCGCCGGCCGCTTCGCGGTCCTGGACTCCGGACCAGATCGAGAAAGGACTTGGCTGGCTATCGGGGCGGCGGCCCGGGTGTGGCGCAGCGGAATCGTTGCTCGAAAGGTCGGGGTCGAGGGGTGCGCGGGTGGCCTTCGGGCCACTTACCATCCACAGATGCTAGGCCGTTCGCTCACCGCTAAAACGGTGCTTGACCTGGGAAAATAGATAGCCAGGGACGGGCTGGAGGCGTAGAATCAGACTCATCACAGCACACCTCTGAAGGGGAGGATGGGCGATGAGTCTCGGCCGCTCGATCGACCACTGGGGCACCAACCCCGGCGACGCGATCGACGCAGCCTTGAAGGCCATCGAGACCGCCCTCCAAGACCTGCTGGCCACCGATCCCGCCTACTGGCGCACCGAGCAGAAGAAGGACCTGCTGGAACGCTTGGAGAAACTCCAGGCTCAGCAAGCCGCGCTGAAACTCCGAGTGCTCGCGTCCGCGGGCGATATCGCTGAAGAGACCGGTGCCAAGGATGCGTCGGGGTGGATGCGCGTTGAGTTGTTGGTCGACAAGGCCGTGGCTCGGTCGCAGATCAAGCTCGCCGCCGGTGTCGCGGAGTACGACCTCGTTGCCGCTGGTCTCGCTGAGGGTGTCGTGTCCCAGGACAAGGCGAGGGTGATCACCAAGGCGCTCGACAAGATCGCGGCCGACCCGATCGCGAGTGCCGAGGACCTGGTGTTGGCTGAGAAGCTGCTGGTCGACTACGCCACCCGGTTGACGGCCAACGAGCTCCGCATCGTCGGCAAACGGATCCTGGCCGAGATCGACCCGGTCCGGTTCGAAGACGCCGAAGCCAAAGCACTGCTGGCCGAAGAAGAACGCGCCCACCAGAAGACCGCCCTACGGGTCTGGGACAACCACGACGGCACCATCGGCTTCGACGGCGTCTTGCCGGTCTCGATGGGAATGAGATTCAAGCGACTGGTCGAGGCCTACGCCCAACCCCGCAAACAGCAGCTGGTCGCCAAGGGCGCGCCCCTGCCCCCGTGGGAGCGACTCATGGGCCAGGGCTTCTCACGACTGTTGGAGACCGTCGACCCCGCCGCGCTGCCCCGCCATGGTGGCGACGCGACCACCATCAACGTGGTGATCTCCCTTGAGGAGCTCCGCAAGGACCTCGGCATCGCCACCCTGGGCTACGACGAGACCAACGGCACCACCATCTCAGCGGCCGAGGCACGGCGGATGGCGTGCAACGCCACCATCATCCCCTGGGTGTTGGGCGGGGACGGCCAGGTCCTCGACGCCGGCCGAGACAGCCGGTTCTTCCAACCGATCCAGCGCAAGGCGATGCGGTTGCAGCAGAAGTGCTGCCAGGCCGAGGGCTGCGACATGCCACCCGAATGGTGCGACGCCCATCATCTCGAACCCTGGGCCGCAGGCGGGAAGACGGATCTCAAAGACGGGGCACTGCTCTGCCCGCATCATCACCGCCTGGCCCACGCACCTGGCTACACCCATGAGCGACTACCGGATGGCACGATTCGGTTCACCCGCCGCCCCTAACCGGCTGGGCCGAGACTCTTTCGACTCCACGCTCGCCGTTTCCCCACTGACAGGGACACCTCCCCAATGCAGTGAAGGTTCGCCACCCTCCGGAGGATGGGGAACCTCCGCGTACGTGGGGGAATCTTCGGATCAGTGGAGAACTCGTGCCCCTGCAGGCACCGCACCCGACCCCTGTCAAAGGCGCCGGCGCGCTTGTGAACGGTTCACAAGGTCCCGTCCACTGCCGTAGGCGCCCACGAGGCACCGAGCCACCCGCACACGGCCGGCCACAGCCCCAAGCCCGCACCCAACTGAATCCGCTGCGCCACACCCTCGCCGCCGACCCGATACAGGCCAAATCTTTCTCGATCGCGCGCCGGGTCAAGGATCGCCGGAGGCGACCGGCGAAGCCGGCGGCCGAAGGCCGTCCTTGACGCGGTGCGCGATCGAGAAACAATCGAACCAAGGGTCGGCGGCGAAACACTGAAACGAAACCACGGCAACTTCCGCGCGCCCTCCCGAGACCAAACCAAGGACTCGACAAAGCTCGACCACCGAAACCAGCACCCAAAGAACCACGACCCGACGCGCCGTACGTGTCCGAGATCACGTTCCCAGACACACCCAAGACAAGAACACATTCTAGGATTGAGCGTGAACCCCACGCACGACCTCGTAACCACCTGGTGGAACGGATTCGGAGGGTTACACGACCCCCTTTAGGCTTGCCTTAGTACATCCACGGAAGGTTGAACTCCCTTATGCGTGACATCCGCGTTGCGATCGTCGGTGCCGGCCCGGCCGGCATCTACGCTGCCGACATCCTCACGAAGGAGCACCCTGGTGCGCGCGTCGACGTCATCGAGCGCCTGCCTGCTCCCTACGGCCTGGTTCGCTACGGCGTGGCTCCTGACCACCCGCGAATCAAGGAGATCATCAAGGCTCTGAAGCGCGTCCTGAACCAGGACAGCATCCGCTTCATCGGCAACGTCGACTTCGGCACCGACCTCAAGCTCGACGACCTGCACCGGTTCTACGACGCCGTCATCTTCGCCACCGGCGCGATGGCCGACCGCGAGCTCGACATCCCGGGGATCGACCTGCCCCAGTCCTTCGGTGCGGCCGACTTCGTCAGCTGGTACGCCGGACACCCCGACGTCTCCCGCGAGTGGCCCCTGGACGCCGAGGAGGTCGCTGTTCTCGGCGCCGGTAACGTCGCGCTCGACGTCGCCCGCATGCTGGCCAAGCCCGCCGACGAGCAACTGGTCACCGAGATCTCCGACAACGTCTACCAGGGTCTGAAGAAGAACCCGGCCAAGACGGTCCACGTCTACGCTCGCCGCGGCCCGGCGCACATCAAGTTCAGCCCGATGGAACTGCGCGAGCTCTCCCACTCTCCCTCGGTCGACGTCGTCGTCGAGGAGGAGGGCTTCGAGATCGACGAGGCCGGCGAGAAGGCGATCCAGAGCCACAAGGCGACCAAGCTGGTGGCCGACATCCTCCTGAAGTACATGGAGGCGCCCGCCGGCGACAAGCCCCACAAGATCGTCATCCACATGATGCAGAACCCCGTCGAGATCCTCGACGAGGACGGTCAGGTGGTCGCGCTGCGCAGCGAGAAGACCGAGTACAACGGCGACGGCACCGTCACCGGCACCGGCGAGTTCACCGACACCCCGGTCCAGGCCGTCTACCGGGCCGTCGGCTACCTCTCCGAGGCACTCCCCGATGTGCCCTTCGACAGCGAGAACGGCGTCATCCCCAACGCCGGCGGCCGAGTGCTCGACCTCAACGGCGAGCACATCAACGGGACGTACGTCACCGGGTGGGTCAAGCGCGGACCGGTCGGCCTCATCGGCCACACCAAGTCCGACGCCAAAGAGACCATCGACAACCTCCTCCACGACCTCGACAAGCTCAAGCCTGCCGAGTTCGGCTCGACCGCGGCGGTCCTCGAGCACCTGTCCGGCAAGGGCGTCGAGTTCACCACCATCGAGGGCTGGGAGAAGCTCGACAACCACGAGCGGTCCCTCGGCGAGGCCCAGGGCCGCGAGCGGATCAAGGTCGTCCCCCGCGACGAGATGATCCAGATCTCCAACCACTGCCACTGACGCACGACGTACCCAGCGGGCCGGCCATCCACACGGATGACCGGCCCGCTGGCATTTCGCCACAGCCGCACGCATCGTCAACTCTAGGTTGACGCCGACGCATCGTCAACCTAGAGTTGACGCATGACGACTCCTCGCGATGCAGACCCTGGCCTCAAGGCCGTACGCCTCGACACCCTGATCGACTCGATCAAGCAGGCTCGGACCGAGCCCCTGGACCAGCTGGCCGACGCGATGGTGGTCGGCGAGCACCTGGGCGAGGTGGCCGACCATCTGATCGGACACTTCGTGGACCAGGCCCGCCGCTCCGGTGCCTCCTGGACCGAGATCGGGACCCGGATGGGGGTGACGAAGCAGGCGGCTCAGAAGAAGTACGTCCCCAAGGCCGGCGAGGCGGCGCTCGACCCGAACGCCGGGTTCGCGAAGTTCACCCCGCGTGCCCGCACGGTGGTCGTCGCCGCCCAGGGGGAGGCACGGAAGGCCGCGAACGCGGAGACCGGCGTACCTCACCTCGTGCTCGGCCTCCTCGCCGAGCCGGAGGGCGTCGCGGGCCACGCGATCAGGGCCCAGGACGTCACCCTCGACGCCGTGCGCGCCGCGGCGACCGCGGCCACTCCCGAGCCCTACGGCGAGGTCGGGGAGATGATCCCGTTCACCGCCGACGCCAAGAAGGTGCTCGAGCTGACCTTCCGCGAGGCCCTGCGGCTCGAGCACTCCTACGTCGGCACCGAGCACATCCTGCTCGCCCTCCTCGAGTACGAGGACGGCGCCGGGATCCTCCATGAGGCCGGGATCGAGAAGGCGAGCACCGAGCAGACCATCGCCTCGATCCTGGAATCGCTCCAGGTCGACTTCGCCGCCGCCGACAGCGCCGCCCAGGAATAGCCTGGGCCAGGATGGGCTACCTGATCTGAGGGACCGCCGGTACGTGCGAGCAGCACGCGTCGGCGGTCCCGATACGTTCCGAGGATGTCCCGCTGCTTCGCCCGACTCGTACTCGGCATCGTCCTGGCCGTCGCGGTCCTCAACGTGCCCGCCGCAGTGACGGCACCCTCGGCGGAGGCGGCCTGTCGGCCGGCGCTCAAGTCGCTGACCCTCGCGAGAAGCAGTGTTGCCGGAGGGTCGTCGACCACCGCCACTATCCGGCTCACCTGCCGGACTCCCAGGCGCGCCAAGGTGCAGCTGTGGGCCAGCACCGGCGTCCGGGTCCCGGCGTACGTCTATGTCGCCGGCGGCCGGAGCACGCGCGCTTTCACCGTCCGGACCTCACCCACGACGGTCCGCAGCAGCGGCAGGATCAAGGCGGTCTACCGGCAGGTGGTACGCCGCGCGACGCTCGTCCGCACGGCGACCCCGTGCTACCCGACGCCGGTGCCCACCGCGGTGGCGTTGCCCGCCTACGTCCACGCCGGCCAGAGAGCCACCGGGACGGTCACCCTCGACTGCGTCGCCAAGACGTCGCTGGCGGTGAGCCTCACCTCGAGCTCGTCCTGGGTCACGGTCCCGGGCACGCTCACGGTCCAGGCCGGGCGCCGTACGGCGTCGTTCACCGCGGCCACGAAGGCGCCGGCCACCGGGACCCTGCCCGCGTTCAACGTGACGATCAGGGCGACCCGGAACCGGAAGAGCGCCGCCCGCGTGATGCAGGTCCGGCCGGAGATTCGGTCCTTCCGGCTCGGCGACCAATTCACCGTCAACGAGCCGGTCCTGACACCCGAGGGGTCGGACGGCTGGGTGCGGGGAACCCTCCGGATCACGCTGGACCATCCGGCGCCGCCGGGTGGGCTCGACGTCAAAGGCTCGATCGTTCCCGAGGGCGGGACCTGGACGGACGTGAGGATCGATCTCGACTCGTATCCGCCCGACTCCCGCGTGACCGACCACCTCACGATCACCGACTCCGCGGACAACGTCCTTCTCGACGAGGACTTCACCTACATCGTCCATCCGGCACCGTGAGGGGGTCCCTGGCGTGCCGAGGCAACACCCCTGTGCCCGAAGCACGCCAGGGACGACTCAGGCGCCGGCGGGCGCGAGGACGATGTCGAACCGCACCTTCGACCAGGTGCCGTCGACGTCCCGACCGTCCGGGGTCGGCGTCCCGGCGGCCTGCCGCTCGAACTTCTTGATCAGCGACTCCTTGACCCCGAACACGGTGTCCTTCCAGCCGATCGGGTCGCCCTCGGGGAAGATGTGGGTGACCAGCGTGCGGCAGCCCTCGTGGGTGACCATGAAGTGCAGGTGCGAGGCGCGCAGCGGCGAGCGCCCGACCGCGGCCAGCATCTTGCCGACGGGGCCGTCGTCGGGGATCGGGTACGGCGTGGGCGTCAGCCCCCAGAACCGGTAGGCGCCATCGGCGTCGGTGAACAGGTGCGCCCGAGCAGCCCGCGCGCCGGCATCGCGCTGGACGTCGTAGAGCCCGTCCTCGTCCGCCTCCCAGACCTCGATCTTGCCCCCGACCAGCGGTTTTCCATCGGTTCCGGTGACCGTACCGGTGACCCAGCACGGCTCACCCGGGGCACCGAAGGCCATGTCTCCGCCCAGCTCGATCGCCGGCGAGTCCTCCACGAAGAACGGCCCGAAGACCGTGGCCTCGGTCGCATCGGCGTACGCCTGGTTGTTGATGTTGATCGTCTGCATCGAGGCGCCGAGGGTGTCGGAGAGGAGGATGAACTCCTGGCGTACGTCGTCGGTGATGTGGCCGGCCTTGGTCAGGAACTCGATGCCCGCGGCCCACTCGTCCTCGGTGAGGCGTACGTCGCGGATGAAGGCGTGCAGGTGACGCGTCAGTGAGACCATGACCTCCTTCAGGCGTGGGTCCTCGCAAGCGTCGAAGGACGCGACGACGGTGTCGACAAGGGTCTGCTCGACCGCCTGCTGCTCCGGCGATACGCCAGCTACGTCGCTCATCAGCTCTCCTCTCCCGCCCACGCCGCGGTCAGCAGCGCGGTCAGGTTCTCCTCGGTGACCGGGGTCGGGTTGTTGTCAGGGATCGCGGCCATAATCGGCGCGACCGCCTTGGCTATGCCGTCCTCGGGCATGCCGTAGTCCTCGAGCGCCTTCGGCGCCGAGAGCGTCGTACGCAGCTCCGCCAACCCCGCCACGGCGCTCGCCGCGCCGAAGGCCGCCGCGATCCGTGCCTCCGCCTCGGGGGCGGACGGCGCGTTGAAGGCGAGCACGTGCGGGAGCACAACCGCGTGGGTCTGGGCGTGCGGCAGGTTGAACATGCCGCCGAGCACGTGGCAGATCTTGTGGTGCATCCCCGAGCCGGCGGATGTGAACGAGACCGCCGCCAGGTAGGCCCCGTAGAGGGTCTGCTCGATCCCCTCGATGCTCTCCGAGTCGGCCTTGACCAGGGGGAGTCCGGCGGCGAGCCCCCGGATCCCCTCCGCGGCGTTGACCTGGTCGATGGGATCCACCCGCGGGCCCCACATCGCGTCGACGCAGTGCGCGAGCGCGTTCAGGCCGCTGGCGACGGTCATCTCGCCGGGCAGCGTCGTCAGCAGCGAGGCGTCGTAGACGACCGACCGCGGCAGGACGCGGGCGTCGATACCGGTCGTCTTGGTCTCGCCCGTGGTCAGGCCCCAGACGTTGGTCGCCTCGGAACCGGCGTACGTCGTCGGGACCGCAACGATCGGCAACCCCGTGGTGAGTGCGACGGCCTTGGCCAGGCCGGTGGTCGAGCCACCGCCGACGCACACCAGTGCGTCGACGGCGGCCTCGGCCGCTCGCTCGCGAGCCCGCTCGGCGACCTCGACCGGCACGTGCATCACGACCTCGTCGTGGCGCAGCGCGACCGGTACGTCGGCCGTCACCCGGGCGGCGAGCTCGGCCTCGCGCGCGCCGGCGATGACCATCACCCGCCGTGCGCCGAGCTCGTCGATCTCTGCTGCCACCGCAGCGGGCGCCTCGCCGGTGGCGAAGCGGACCCGCTGCGGGAGCGACTCATGCGTGAACTTCATGGTTCCCCCCGCTCAGCCGGACGATCAGGCCTTGCCCAGCAGCGTCGCGACCGCCTCGCCCAGCGCGGCGCCGGGGTCGCCGGGAAGCGACATGGAGCGCCAGGCTATGTGCTTGTCGGGGCGTACCAGGATGGCGCCCGACTCCTCGACCTCGCGGAGCTTGGCCCAGTCGAAGTAGAGGTCGGTGACCGGCCGGCCCGGGCCGATGACGACGGTCTGGAGCGGGATCCCGAACTTCGTCCGGGCCGCCTCCGCCGCGTCCTCCCACGCCTCGCCGGCGACACCGGTGATCAGCGTCCACTTCGTGTAGGGGGCGAGGTCGAGCATCGCCTGCTTCTCGACGTTGTCCCCGACCCAGGCGTGCGGCAGGTGAGCACCCGGCGAGGTCGACATCCGGTGGTAGAGGTCCTCGTCGTCGGTCGGCGCCGGGCGGGTGCCGTCGGAGACGATCGCGTTGGACTCGTAGAACTGGCCGAGCTCGACGCCGTGGGCGTTGAACTCGTAGTTCTTGCGCTCCATCGCGGTGACCAGCGCGGCGCGCTTGGCCGCACCCTCGGGAGTGTTGGCCTTGCGCTCCTCGATGGCCTTGGCCATCTCCTCGCCCTCGAGGCCGACCACGCCGAGCGCCTCGAAGAGCTCGCCGAACTCGCGCGCGGACTGGTTGGCGCGGGTGACGATCCGCTTAGCCACCGGGGCACGCTCGGCGGAGTAGGACTCCAGCAGCGAAGTCTCCGCGTAGCCCTGGAGCACCGCGGCGAGCTTCCAGGCCAGGTTGTACGAGTCCTGGATCGACGTGTTCGAGCCGAGACCGTTCGACGGCGGGTGCCGGTGGATGGCGTCGCCGGCGCAGAAGACGCGGCCCTTCTGGGCATGGGTCGCGTACATCTCGTTCACGCCCCACAGCGAGTAGCCGGTCACGTCCGGCTCCAGGTCGGGCATTCCGAGCAGGTCGCGGATGACCTTGACCGCGTACTCCTCGGTCAGCTCCGGCGGCGGCTGGTTGATGTCGTAGCCCCACACGATCAGCCACTCGTCCCAGGGGCGGACCATGCGGACCAGGCCGGTGCCGATGCCGCCGACGTTCGAGCCCGGCTGGATGACCCAGTAGAGGACGGACGGGCGGTGGTCGACGAGCTCGGAGAGGTCGGCCTTGAAGGTGATGTTCATCGACCCGGCGATGTCCATCGCGCCCTCGAGCGGCAGGTCGATGTCGGCGCCGACCTGGGTGCGGGCGCCGTCGGCGCCGATGAGGAACTTCGACCGGATCTTGTACTCGTGGCCGGTCAGCCGGTCGCGGGCGATCGTGGTGACGCCCTCGTCGTCCTGGGTGTGGCTGAGGTATTCGGTGGAGAACCGGGTCTGGGTGCCGCGCTCGGTCGCGTTGCGGACCAGGATCGGCTCGAGGTACGTCTGCGGGATGTCGACGGTCAGGCACGGCGAAGCGAGCTGGTAGTCGGCCTCGCGGTCCGGGCGGGTGCCCCAGGTGCGGATGCGGCCGATCTCCTCGCCGGCGATGCTCGTGCAGAAGACGGTGTCACCGACGAGCTCGTGCGGCGTCGCGTCGGCGAGCACCTGCTCCTCGATGCCCAGGTCGCGGAAGATCTCCATCGCGCGCTGGTTGGTGATGTGCGCCCGCGGGGTGTTCGCGGTCCAGCGGTACTTCGTGATCATGATGTTGTCGACACCAAGCTCGCTCAGGAAGAGCGCGGCGGACGCGCCGGCCGGGCCGGATCCCACGACGAGGACGTCGGTGGTCACGACATCCTCGGTCTCGGGGACCTCGGTCTCTTTCTGGCCGTCGTCGAAGACTGGCATGTTCCTCACCTTTCCGAGGCCGCGGCGGGGTGTGGGATCGCAGCCTCAGGGCGAGTCTTGCGGCCCGCTCGGGCCGCTTCAAAGGTGGGGTCGCGGGTTGGCGGAAATGCGTACGCGACTAGGGCGTCGCCGGCTGATCCGCGTCGGGCGCGGTCAGGGCCACCACCGCTCGCTCGATGGGCTTGGCGCCCATCTTCCGGGCCAGTTGGAGCGCCTGCTCGAGCATGGCGTCCGTCTGGCTGGACTGCCCCGTTCTCGCGGTCGCCTCGGCGCAGCGCCACGAGGCGACAGCCTCTTCCCAACCCCAATGGGCGTTGGCGCAACGGTCGAGGGCGGTGTGCCAGAGATCGACCTCGTCGTCGCTTCGTCGACAGCGAGCTGACTCTGCCTCGAACAGCGACCGCAGTTCGGGTTGGTCTGCGAACGGATCCCAGGGAAGCAACTCCGCTTCCTCGAGCAGCCTCTCGAGCAGACGCTGCCCGCGACCTGTCGACCCGGTTCCCGAGGATTCGATCGACGCCAGGTCCGCAGCGGCCCACGCACCGAACCGAAGCAGCTCGGCGGCTGTGTCCGGGTAGGTGCGGTCGAGTCGGAGATGGTCGAGGACCACCTGTCCTGCTTGCTCAGGTCTGCCGTGGCTGATCAAGTGCTCCGCGCAGGTTCTTGCGCCGATCAGGCCGACCATGGACAGGAAGTCCGGGAGCAGTTCCTCGGCACGTTGCAGGTGCTGGTCCGCTTCGTCGAGTCTCCCCAACCGGCAGGCGAGGCCACAGCTCACCAGCCTGGCGGCCACACCGCTGCTCTTGGGGAGCCGAGCGGCCAGAATCTCCCGGAGCGAGTCGCGCGTTCCGGCCAGATCCCCTTCGCCCAGGGCGGCGTCTGCAGCGATGATGGCGAGCCAGGCTCCGGGCACCGGTGATCCGTGGGCCGCGACATCGCCGTAGGCCGACCATGCCACGCGTCGAGTCTCCCCCGGCCATTGCGTGAGGTTCGTCAGCCCCCACCCGGTCCGGGCGAGCAAGGCGGTATCGCCGATGGACAGCGCCAGCTCGTGGGCCCGCTCGGCGTCGCCCCGCTGTGACTCGTAGTAGGCGGCGCGGCCGCTGCCTACCACTGCAAACGTCTGGGCTTGGAGACCGACGGCTTTCGCGAGGTCCGTACCGCACCGAACGGCTGCCTCGAGTGCCTGCTCGGCATGTTCAGCGGCCGCTGGCAGTCCTCGCCAGTTTTCGGTCTCGGACAGGAGGCCCAGAGCCCGCACGTATTCCACGCTGTCGGGGAATGCCGATGCCAGGTCGACCGCCTCGCGGATTTCGACCATGGGCCGTTCCGAGGCGTGTCCGGAGTTGAACGCCGCGTCCCACCACAGGCACAGGATCTTCGAGGCCAGGAGGGGGTGCGTGGCTCGATCGACCAGCATGCGGGCGCGATCGAGCCAGTCGTACTCCGCATCGAAGTCGCCGGTCAACGCGGCCACCTCCGCCGCGCGGGTGAGCAGGAGGACCTGGTCGCCGACAGCCCGCCGGGTCGGTTCACCGGCCCTCGGCAGGAGCTCGATGACGCGCCTCAGGTGGGTCAGCTGCTCGGGGAAGACGCGCAGATGCTCCGCCAGCCCGGCCGTGGTCAGCGAGCAACGGACCGCCTCATCGACGGCACCCGCCCGTTCGTGGTGCAGGGCGAGGTCTCCCCAGCGGCGCATCTCCCCGGCCCGTGAGCCGCTGGGCGTGGTCAAGGTGGCGGCGATCGCCGCGTGCAGCGGAACGGCCTGCCCGGGGAGGAATGTGTCGTAGAGGACTTCGGCCAGCAGGGGGTGACGGAACCAGTAGCGGTCGTCGCGGTCGACCGTGACCACTCCGACGGCGGTCGCCTGCACCAGGCATCGGGACAGGGCCTGGCTGTCGAGTGCGATCAGGCCGGCCATGACGGCGTACTCGTCGAACGTCAGCGGTCGGCCGGCGACCGAGAGCAGTCGCGCGACCTCCTGGGCGTCCTGACCGAGCCGGCGCCACGCGGCCAGCAGTGCGTCCGCCAGGACGTCGGGGAGGGCCGCCGCAAGGGCTTCACTGCCCATGTCGAGGTCCTGCGCCAGCAGCTCGGTGAGGTACGCATTGCCCAAGGACCGGCCGTGGACCGCCTCCAGCAGCTTCAGGCTCGGCCTGGCGCCGAGCAGCGCGTTCAGCTGCTGTTCCGTCTCCTCGACGCTCAGGCGGCGGAGCCGCAGGTCCCGGACTCCGGGGAATCTGCGAACGTCGGCCAGCCACCCGTGCAGTCGATGCCTCGGATCGAGCTCCTCGTCGCGGACGGTCGCCATGACGACGAGGTCCTGGGCATCGAAGCCCGCGATCAGGTACGCCAGCAGGTCCAGCGACGAGACGTCTGCCCACTGCAGGTCGTCGATCACGAGCAGGGCGGGGCCGTGGGTCGCCAGTCGGACCAGGCCTCGCGCAATCTCCGGAAGGAGGCGTTGGGACTCCTCGCCTGCCGCCCCGACGAGCGAGGGGAGGACCGAGTCCAGTCGTGGCGCCACGGCCAGGAGGTCGGCTCGGGCTGTCGTCGATGCATTCGCCAGCCAGGCTTCCAGGGCCATCGCGAACGGGGCGTACGGCCACGAGGCAGCACCGAAGCGCGTGCACCGTCCCCACAGCACGTCGTACCCGAGATCCCGCGCCGTGTCGGCTGCCTCCGTGACCAACCGTGTCTTCCCGACGCCGGCCTCGCCATGGACGATCACGGCGCCCGGGGAGCCGTCGATCCCTCGTCTCAGCAGCTCTCCCAGTACCTGCAGCTCCTCCACCCTTCCGGCCAGCCGACGGTCCGGGGGCGCCCCGGGAATGTGTCGAGCGGTCCGCGGTGCCCGTGGCAGGGGGCTCGCGCTGACGGCAGCAGCCTCGAGGTCCGCGTCGTGGTTGAGGATGGCGGCTTCGAGCCGCACCACCTCCTCGCCCGGATCCAGCCCCAGCTGGTCGGAGAGGAGGTCGCGCAGGCGACGCAGCGCCTCCAGGGCCTCCGCCTGCCGATCGCTGCGGTACAGGGCGAGGGCCAGCTGCGCCCACCGGTGCTCGCGCATCGGTGCAGCATCGACCATCGCTCGTGCGCGAGGGACGATCTCGCGATGGCGGCCGGCGCGAAGCTCGCCCTCGATCAGCAGCTCCTCGGCGTCGTGTCGCAGCTCCTCGAGGCGCGCTGCCTCCTGCCGGCCCCGATTCCATTCCTCGAGCTCTGGGTAGGCAGACCCCCGCCACAGGCCCAGCGCAGACTCGAGCAGGTCGCGCGCCGCCGCCCAGTCGTCCTCGACGAGCGCCCGAGCCTGCTTCAGCAGCTCCTCGAACCGCTGGGAGTCCAGGGTCCCGGCCGGCACCGTCAGTCGATACCCGTTGGGCACGGTCCCGATCGCATCCGCTCCCAGCAGGCTGCGCAGGCGCGAGACGCAACCCTGGATGTTCTTGGCAGATGAAGCAGGCGGTCGGTCCCCCCAGAGGATGTCGGCAAGGCGGTCCACGCTGAAGGCCTCACCGGGTGCGGTGGTCAGGGCGGCCAGAACCAACCGATCACGGCCACCGACTCGACGCGGGTCGTCGTGCACGCTCAGGGGACCGAGAACCGCGATCTCCACATCACCACTGTCGACCGCGCCAGAGCGAGCGTCAAGCCGGTTCGGTTCGGCTGCGAGTGGCGGGCACTGGCGCCGGCGACGCGGTCGATACCGGCGCGATACCGAGCCCCGACCGCCGCGGTACCCGCTGATGTCACAAAGGAGATCCACACCGGGCCACCAGCCCACGACCCAAGGGAACGCCATGAACACCAGCAACACCCGCCGCGCCGTGACGAATCTCGCCGCTACCGCCGCCGTCGCGGGCGCACTTACCATCATGTCCGCAGTTGCGCCCACGACCGCCGGCGCGCACCCTGCCGACCCAATCCCCGACCCGACCACGCGTTGCGCCGAAAGCGTTGGATCCAGCATCGCGTCCATGGACATCGACCAGATCGTCACGATGTTGAAGGTGCAGAGGGCGAGGTACCTGATCGACCACCCGAGCCTCGTCCGCTGAGCGGCGGGGCACGTGGGACTCGACCCCGAGACGCGCGACTAGCGCGAGAGCCAGTCGAGGACCGCCGTGATCGTCGAGTCCGGCCTACGCGCCCACTTGAAGTGGTCGATGCCGGGCTCGTCGAGGTGGACCCTCGCGACGTCGAGCCCGGGCATCCGGCGCTGGATCTCATCGACAGTCGCGCTCGGGGCCAGCCAGTCGCCCTCGATGGAGACGATCAGCGCGGGCTTCTTCAACGCTCGCATCTCCACGGTGACGTCGCGGGCCGGACTGCCGAAGCGGAGCCGGCCGGTGCGGGCGTACCTGGCCCATTCCTTCATCAGGGTGCGGGCCTCGCGCCCGGCGAACTTGAGCTGCTTGCCCGGGAAGTGGCCGACGACGCGGCCGACGAGGCCCATCACCTGGCTCGCGACCAGGAAACCCGGGCCGTAGTTGCGCCAGTAGGGCGTCTGGGAGGCGACGTAGACCAGGCCGGCGACCCGGTCGGGGTGTAGCGCGGCGTAGGCGCTGGCGGCCTGGCCGCCGAGGCTGTGCCCGAGGACGTACGCCGCACCGGCCGAGGCCGGGATCAGCTCGCCGAGGCGGTCGTCGGCGGCGGCGATGTCGTCGACAAGGTCGGCGTAGCCGAAGTCGTAGGACCAGCCGGCGACCCGTCCGCCGAGCTCTTCGTGGCCACGCTGCTCCATCCGGCCGACGTTGATCCCCGCCTCCGCGAAGGCCACGATCAGCTTGTCGTAGTAGCCGGCCGGCATGCCCATCGCGGGGACGACCAGAACCGTCGGCGCCTCGGGGTCCGCCGCACGAACCACGGTCAGCGTGAAGCTGGTGCCCTCGGCACGCTCGATCGCATGGATCTCGGGGATGGCCGTGGGAGAGGACGTCGTCGCGCCTCGTCCGGTCGCTCCCTCGCTCGTCTCAGTCACTCCAGGAATGTTACCGGCCAGTACGCCATCGTGGACGCTTGACTCGGATTCTGGACTTGTGAGTCCAATTTTGCGGAGTCATCCTGTTTGGACCAAGTGGTCCACAGAGAGATGGAAGGCCCATGCAAACCCTCGAGCGCCTCACGATCACCGAGGACGTACGCCGCCTGATGGCTCGCTACGTCCGTTACGCGGACAACCAACGCTGGAACGATCTGGCGAACCTGTTCACCGAGGACGGAACGTTCACCCCGCACAGGCCGGACGGATCGGTCTGGATGCGCATGAACGGTCGCGCTGAGATCAGCGCGACGGTCGGCGCGAGCGGCGGCGCCGGCGTCACGCTGATCCATCACCTGTTCTCCGACGAGATCGACGTTGACTCGGCGGTCAGCGCGCGCGGCGTCTTCGCGATGGAGGACATCGTGACGCGGCCCGAGGACGCCGAGGTGTCCGAAGCGATTCCCTTCCGACACATGCACGGGTTCGGCCACTACCACGCCCGGTTCGTCAGGACCGACGGTTCCTGGCGGATCGCCGAACTGACGCAGACCCGCGTCCGCCTGGACTTCTCCGACTGACTTGCCGACTCCGATTCATCACTTCACAAGAAAGCAGCACACCATGAACGAGACGAGCAGGGGCACCGAGCTGGCCCCCTACAAGATCGACGTCGCACAGGACGCCCTGGACGACCTCCGGGACCGTCTGAAGAAGACCCGCTACTTCGAGGACCTCGACAACGAGGAGCAGTACTACGGCATCAGCACCGCCTACCTCAAGCCCCTGGTCGAGTACTGGGCTGAAGGCTTCGACTGGCGCGCTCAGGAGGAGCGGCTCAACACCTACAACCAGCACCAGGTCGAGATCGACGGTGCGCCCGTGCACTTCGTCCACGTACGCGGCAAGGGCGAGAACCCGATCCCGCTGATCGTCCTTCACGGCTGGCCGTGGCCCGGCGAGTTCAACTACAAGCTCATCGAGCCGTTGACCGATCCGGGCGCCCACGGCGGCGACCCCGCGTTGTCGTTCGACGTGATCATCCCCGACCTCCCCGGCTTCGGCTTCTCGACGCCCGTCAGCAGGGGCGATCTCAACTACTGGAAGATCGCCGACATCATGCACGAGCTCGTGACCGACGTACTGGGCCACGAGAAGTACGCAGTGGCCGGCTCCGACTACGGCGCCCTGGTCGCGAGCGCACTGGGCCACAAGTACGCCGACAGCATCATCGGCCTGCACTTCGGCCATGACCTCCCGCCGGGGATGTTCGAGAACGAGCGGTTCTGGGACCTGACCGACGGAGCCAAGACCCCCGACGACGCCTTGGAGGAGTGGCGCTCCGGCTGGAAGCACTTCGTCGACACCTACGCCTCGCACGTCGCAGCGCACATGCTGGACGGCTCGACGCTGACCCATGGTCTCAACGACTCACCCATCGGCATGCTCGCCTGGCTGCTGAAGCGCTGGAAGTCCTGGAGCGACAAGCGTGGCGACTTCGAGGAGGCGTTCTCGCGTGACTTCATCCTCACGCAGGCGACCATCTTCTGGGTGACGCAGTCCATCGGCACCTCCATCCGGATGTACCGCAACGCGGAGCGCTACCGGTTCGTGCCCTCCCACGACCGCCAGCCCGTCGTCGAGGCGCCGGCCGGCTTCACGTTCCTGCTCGGCGACGCGTACCCGCCCGCCATCGACACCGTCGAGGACCGCATCGCCCACTTCGAGAACGGCCCGACACGCGGCCTGTTCAACGTGGTCAACGTCAACGCCCACCTGAAGGGTGGCCACTTCGTCCACTACGAGAACCCGGAGGCCTTCGCCTCTGACCTGCAGGAGACCTTCCGCAGGATCCTCGGCTGACCTGTCGGCCGGCCACCCCGATCCGCGCAGCCTTGGCCGCTGCGGGTCGGGGTGGGCAGCGGGTGCGGCCGACGTCGCGGTCCTAGGCCGCAGCCTGTCCGGAATCGCGCAGGTGGCTGATCAGAAGCGCCAGGATCGCTTCGAGATGGTCGGTTCGGCCCGTCACCTGAAGCACCGAGACACCACCCTGGATGCCGGCGATCATCGCTGCCGCCGTTCGCTGCGCATTGATCTCGGCGCTCACGGAACCATTCGCCTGCATGGTCTCGATGCCGCGCCGAAGATAGTCCTGCCACTGGCCGATCAGCGTCGTCGAGACTTCTGCGGCTCCTGGAACACTGCCCACCTGATTCATCAGCGACGCCAGCGGACAGTGGGCACCCTGTGCCTGGTAGCGCGCCATGACCGCCCGGCGCCAGCGGTCCCAGGCGGCCCAGGAGTCGAGCTCGCTGATGTGCGGCTGCTGATCTTCGATCACCCGAGCAGCCTCGAGGCGGGCGACCTCGAGGAACAGCTCCTCCTTGCCACCCGGGAAGTAGTGGAAGATCTGGCTCTTGCTCGTCTGTGTGGCGGCACGGATGTCGTCCAACGTCGCAGCCCCGGGATCGGTGCTACGGAGGTAGGCCGCCGCGCCCTCGAGCATCCGCTGGCGCGTGGCCTGGCCCTTGGTGGTGAACGCCATGGCCCGAGCCTATCTCTTCACCAGAACCAGCTGGTCCAAAATCAGTCGAAATCCACAGACTGGGCCCCTTGTGGAGAACCCTGTGGATAAACCGTGTGACCGACAGGGAAGACCTCGTAGCGACCCCGCGCCGCCAGGCCCCACAACCCGCGCGGCGCCAGCAGCACGACCGCGATCGCGACCGCGCCGAGCGCGACGAGATACCAGGTGCCGTAGGAGTCCAGGAGCTGCTGGAGGGCGAAGAAGATCACCGCACCCAGGATCGGGCCCTCGATCGTCCCCAGCCCGCCGATGACCACGATGAAGATCATGAAGGCGGTGTACTGGACCGAGAACATCGAGTCCGGCGAGACCCGCAGCCCGTTGACCGCGATCAGCGCCCCCGCCAGGCCGGCGCCACCGGAGGCGGCGACGTAGACGAGACGCTGCGAGCGCCGCACCGCCACCCCGAGCGAGGCCGCCGCCACCGAGTCGTCACGGATCGCGGTCAGGCCGAGGCCGACGCGCGAGCGCATCAGGACGTACGTCGCGAGCACGACGAGCACGGCCAGCGCGAGCGCCAGGTAGTAGACGGTCGCGATCCGGGTCACCCGGTCGACGCCCTGGAAGGCGGTGAGCGAGAGGCCGGAGCCGCCGCCGAAGCCCGGAAGCTCCTGGGTGACCAGCTTGAAGACCTCGGCCACGACCCAGGTGCCGATCGCGAAATAGCCTCCGACCAGCCGGAACAGCAGGAACGAGGTGGGGATCGCCAGGGCGGCGCAGACCACGCCGGCAGCCACGACGGCCACCGGTATCGGCAGCCCGACGACGTCGGCGAGCTTGATGACGCCGTAGCCGCCGGCACCGATGTAGGCCTGCTGCCCGATCGAGACGAGCCCGCCGTAGCCGGCCATCAGATTCCAGGTCGTGCCGAGGATGATCAGCGCGAAGAGCGTGACCAGGTTGGTCACGTCGCCCGGGCTGAAGACGAACCACGGCGCCGCCGCCAGGAACACCACGATCGCGGCGAGGACGCCGCCGCCTGCGAGCGAGGGCCAGCCGCCGCGTACGACCTTCAGGTCTTTGCTGGCGAGGTCTTGGCCGGCGAGGGTTGTCGTTGGGCTCATGCGACGACCGCCTTCGGGAGCAGGCCCTGGGGCCGGAACAGGAGTACGACCAGGAAGACCAGGTGACCGGCGAGGACGCCGTAGGCCGGGTCGATCTGGGCGCCGACGGTCTGCGCGACGCCGAGGACGAGGCCCCCGAGGAGGGTGCCCCACAGCGAGCCGAGGCCGCCGATGATGACCGCCTCGAAGGCGAAGATGAGGACCAGATCACCGTACGTCGGGCTGAACTGGGTCGACATGCCGAGGAAGACACCAGCCAGGGCGACGGTGCCGATCGCGATCGCCGTGGCCAGGGCGTACATGTGCCTCTCGTCGATCCCCATGAGCGTGGCCGCCTCGGGGTCGTCCTTGGTCGCGCGCATCGCGCGGCCGATGCGGGTGTGGGAGAGGTAGAGCTGCAGGCCGACGATGACGCCGACCGCCACCACGAGCGTGATCAGCGAGAAGACGCCGAGTCGCAGGCCGCCGAGCTCGACGGACGCGGTCGACAGGGTGCCGATCGAGATCTTGCGGGAGTCGGCGGTGAAGATCTCCTGGAGCAGGTTGGCGCCGATGACGGCCAGGCCGAACGAGACCAGCAGCGGCGACAGCTCGCCGTGGCGCAGCGCCGAGTTGAACAGACCGCGCTGGATCGCGTAGCCGACCGCGGCGAGCACGGGGATCACGATGACGATGGTGAGGAACGCCGGCATCCCGGTCTGCTGGACGAGCCAGTAGGCGAGGTAGGCCGAGGCGACGGCGAGGACGCCGTGGGCGAGGTTGACGATGCGCATCACGCCGAAGATGAGGCTCAGACCGCAGGCGAGGAGTGCGTACTGCCCGCCGAGCAGGACTCCCTGGAGGACCGCGTTGATCCAGTCCATCAGCCGACCTCCTGCTCGTCGATCCCGAAGTACGCCGCCTGGACCTGCTCTCGGGTGACGTCGGCAGCCGCGCCCTCGAGGACGGTTCGGCCCTCGAGGAGGCACTGCACCCGGTCGGCGACGGTGAGCGCCTGGGTGAGGTCCTGCTCGACCACGAGCACGGTCGTCCCCTTCGCGGCGATCGTGGGGAGCGCCTTGTAGATGTCGGCGATCACGACCGGGGCGAGGCCGAGCGAGACCTCGTCGAGCAGGAGCAGCTTCGGGTTGGACATCAGCGCCCGGCCGATGGCGGTGGCCTGCTGCTCGCCGCCGGACAGGTGCGCTCCGCGGCGCGTTCTCTTCTCCGCGAGCAGCGGGAACGCGTCGTAGACGGTCTGGAGGTTCCAGGGTCCGGGCCGGCGTCCGTGCGCGCCGACCTTGAGGTTCTCCTCGACGGTGAGCGAGGCGAAGATCCGGCGTCCTTCGGGCGTGAGCGCGATGCCCTCGCGGACCCGCCGATGGGCGGGGGTGTGGGAGACGTTGTGGCCGTTGAAGCGGATCTGGCCGGCGCTCGGGCGGAGCAGACCGGAGATCGTCTTCAGCAGCGTCGACTTGCCGGCGCCGTTGGCGCCGATCACGGCCAGCGTCTCGCCCTCGGCGACCCGGACCGTGATGCCGTGCAGGGCGCGGAAGTCGCCGTAGGCGACGTCGATCGCGTCGACCTCGAGCAGCGTGCTCATGGGGTCTCGCCTTCCAGGTCGGGGGAGCCGAGATAGACGGCGGCGACCGCGTCCGAGGCCATCACCTCGCGCGGGTCGCCGGTGGCGACGACGTCGCCCTGGGCCAGGCACATCAACCGGTCCACGACCTGCAGCAACGCATGCACGATGTGCTCGATCCAGACGACGCCGGTGCCGCTGTCGCGGATCGCCGAGATGGTCTCGATCAGCGCCGGCAGCTCGTGCTCGGTGAGGCCGCCGGCGATCTCGTCGAGGAGCAGCAGCCGCGGCTGGGTGGCCAGCGCGCGGGCGAGCTCGAGCCGCTTGCGGTCGAGCAGCCGTAGCGAGCCGGCGGGGGTGTTGACCAGGTGCGTCAGGTCGGCAGTCTCCAGCGCCTCCCAGGCCAGCGCGTTGGCCTCCTTCCGGCGCGTGCCCGCACCGAAGGTGGAACCGACCAGCACGTTCTCGAAGACGGTGAGCCCCTCGAAGGGGCGGGGGACCTGGAACGTACGCCCGATCCCGAGGGCCGTACGGCGGGCCGCCGGCATCCGGGTGACGTCGGTGCCGTCGAAGCGGATGGTGCCGGCGTCGGCCGGGAGCGTGCCGGTCACCAGGTTGAGCAGCGTGGACTTGCCGGCGCCGTTCGGTCCGACGATGCCGAGCGCCTCGCCGGCGGCGACATGGAAGGAGACCGAGCGGGCCGTGACGACCTGGCCAAAGGACTTGGCCAGGTCGTCAACGTGAAGCAAGGTCACTTGAGCGCCTCGGGCTCGCCCCCGAGAGGTACGTCGGGAGCCAGCGAGTTCTGCACGACGACCAGCTCGAACGGGTGCTCCCCGCCCTCGACCTGGCGCCACTGACCGCCCGCGAGGGAGGTCTTGGCGACGTACGGCGGGACGTTCGCGTCCTTGCCCCAGGCGACGTCACCGACGACCGTGGAGACCTCGAGCCCGGCCAGCGCCTTGGTGATCGCGTCGGCGTCGGTCGAGCCGGCCTCGGTCACCGCCGCGGTCGCGACCTCGAAGAGCGCGTGCGCGAAGCCCAGCGGCTGGGTCCACTGCTTGCCGGTCTTCTCCTCGTACGCGTCCGCCAGCTCCTGCGCCGACTGGCCGGTCAGCGAGGACTCGTAGGGAGCGGTCGGGGTCCACCACACCTCGGTGGAGAGGTTGTGGGCGATCGGGCCCAGCGCCTCGACGCTGCTCGGGAAGAGGAGCGCCTTGCCGATGGTCGCGACCTTCGGGTTGTAGCCCTGCTGCTTCGCCTGCTGCCAGAACGTGGTGAAGTCCGGCGGGATCGGGACGCCGACCAGGACGTCGTGACCCTTGTAGGCGCTGATCTGGGCGGAGAAGTCCTTGGTGCCGTTGGGGTAGTTGCCCGGGTTGTCGATCTTGACGCCCGACGCCTCGGTCAGCGCCGGGAAGTTGGCGCCCCAGGCCTCGCCGTCGGGGTCCTTCGGGAACAGGCCGCCGGCCTTCTTGTTGTTCGGAACCTTGCCCCAGATGTCGGCGTAGACCGTCGAGACGTCCTCGAGACCCCAGAAGAAGTGGTAGCTGTACTTCAGCTCGGCCGGCTTGTCGCCGCTGCGGATCGCGAACGGCTGCCACGGGGCGACCGTGGTGATGCACGGGATCGAGTTGGCCTCGCACTGCTCCGAGACCGGGTTGACGATGTCGGGCGTCGAGGAGGCGACGATGATGTCGGCGCCGTCCTTGTTGATCAGGTCGCCGGCCACCGCCCCGGCCTTCGTCGTGTCGCTCTGCGCGTCGCGCACCACGATCTCGACGTCGAGCTCCTTGTCGCCGGCCTTGACCGGGTGGTCCTTGAAGTAGGTCTCCAGCTCGTCGACGACGAAGCTGTTCGCCTCGCCGAACGGCGCCGAGGAGCCCGTCTCGGTCGAGACGAACCCGATGGTGAGCGTGTCCTCCCCGCCACCGCCTTCGTCATCGATGCCGCCCGACCCGCAGGCCGTCAAGGTCAGCGCCATCGCTGCGACACCGGCGGCGGCCAAGCTCAGGCCGCGTCCGGTGGTGAGTCCGTTGCGCACGTACGTCTCCTTAGAGAGTGTGGGGTGTTCGAGAGTGTCGTCCGCCACCGCCCCTACAGGTGGGAAGCAGGGTCCGGTTGGCGGAAAATCGCATGGAAGACCTATCGGACTTTGGTGGACTTGTCACCCTTTCGCGCCGAGAAGTCGGGTACGTCGGCCGAGAAGTCACTCCCGTCGGCCGAATTGGCGGGGCCGATGACCACTCGGCCGACGCGCCTGACGCCTCGGCCGACGGGGGTGACGCCTCGGGCTGGGTCAGGCGCGGGCGGCGCGGCGTACGTCTCCGGCGGCGACGCCGAAGCGCTTGCGGAAGGCGTGGGAGAAGTACGAGGCCGAGGTGAAGCCGCACTTCTCGGCGACGTCGACGGTGCGGATGGCCGGGTCCGAGCCGGTGGCGAGCATCGCGTAGGCGAGCTCGAGGCGGCGGCCGAGGATGTGGCGGGGGACGCTGGTGCCGGCGTCGGCGAAGAGCCGGGAGAGATGGCGCTCCGAGATGCCGGCGCCCGCAGCGACGGTGGTGGCGGAGAGGCCGGGGTCGGCGAGATGGTCCTCGATGAACGCCTTCGCCGCCGCCCGGTGGGCCGTGGCCAGCGAGACCTTCCCGGCGGTGGCGATCACCGAGATCAGGTCGAGCACGGCGCCCTCGTCGGCCGGCACCGGGTCGTGCGGCCGCAGGGCGCGGCCGACCATCTGGACGAGGGCTCGGCCGTGCGGGTCCTGGTCGCGGCCGGCGTCGAGGACGAGCGGCGACGGCATCGATGCCATCCCGGTGCGGGCCGCGAAGGCGTCCACCGGGACCTTGATCGCGAGCTCCTCGAGCCCGTGCCCGAAGCCCCGCAGGAAGGGCGCGTCGACGTCGCACACGATCAGCTGTCCGGGCCGGATGACCTTGCGGCGGCCGGCGTACTCCAGGATCGCCTCGCCGCGCAGGCTGGCGTAGACGGCGATCGACCGGGCGGGGATCTCCTTGACGAGACTGGCCGGCCGCTCGACGACGTGGCGAGTGGCCCGTACCCGGGCAAGATGGATCTCGTCGAGCTGCAGGTTGACCTCCTGCGCGTCGAACCCGTGGCCGTCGATCGGCCGGCAGGAGAGCGCGACCAGGGCGCTGGCGTTGTGGCGTTCCCAGGCCTCGACCTGCGCGTCCGCGTTCAGCCGACTGGTCTCGAAGACCTCCGGGCGGCGAACCCGCGCGACGAGAGGGACTGGATCGTCTCCGGCTGGCGGCACGAGCCGACTCTACGGCGTACCGAGAGCCACGGCGATGACTTAGGGAAGACTAACCTTTCTGGAATGGTTCAAGAAAAGGTGGCACAGTGGGTGTCACCACGAAAGCCAACACTTCAACCTGGGGGATCCACCGAACATGGCCACGAAGACCGACACCAGCAGCGCCACCCACACCTCGCACCCCGCGTTCATCCCGAGCCCGGCGTTCGCGACCCAGATGCAGCGTCTGCTCGTCGATCTGACCGAGCTCAGCCTGCAGGGCAAGCAGCTCCACTGGAACGTCGTGGGCAAGAACTTCCGCGACATGCACCTCGTCCTCGACGAGGTCGTCGACGCCGCCCGCGACTTCACCGACGAGGTCGCCGAGCGCATGCGTGCGCTCTACATCCTCCCCGACGGCCGCACCGGCACCGTCGCCGAGGACACCACCCTCGCGCCGCTCCCGGCGACCGAGGTCGACACCGCGACGGCCGCCGACCTCGCCGCCGCCGCGCTCTACGCCACCTCGAAGACCGCTCGTGACATCCACGACGACATCGACTCCGAGGACCCGACCACCGCCGACCTGCTGCACGCGATCATCACCCGCGTCGAGCAGCTCGCCTGGTTCATCGACTCCGAGAACCGCGTCGCCAACCAGTCCAAGCCGGCTCAGCTGACCGTCTGAGATCTTTCCCTGAGGACGGCGTCCCGCGAACTGCTCGCGGGGCGCCGTTCTTCGCTTTTGCGCGCGGCGCGGCGCATTTTCCCGCCATGGCGGGAATTTGCGGGCGTGTTGTCGCGGAGCAGTCGCCATTTTCCCGCCATGGCGGGAATTTGGCGCGCCCTGCGCTCGCTATCTGGATCCCCGCAGCAGCTTTCGGAGGTCGGTCTCGGGATCAGCGAGGTCGGAGGCGCGTACGTCGACGCCTCGGTCGATCATCCGGCGCGCCGCGCGTACGGCGTTGGGGTCGTCGACCGCGACCGCGCCGATGACGCGCTCGCCGCGGAGGGTGAACACCGCGAAGGGCGGCTCGCCGAGGGTGCCGCGTACGACGTCCTCGTGCTCCGCATCCGGCTCGGGCATCTCACCGACGACCTCGACATGCAGGTCGTAGCGGTCGGTCCAGAACCACGGGGCCGTCTCCGCGCCGGCGTCGACACCGAGGATCGTCGCCGCCGCCCGTTGACCGTCGTGCAGCGCGGCCTCCCAATGTTCCGCGCGGCGGTGGCCGCGGCGCCGGGCGCAGTCACCGACGGCGAGGACGTTCGGGTGCGAGGTGACCTGACGGTCGTCGACGAGGACGCCGTTGTCGACCTCCAAGCCAGCCGCTTTCGCCAGGGCGGTGTCCGGCACCATGCCCACAGCGAGCAGGACAGCATCGAACGTACGTGGATCCGTCTCGCCTGCGATGTGTGCCACGACTCCGGCCCTCGTCGACTCGAGCTTCTCGACCGTGGCGGTCACCGTCTCCACACCGTGGACCGCGTGCAGGGAGTGCAGCCACGCAGCGACCCGGGTGCCGACCGCTACCGCGATCGGCGGGTCGGCGGGATCCACGAGCACGACCTCGCAGCCCAGCTTTCGAGCGGTCGAGGCGACCTCGGCCCCGATCAGGCCGGCGCCGGCCACCAGCAGCCGGGCGCGCGAGAGCAGCACGTGCCGCAGCGCATCGGCGTCCTCGGCACTTCGCAGCATGTGGATCCCAGTGGTCGAGCGCGGGATTCCTTCGTCGGCCGGCGGGCGGTCGAGCAGCTCCCGAACGACGCGTTCGAAATCCGGCCACCGCGAGTGTCCGCCCGTCGCCAGGATGATCTTGTCGCCGGAGAGCTGCCGGCCGTCCGACAGCGCCACCGTCCCGGCAGCCGGATCCAGATCCACCACCAGCGCATCCGTGACGAGGTCGATCCGCTGCTCGGCGTACCACTCCGGAGCCTGCAGCGCGATCGAGTCGAGCTCCTTCGCCCCCGCCAGGTACTCCTTGGACAGGGGCGGACGGTCGTACGGGAACGGGTCGACGGTGAGGAGCGTCAGCTCACCGGCGTACCCCTGCTTTCGCAGTTCCGCGACCGTGGAGACGCCGGCGATCCCGCCACCTACGACGAGGACCGACGAGACCGTCACGGCCTCTCGCCGGGGAACAGGTACACCTCACCGTCGCGCACCTCGACACGGTGCGCGACGGTGTCCCGGGTGGCCGGGAGGCCGTCGACCTTGCCGGTCTTGAGGTTGAACCGCGAGGAGTGCAGGGGGCACTCGACATCGCCGTCCTCGACCCAGCCCTCGGCCAGCGAGGCGGTCTCGTGGGTGCAGGTGTCGTTGAGGGCCCAGCAGGTGCCGTTGTCGTCGCGCAGGATGGCGATGTCGTCCTCGGTGCCGGTGATGTCGGAGGAGATGGCGATCCCCTCACCCTCCGGGATGTCGTCGACGGACGCGACGCGGATTCCTGTGCTGTTTCCGGTGTCCATGGCCCCATCTTCTAACGCCGCACACAAGGAACCGACCACCTCCCCCGTCCGGAACGTGCGTCTCAGGCCTGGTGGGACTGGTGGAGGTCGTCGCCGATACGCACCGCTGTACGCACCAGATCGGGCACGGTGTCGAGAAGATCGAGCACCGGCGCTTGACCTCCGGTGCGCGTCGAGACGTTGAGCCCGGCGACCACCCGACCGGTGCGGTCACGGATCGGCGTCGCGACAGCACTGAGCCCCGCCTCGAGAACCTCCGAGACGTGGCACCAGCCGCGGGCGCGGATGTCGACCAGCTCCTTGCGCAGGTCATCGGCGGACAGCCCGATGCGTTCCGACTGCTCCCGGAAGCTGTCGGAGGCTAGGAAGCCGGCCAGTTCCTCATCGGGGAGTCCGGCCAGGATGACACGGCCTATAGCCGGAAGTGATGCCGGCAGTCTGCTGCCAACGTGGATCGAGACGGCAACCAGGCGCGGCGCGCCGACCCTCAGCAGGTAGACGATGCTGTCGCCGTCGAGCCGCGCGAGAGACACCGTCCGTCCCAGCCGGTGAGAGAGCTCCTGGCAATGCGGCAGCGCCACCTCGGCGAGCGAGAGGCGTGACTGGCTGGCGTAGCCGAGGTCGAGCAGCCGCGACGTGAGGCGGTAGTGACGGCCGTCGTACACCGCCAGTCCTGCGGTCATGAGGGTGCGCAGCAGCCGCCGGGTTGCCGACCGGCTGAAGCCGGTGCGCTCGGCCGCCTCGTCCAGCGAGAGCCCGGGATGGGTGCCGTCGAAGGCCCGCACGACGGCCAGCCCGCGCATCAACGACTGGACGACATCACGGTCGGAGATCCGCCGCTCATCACCCGCAAAGATCGGTTCCGCCATGCGCACACCCTAACGAAGATCGGGCAGATATTCCCGTCCTCCACTTGACCTCGGATCTCCGTCATGTAACGGTGTGCTGACGGTCACAATGCACAGTTGTACGCATAGCGGAATGGAGTAGGATGAAGAGCGGCACGGTCGACGTCGCCACCGCCCGGGAGCAGGCCTCCCCCAGGCTGTGGATGTCGCTGTTCGTGTGCATGGGCATCGGGCCGATGTTCCTCTACACGCTCACCGCGATCTCCCCGCTCGTGATCGCCGACCTCGACCTCAGCCCGGCTGAGTACGGCGCGATCTCGACCGTGACCTTCGGCGCCGCAGCGCTCTCGGCGCTTCTCCTGGGCGCACCCTCGAGCCGCTTCGGTGCGCGCACCGTGATGGTCGCCGTCTCGGTCGGCTCGATCGCCGGCCTCGCCGTGCTAGCCCTCGCCGAGTCGTACGCCGTCGTGGTGGTCGCGGGTTTGCTGAGCGGTGCCGCTCAGGCACTCTCCAACCCGGCAACCAACCGCATGGTCGCCGGCCTGCCGGTGAAGCAGCGGGGCGCACTCATCGGCTGGAAGCAGTCCGGGGTCCAGGCCGCGCAGCTCGTCGCGGGTCTCGCCGCCCCCCTGATCGCGGCCGCCGCCGGATGGCGCTGGGCCGTCGCTGCAGGCATCGCCCTCGGGCTCGTCGGCGTCGTCAGCGCGCTCTCGACCCGGGCTGAGGCCGCCCCGAACCAGACATTGGGGAGAACCGGAGAAGCGACCGACCCCATCACGGTCGCGAGGCTGACGGCGTACACGTTCTTCATCGGGTTCGGTCTCCAGGCCACCAACGCCCACCTCCCCCTCTTTGCCCACGTGGAACTCGGTCTGAGCCTGCGCGCCGCGGGTCTGATCGCCGCGCTGGTCGGGCTGGTCGGACTGCTGAGCCGCATCTTGTGGGGCCGCCGCGCGGACACGGACTCCCGGCAGGTCTCCACGCTCCTCACCCTGGCCATCGGCGCCGCACTCGGTGTCGTGCTCGTGATGGCCTCGACCCTGCTCGGCGACTGGCTGGTGTGGGTCGGTGCCGCCGTGTTCGGCGCGGCCGCGCTCGCCTCCAACGCCGTGACCATGGTGGTCTTGGTGCGCACCGTCCCCATCGCCTCCCTCGGCACCGCGACGGCATTCCTGGCCACCGGCATGTACGTCGGCTTCGGCTCCGGACCGCTCGCGTTCGGGCTCACCCTCGACCTCGGCGCCGGCTTCGGCGTCGCCTGGCTGGTCCCGCTGACCGCCTTCGTGGCGGCGGCACTCATCAGTCTTCCCCCAACCTTCCCCACCGCATCACCCCTCCTGAAAGGCAACCTGCATGCTCACCCGTGAACAGAACGACCTGCTGACCCAGACAGGTCCGGGCACCCCCATGGGCAACCTGTTCCGTCGTTACTGGATCCCCGCGCTGCTCGCCGAGGAGATCGAGGGCGCCGACTGCGATCCCGTGCGGGTGCAGTTGCTCGGCGAGAAGCTGATCGCGTTCCGTGACTCCGAGGGCCGCATCGGCCTGATCGACGAGTTCTGCAGCCACCGCACGGCGTCTCTCTACTTCGGGCGCAACGAGGAGGGCGGCCTGCGCTGCGCCTACCACGGCTGGAAGTACGACATCGACGGCAACTGCGTCGACATGCCGTCCGAGCCCGAGGGCAGCAAGTTCTGCTCCAAGATCAAGCAGCGGGCGTACAAGGCCGTCGAGGCCGGCGGTCTGATCTGGGCCTACATGGGCGACCCGGACAAGGAGCCGCCACTGCCGGACCTGGAGTGGATGGGACTCAACCCGCAGAAGCGCTTCATTTCGAAGCGTCGCCAGTTCTCCAACTACCTGCAGGCGATGGAGGGCGGCATCGACTCCAGCCACGTCTCCTTCGCACACCGGTTCAACCTCGACGACGACCCGCTGCACTCTGGCACCGAGGGCAACAAGTACCTCAAGTCCGACACCCGCCCGAAGTTCGAAGTGGCCGAGTCCGACGGCGGTCTGCTGATCGGTGCCCGTCGCAACGCCGACGAGGAGAGCTACTACTGGCGCATCACGCAGTGGATGATGCCGTGGTACACGATCATCCCACCGTTCGGTGAGCACAACCCGATGGGTGGTCACGCCTGGGTTCCCATCGACGACGAGACATGCTGGGCCTGGAGCTGGAACTACCACCCGACCGCGGACTTCGGCGAGCGCGAGATCAACGCGCTGAACGGTGGAGACGGCATCCATGTGAAGTACAAGCCGGGAACGTACGACCCGCTGGCCTCGGCCGAGAACGACTACCTCATGGACCGCGCCGCCCAGCGCCGCAAGGAGACCTTCTCCGGTATCGCGGGCATCGCTGCTCAGGACTTCTCCCTGCAGGAGTCGATGGGCATCGTCGCCGACCGCACCAAGGAGCGCCTCGGCACCTCCGACGCGGCCATCATCCTGGCCCGGCGCCGTCTCCTCGCCGCCCTCGACGATGGCGATTCCGGTGAGCTCCCCGGTCTCGACCCCGCGCACACCCGCGTGCGTTCCACCTCGATCCTGCTTCCCCGCGACGTGCCCTTCCAGGAGGGCGCGAAGGACGTCCTCGTGGTCAAGCCCGGCGAGAACTTCCACTCGATCTGATCGGCTGACTCATGCGTACACACTTCAAGCGCTCGCGCGCGGTGGTGGCCGTCATGGCCGCCACCGTGGGAGCGATGACCATCGCGGGCTGCGGCACCGGTGCCTCGGGCGCGACGTCCTGCGTCGGCGTCGAGGTCGAGGCCGGCATCACCAACAGCCTCTCGGACGCGCTGCTCTTCATCGCCCAGGACAGGGGCTACTTCGCCGACGAGGGCCTCGAGGTGAAGCTCCGCCCGTTCAAGTCGGCCGGCGAGATGGTTCCTTACCTCGCGGCTGGGCACCTGGCCGTCGGCGCCGGCGCTCCGTCGGCCGGCTTCTACAACGGCATCGCCCGCGACATCGACATCAAGATCGTCGCGGACAAGGGTCAGCTGGTCACCAACCACGACTACATGCCGCTGCTGGTGCGCAAGGAGCTCGTGGACTCGGGCAAGGTCGTCGGCGTCAAGGATCTCGAGGGTCTCAAGGTTGCCGAGCCCGCTCCCGGCACGGCAACCTCCTCGACGCTGGCCGCTCTGCTGGAGCACGAGGGGCTGACGTACGACGATGTGTCGCACAGCTTCCTTGGCTTTCCCGACCACGTCGCCGCGCTGCAGAACGGCTCGATCGACGCCGCGCTCACCACCGAGCCGGCCGCGACCAAGGCTCAGGAGAGCGGAGCTGCGGTGAAGCTCGCGGACTCCACCACGGTCTACAACAACCAGCAGCTCGCCGTGCTCCTCTACAGCGGCGACTTCCCCAAGGAGCAGGGCGAGGCGGCCCAGTGCTTCATGAACGCCTACACGCAGGCCGCGCGCGATTACAGCGCTGCCGTCGAGGGCGGCAGGTGGACCGGCGAGGACGCCGACGAGATCGCCACGATCATCGCCCACAACATCAAGTCCGAGCCCGAGGCGGTCAAGCAGACCGTCCCCAGCTTCGTGAACCCTGACGCGTCTCTCAACGTCGAGAGCCTGAAGAAGGACTACGACTTCTTCGTCAGACAGGGCCTCTTCACGGGCACCTCGCAGATCGATTTCGACTCGCTGGTCGACACCAGCTTCGTCGACGAGGCGGCACAGACCGCGAGCAAGGAATGAGTGCCATGACCAACGTTGCAGAAGCGGCCGTCACCCCGAAGGCAGCGGTTGCTGCCCGTCAGGTGAAGCAGCGCCGTACCTTGAGCAAGGGCGCCCTACGCGCCATCTCGATCCTCAGCCCGATCGTCGTCCTGGTCGCCTGGGACGCCCTGTCCCGCAGCGGCGTCCTCGACGACCGGTTCTTCCCCGCGCCGACGCTGATCTTCCAGGCGCTGTGGACCGAGGCGGCCAGCGGTGAGCTGTGGACCCAGTCCCAGCACAGCCTGACCCGCCTGATCCTCGGCTTCCTGGTCGGGGCGATCCCCGCCGTCATCATCGGTGTCGCGATGGGCCTCAACAAGGTCGTGAACGCGGCCGTACGCCCGATCATCTCCGCGCTCTACCCCGTCCCGAAGAGCGCGGTGCTGCCGCTGTTCCTGCTCTTCTTCGGCCTGGGCGAGGACACGATCTGGTACTTCGTGGCGATGGGTGTCTTCTTCCCCGTCGTCATCAACACCTACACCGGGGTCTCGAACGTCTCGGCGATCTTCTACGACGTCGCCGAGAACTTCGGGGCCAAACGGTTCACGGTCTTCCGCACCGTCGCGCTCCCCGGTGCCATGCCCAACGTCATCACCGGCCTCGAGCTCGGCGCCGGCATGGGCCTGATCATGCTCGCCATCGCCGAGATGATGGGCGGCCAGGGCAACGGCTGGGGCTTCATGGTCTGGAACTCCTTCCAGCTCTTCACCATCGAGTCGATGTACGCCTACCTGCTGGTCTTCGCGCTCGTCGGGCTCCTGCTCGCCCTCATCGTCGGATTCGTGGGTCAGAAGCTCACGCCATGGATCACCCGCCACTGACGGCGGCCTAGTAGAGGAACGGACCACACATCATGTCCAACACCACTGCACCGGCCTCCGCCGAAGCGGCCTCGGCCACGGCCGACCCGAAGATCCGGATCCGCGGGCTCAGCAAGCGCTTCACGGTCCCCGGCGACCACGTCGTAACCGCGCTCGACTCGTTCGACCTGGACGTGCCTCAGGGCCAGTTCCTGACGATCGTCGGCCCGTCGGGGTGCGGAAAGACCACGCTGTTGCGGATGCTCGCCGGCCTCGAGTCACCATCGGAGGGCACCATCGAGGTCATCGGCGGCACCGACGGCCGCCCGGAGAACTCCATGGTCTTCCAGGGCGACTCGATCTTCCCGTGGATGAGCGTCTGGGACAACGCGGCGTACGGCCTGACCGTGCGTGGTGCCCCGAAGTCGGAGATCAAGGAGACCGTCGGGCACTACCTCGACGCGACCGGCCTGACGAAGTTCGCGGACGCCTACCCGCACCAGCTCTCCGGCGGCATGCGGCAGCGGGTCTCGATCGCGCGTGCGTTCGCCAACGACCCCGAGATCCTGCTGATGGACGAGCCGTTCTCGGCTCTCGACGAGCAGAACAAGACGCTGCTGCAGGCCGAGCTGCTCCGTATCTGGGACGAGACCCGCAAGACGGTCGTGTTCATCACCCACTCCGTCGATGAGGCCGTGACGCTGAGCGACCGGATCATGGTGATGAGCGCCCAGCCGGGCCGGGCCAAGGCGTTCATCGACGTGCCGTTCGAGCGGCCGCGCGATGTCCTGCAGCTGCGCCACGAGCAGGAGTACGGCGAGATCGTCTACGGCATCTGGAGCCAGCTGAAGGAAGAGGTCGAGAAGGCCAAGCAGCAGGCCGACGCCCGCGTCGCCCCGAAGAAGCGAGGGCTCTTCCGCCGATGAACGATCTGCTGGTTCGTGCCGCCGTCAGTGACGGGGCCGGCGACACCGAGGTCCGGGAGCTGGTGCTCCCGGCCTCGGTGAGCAGGCTGCGCGTCGAGTCCTCCGCCGTGTGCGGCACCGACGTGATGCTGCACCAGCGGGGGCTCAAGGCTCCCGCGGTGCTCGGCCACCACACGATCGGCCGTATCGACCACCTGACCCCCGAGGACGCCGAGGCGCTCGGTCTCGAGCTCGGCACCCGCGTCGCCGTCGAGGAGTACGTCGGCTGCGGCACGTGCGCCGAGTGCTCGGCCGGCCGCTACCGGCTGTGCGCCTCGGTCGATCTGTGGACCGGTGGTGAGCGGGTCGGGATGATCCCGGCCTCCCGGGACTCGGGGCTGCACGGCGGCAACGCGGAGTTCATGGAGCTCACCTCCCGCCACGTACTCCACCGGCTGCCCGAGCACCTCAGCGTCGACGCGGCCGCCTGGACGTTGCCGCTGGCCAACGCCGTGGACTGGACGCTCGACGCCGGCGGCGTTGGCCCGGGCTCGAAGGTCGCCGTCATCGGCCCCGGCTACCACGGGCTCTCCTGCGTGGCCGCCGCCGTCGCAGGTGGCGCCGAGACCGTGATCGCGCTCGGCCGCCGGTCCAGCGCTGGGCGCATCGAGCTCGCCCGCCGGCTCGGCGCGTCCGGCGAGCTCAACGACGACACCGTCGTCGAGGTCGTAGGTGAGAAGTACGGCCCGCTCGACGCGGTCATCGACACCATCGGCACCCCGCAGACCATGGCGACCGCCGTCCAGCTGCTGGGCCGCTTCGGTGTGCTGGTGATCGCCGGGCTCAGCGGCGGCGACGCCGCACTCGACCCGACCGCGATCGTCCGCAACCTGGTGACCGTGCGCGGCGTACGCGGCCGGTCGCCGCAGGCCGTCACCCGTGCCATCGAGCTGCTCTCCTCCGGCCGGACCGGACTGGAGCGGATCCCGACGCACAACGTTCCCCTGGAGCAGGTCGGACAGAGCCTGCGCGACATGGACCAGGGCAAGGCTCCGGTCACCCCTCATGTCGTGATCGACCCGTGGCTGCGGGCCGATTCCACCCCCTTGGAGTCTGTGAAGGAGACCCGATGAACCCTCTGCGCAGGTCCTATGAGGCCCGTGTTCTCGTCGTGCCGCTCGGTCCCGGCAGCGCCCAGCTCGTCGACGAGCTGCGGACGCTCGGGGTCGAGGGCGTCCAGATCCTGACCGGGCCGGACCCGGTCGAGGCGCTGACCACACCGCTGGGCGAGGGCGCCTGGGCGCCGCCGATGCCGGCCGGCACCAGCGCCGTCGCCGAGTCGGCCGACATGGTCGTCCTCGTCGGCACCGACCTCACGGAGGTCCCCGAGCCGGTGGTACGCGAGGTGTGCACCGCGGCGCGCGATGGTGGCGACCTGATCGCCGCGGTCCTCGTCGCCCCCGAGCACTGGCAGGAGCCGGCCGGCGCCTCGGCCATGATCACGCTGCGTCAGGAGGTCGACATGCTGGTGTCCGTGCGCGGCCCCAAGTTGCTCGCCGCGCTGCTCGACGTGCTGCGCGGCGGCGCCCGCGCGGAGGACTACTCGGAGGTGTCGGCATGACCGGCGAGGAGCAGGACTTCTTCGAGGTCACCGTTCGGCAAGCGAAGCTGGAGGCCGACGGTGTGATCTCGCTCGAACTGGTGCCCGACAGCGGTCTGCTGCCGGCGTACGAGCCGGGGTCGCATCTCGACATCGAGCTGCCCTCGGGCCTGGTCCGGCAGTACAGCCTGTGCAGCCCGCCGGCCGACCTGAGCTTCTACCGGATCGCGGTGCTCCGCGAGCCCGAGGGCCGCGGCGGCTCGGACGAGGTCCACGAGACCGCCCTCGTCGGCAAGAGGGTCCGCATCCGTGGCCCCCGCAACCACTTCCCGCTGGAGCCGTCTCCGCGCTACCTGTTCATTGCCGGCGGCATCGGCATCACGCCGATGCTGGCGATGGTCATCCGTGCCGAGCGCGAGAAGTCGCCGTACGAGCTGGTCTACGTCGGCCGCCACCTCGAGTCGATGGCCTTCCGTGACAAGCTCGCGACCGGTCCGAATGTCAAGGTCGTCGTCAGCTCCGCGACCGGTCGCCCCGACCTCGGCTCCCTCGTCGACGGTGCAGGCGACGACACCCTCATCTACGCCTGCGGCCCGATCTCGATGCTCAAGGAACTGGAGGACGTGTGCGAGAAGGCGGGGCGGTCCGCTCAGCTCCGGCTGGAGAAGTTCGCCTCCGACGGCGAAGCGCTCGTCGAGGCATCGACCGGCGACTCGTTCGAGGTGGAGCTGCGCAAGTCAGGAACCGTGCTCACCGTCGGCTCCGACCAGGGTCTGCTCGAGGTGATCGAGGGTCACTGCGACATCATGACCTCCTGCGAGGACGGCTTCTGCGGCACCTGCGAGACCACGGTCCTCGAGGGCGTTCCGGAGCACCACGACACGATCCTCAACGAGAGGGAACGGGCCTCCGGCAAAACCATGATGGTCTGCGTCGGCCGCTCGAAGAGCCCGCGGTTGGTGCTCGACCTCTGAGGGGCGAGCACCACGGCGTCACGAGGTGGCCAGCTCCGCCTCGATCGCGCGCGTGGTGACGAGCAACTCGGGCAGAATCTCCTCGCGCATCTGCTCGACCGAGGTGCGGTTGACGTGGGTGGCGACGTTCACCGCGGCGATGGCGCGCCCGTCCGGCCCACGTACGGGCGCGGCGATCGAGCGCAGGGTCGGGTCGATCTCTTGGTCAGTGATGACGTAGCCGTCCTTGCGGGCCTGGGCGATCCTTCGGGCGAGCTCGTCGGGAGCGACCGCGGTGCGTCCCGTGAGCGGCTCGGCATGCAGATGCTCGAGGTAGTCGCGCAGCGCCTCGGGATCGAGGTCGGCGAGCAGGACGCGGCCGCTGGACATCGCGTACGCCGGCATCCGGGTGCCCACCGCGATGTTGACCGTCATCATCCGATCCGCTTTGACACGGTCGACGTAGACAACCGTGTCGCCGTCCAGGACGGTCAGCGAGCAGGTGTCACGCACCCGCTCGGCGAGCGAGGTCAGATGAGGATGGAGTCGCGGGAGCCCCAGCCCCTCGAGGTACGCGTCGCCGAGCTCCATCACCTTGGGGCGCAACTGGAAGGTGCGCCCGTCGGTGCGGACGTACCCAACGCGTTCCAGGGTCAGCAGCAGCCGCCGCGCGGTGGCCCGGGAGGTGTCTGCGAGGGTCGCCACCTCGGCCAGCGACAGCGGCTGTTCGGCTTCGCTGAGGATGCCGATCACGTCTAGGCCACGCAGCAGTGATCCGACGATCTCCTCACCCTTCGGGCTGGTCGTGGCCATGATCCGACCCTATCGGAGCCGGCCACCTCTCCCGAGGTGGCCGGCTTCGCGTCAGGACCGACGGATCAGTCCGGACAGGTGTTGCGGTAGTCGGACAGGTTGACCGAGGACGGCGCCGGGCAGAGGAACTGCGAGTAGCGGGTGTCGTCGTCGACGTACCTCTTCAGCCAGGTGACGAACAGGCGCCCTTGCCAGTCGTCATCGGTGTTGGCGATGAAGTGGTCGCCGTTGTTGATCTCGCCGTACGCCTTCTCCCGGGCCCCGGTGGCCGAGGTGTAGAACGGGACGGAGTGCGAGCTGACCGGCGCGACGCTGTCGTTCTCCGCGCCGATGATCATGGTCGGGATCTGGATGCCGGGCCAGGTCTTGTCGGTGTGCCAGGGCTGCAGCGCGACAGCGGCCTTGATCGAGGAGTCCTGGTTGGCCGCGGCGAGCGTGCCACCGCCGCCCATGGAGTGGCCGGAGACCGCGATCCGGCTCTCGTCCAGGCGCGAGGCGACCGTTGAGGAGGCGTTGTTCTTCAGGTAGGAGACCGCGGCCAGGATCTGCGAGCCGCGGCTGTCGGGCTGGTCGTATCGGGAGTTCGTGTCGATCGCGAAGACCACGAACCCGTGCGAGGCCACCCGGCGCGCGACCGCGGAGTAGGACGACGAGGAGGCCGTGTAGCCGGGGGCGAGCACGACACCGCCGAAGGTCCCCGCGGTGGTGGAGGTGGGGTAGTAGATCGTCCCGCCGCCGAAGCCGGTCACCAGCGAGGAGACCGAGGCGGTGGAGAGGGAGAACGTGCCGTTGTCCAGAACGCTGGCCGACGTCGGGTCCGGCCCGCGCTCGTAGGGGCTCTCCGCCTCGGCCGGCGCTACCAGGCCGAAGAGGGGGAGAGTGACGGCCGCGGCGACCGCGGCGATGCGGAGAGAGAGTGATCTGAGCACCGAGCATGCTCCTTCGTCCGTCCGGCCCCGGGCTGTCCGGGGATCCGGTTGCTACTCGAAGGTAGGGGCGCAGCCGGGCGGCCGACACCGGCACGGAGGCAGAACCTCGTTGGGCGCTTGTCACAAAACGGAAACACGGCGGCGTACGCAGGTGGGGCTGCGTACGCCGCCGGTTTCAGGCGAGTGTCGTATCAGCAGTACAAGTTCCCGCCCGGGTCCACTCCGAGCAGCGAGGTGACCTCGGTGTAGTTGTCGACGCGGCTCTGCACCTGGGCCGGATTGCCACCGTTGCACTCGATGGACCCGTTGATGGACCGGATGGTCTCGCCGAATCCGGCGCCGTTGACCATCGCCGCGTGCGGGGTCATGGTGCCCGGGCCGTTCTGGGTGTTCCAGTACCAGAGCCCGGTCTTCCAAGCGACCGCCGGATCGGTGGCGACCAGGTTCGGGTTGTTCAGCAGGTCGATCCCGAGCGCGTCCCCGGCGGCCTTGTAGTTGAAGTTCCAGCTCAGCTGGACCGGACCACGGCCGTAGTACTGGTCGTTGCCGGCGGGGCAGCCGTAGGACTGGTTGGGGTCGCAGTAGTGCGGGTAGTTGGCCTCGTTCTGCTCGACGACGTAGAGCAGGTCACCGGTCTCGTGGGCGACGTTGGCGATGAACGCAGCGGCCTCCCGCTTCTGCACCGCCTCGTCCCCAGCATTGGTGAATTCCGGGTAGGCGCTGAGCGCCTCGACGAGGCCGGCGTACGTGTAGAAGGGGTTGCGGTTGGGGAAGAGCTGGTTGAACTGCTCCTCGCTGACCGGGAACTCACCGGCCACCGGCGCCGGTGTCTCCGGGTCGGTCGCGGTGCCGCCGATGTTCACGTCGATGCAGGCGTAGAAGGCGTTGGTCGTGTCGGCGACGTTCCAGACCGCGAGGACCTTCTGCCGGCCGGTGAACGACCCGAAGTCGACCTGGTGCTCGACGGTGGCCGGCGGCTGCGCCCCACCGTCGTCGAACTCGGCGATCTTGGTGCCACCGATGAAGTACTGCCAGGTGCTGGTGCTGTGCCGGGCGCTCAGCGACCAGGTGAACGTCTGGGACCGGCCGACCGGTGTGGCCTGCCAGTTCTTGGAGTCGTCGTCGAGCTCGGCGAACCTCGAGTTGCCGCCGGAGCAGCTGGTCAGGCCCTTCGGGCCCTCGACACTCTGCGGTTCGTACTTGATGTCCCCGCACTCGACGGTGCCGGCAGCACACTGGGCCTGCCTGCTCGGGGGGTTCGAGATGTAGCCGTGCGCACTTGCGGGGCTCGTCGGCAACATGGCCAGGACGGGCGCCAGCAAGATCCCGCCGAGAACGGCGATCTTCGTGGTAGTACGCATTCCAAACTCCTTGATGGGGGGTCGAGATGGATGGCGATCGAAGCCCCACTGTAAGGTTCCTTTACAGTTACCGTCTAGACCCAACGTGGACAAACCCCGGCGCGAGCCCTGCAATTGTTAGGTTGGCGTTCCGTACGCCACCCCGACCCTCGAAAGGAGCGCCGCCGATGTCCAGACCGCCCAAGACACACCTGATCCGCGACACCAACGACCGCGCGGCGCTCGACCTGATGCTCTCGAACGGGCCGGTGACGAAGACCCGGCTCGGCGAGCTCGTCGGCCTCTCGAAGGTGACCGCGGGACAGCTGCTGACCCGGCTCGGCGAGCGCGGCCTGGTCGAGGTCGTCGGCACCCAGCAGGGCGGTCGCGGCCCCAACGCCGCGCTCTACGGCGTGGTCCCGGCGGCGGGCTATGTCGCGGCCCTCCACATCGGACCCGACCAGATCACCGCGTCGGTCGCCGACATCACCGGCACCGAGCTGGCCACCGGCGCGCTCGACCCCCATGAGGCCTCCGACCCGGTCGAGGCGGTGCGGGCCACCGTCGCCGACGCCACCCGGAGCGCCGGCATCACGATGTCGCAGCTCCGCTGCCTCTCGATCGGTACGCCCGGCATGATCGACCCGCGCACCGGTGACTTCCGTTTCGCCAACGACCTGCCGGACTGGCGCACGGGCGTCCTTCAGGACCTCCGGCGCAGCTTCCAGCGGCCGATACTGATCGAGAACGACGTCAACCTGGCCGGGCTCGCCGAGCAGTCCGCCGGAGCCTCCCACGGAGTCAAGGACTCGGTGCTCGCCTGGATCGACCGCGGGCTGGGCCTCGCGGTGATCGTCGATGGTCGCCTCCACCGCGGCGCCGGCGGCGGTGCCGGCGAGATCGGCTATCTGGCGGTTCCGGGCGCCTCCACGCCCCACGGCACCGACAGCCCGCAGCACGCGGCCTTCCAGTCGCTGGTCAGCGTCGAGGCCATGGACATCCTCGCCCGTGCGTTCGGACTGAAGGGCAGCGGTGTGGACTGCGTACGCGCGGCCGCCGGCGGTGACCCCGGCGCCGAGCCGTTCCTCGAGGAGCTGGCCAGGAGGCTCGCCCTCGGCCTGGCGGGCATCTGCGTGGTGCTCGACCCCGAGCTGTGCGTGCTCGCGGGCGAGGTCGGACGCGCCGGCGGGCCGGTCCTGGCCGCCCGCGTGCAGAAGGCGATCGCCGCCCTCGGCCCCAACGTCCCCACCGTCGTCCCCACCGAGATCTCCGGCGACCCCGTGCTCCGCGGCGCCCTCCAGATCGGTCTCGACACGGCCCGCGACGAGGTCTTCTCCAACCACTGACCCGGGGACACGCTTCACCCTCCCGGCGCAGGCGGGATCAGACTGCAGACCTCGGCGCCGGACCGTCGGCAACGACGGTATCCAGGTACGCGACCGACGCGTCCTCGGCTTCGGCACTCACTCCGATCGGGACCGACAGCTGGCCCCGCAAGCTCCGGTAGATCTCGACGCATCGAGCGACCGCAGCGGCGCACTCGTCCCAGTCGTGCGAGGCCACGGTGCCCGCTACGAGCGGGACCAGGTCCGGCGCGCGCTGCTCGAACCGCCGGACGCCCCGGGGCGTGAGTCCACGCACGTGCTGTGCCAGAGGTACGAGCGCCTCGCTTCGCAGGAAGCTCAGGAACTCCAGGACCTCGAAGAGCTCGCCTCGGCCCAGCTTGGTTGCCGCGTAGTGCACCCAGATCCAGAACCTGTCCTCGATCCACTGGGGATCGACGGCCAACGGACTTGGCTCGGTCCTGGCGATGCTGCGGGAGACCGTCTGGTCGCGCTCCCAGATGACCAGGGGGTTCTCGATCCGGCGCTCGAGCTCATCTGCCCGCACGAACTTGAGATCGACATGCAGGAGCGGGTCGGCACACAGACAGATCAACAGCCGGGGTTCACCCACGTGCTCGCCGGTGAATGCCGCCAGCAAGGGCATCCACTCGGCCGCGATCTCACGGCGCTGCTCCATCACCGCCCAATGATGATCGTCACCGACGACCACCACGAGGTCGAGATCGGAGTAGCGGTCGAGATCATCGGTGAGCAGTGATCCTCCGGCGGCGAGTCCGTCGAACCGCCCGTCCCGGGCGACGGACGTTCTGATCAGGTCGAGAACCTGGGCGTGGCCAGACGGCAGGTTGGTCAAGGCGTACTCCTTCGGCAAGCAGCAAAGTCGACCAGTATCCGAAGTTCGGCGCTGCGGTCGCAACCAGTTATCGGGACGCGACCCGAGCGGGTCCTCGACCCTGACGGCAACCCTGGGGCGATCTCAGGGAAACGCCCGACGCCATACGTACCTCGGCTACCTATTGTCGAGATGTGACCACCACCGAGATCCCGACCGCGCCGCCACCACGCGAGCGCCGACCACGCGTCAGCCTCTTCTGCTTCCGAGCCGTCGCGGTTCTGACCGCGCTCTTCGCGATCGGGCAACCGATCTTCATCGGCTCCTACTTCGCCGGCACCTTCGAGGCGCTGGGCCTCCACTCCGCGGGCGCGGTCGCGCTGCAGGGCCTCGGCCTGCTGCTGCCGGTCGCCGCGGGCGCCGTCGTGGCGATGCACGGGCGCTGGTGGTTCCTCATCTGGTCGGTCGCGCTCTTCTTCCTCATCCACGTCCAGGCGATCCTCGGCTACACCCGGGTCCTCCAGCTGCACGTCCCGGTCGGTGTCCTCACCGTCGGCATCGCGGTGGCCGTGGCCATCGCCGCCCTGCGCCGCGGCGCCGGCGGCCCGCGGGAGGTTCGGGGATGAGGATCGGGCGACGCACTCTTCTCGGCGCCGGACTGGCTGCCCCGGTCGCCGGATCGCTGGTCGCGTGCGGCGAGGCCCCCGAGCAGACCGGACGGATCCTGCGCAGCGCGGCACGGCTGCCGAAGGCGTACGCGACTCCGTTGCCGTTGCCGCCGGTCAAGCGGCCTTCGGGCGAGATGATCGAGATCTCTCAGCGCACCGCCTCGGTGGAGATCCTGCCCGGGCTGCGGACCGAGATGATGACGTACGACGGGGTCTTCCCCGGGCCGACGTTGGAGACCCGCCGCGACGAGGCCGTGACCGTACGCCACACCAACTCCCTCACACTGCCGACCGCGACTCATCTCCACGGCGGGCACACCCCGGCGAAGAGCGACGGCTGGCCGACGGACCTTCTGGTCCCGCCGGGCTTCGAGTCGCACCACGCCCAGCATGCCGGTCACGGGGACGGTCACGGCGCTCACGAGGCCATGGCCGACCCGAAGGCGCTGGTCACGACAGGAAAGCGGGACTACCGCTATCCGCTCGAGCAGCCCGCGACGACGCTTTGGTACCACGACCATCGAATGGACTTCACCGGCCCGCAGGTGTGGCGTGGGCTGGCCGGTTTCCACATCATCCGCGACGACGAGGAGGAGGCGCTCTCGTTGCCACGGGGCGAGCGGGAGATCCCGCTGATGATCGCCGACCGGGCCTTCGACGAGGACGGCACGCTGCGCTATCCCGCGCTCGACCCGGAGCTTCTCGGCGAGCCCGGGGTCGAGGACCGCTACATGGCCGGCGTGCTCGGCGACGTCATCCTCGTCAACGGTGCCCCGTGGCCCGAGGCGGAGGTCGAGGCGGCGCAGTATCGGCTGCGGCTGCTCAACGCCTCCAACGCGCGCCGCTACGCACTGAGCCTGCGGACCTCCGACGGGCAGCCGGTGACGTTCACCCAGATCGGCTCCGACGGCGGGCTGCTCGCAGCCCCGGTCGAGCACGGCGAGATCACGATGGCCTCCGGCGAGCGGTTCGACGTCGTCGTCGACTTCCGCTCGCTCGCGCCGGGGACGACAGTCGAGATGCGCAACGGTCTCGGCACCGGCCGGACCGCTCAGGTGATGCGGTTCCGCATCGCCCGGCGCGCGGCCGACGATGTCCAGATCCCGCGGCGGCTGGCCGACGTACCCGAGCCCGAGAAGCCCGAGGGCGCCGTCGTCCGCAGGTGGCATTTCCGCAAGGCGAGCGTGCACGGCCGACGGGGCTGGGGGATCAACGGCAAGCCGTTCGACCCGGCGGTCCCGCAGGCCAAGGTGCCGCTGGAGTCCACCGAGATCTGGGAGTTCTTCACCGACGCGCACCACCCCGTCCACGTGCATCTCTCGCCCTTCCAGGTCCTGCGGCGCGGCAACCGCGGACCGGGTCCGATGGACCTCGGCTGGAAGGACACCGTCGACGTACGCCCCTACGAGGCCGTCCGGGTCAGGGTGAAGTTCGAGAAGTACGCCGGCAGGTTCCTCATCCACTGCCACAACCTGGAGCACGAGGACATGGCGATGATGGCCGGCTTCGAGACCGTCTGACCACGGCCAGCGACGATCACCGGCGAGTGGCCAGGACCAGCGTGGCGAGCGCGACCACCGCCAGGACCGCGTTGAGCCACAGGTCGCCCCTCTCGCCGCGCGAGAGGTGGAAGAGCGCCGCGAGCACCTGCACGAGCGCCAGACCTCCGGCCGCCCAGACGGCCAGGCTCGGGGCGATACCGGTCAGCGGCGGAAGGATCAGCCCCAGCGCACCGGCGACCTCGACCACACCGATGGCCCTGACACCGGCCATCGGGATCGCGGTGCCGGCCCACGCCATCATGGGCGCCAGCTGCTCCTGGCTCCGAACGACCTTGATCCCACCCGAGTACAGGTAGAAGGCCGCCAGCAAGCCGGCGACGATCCAATACGCGACCACCATGTCGAACTCCTTGGTTACGATGAGTAACTAACCGATCGAGAACCAGCATGGCCGGGTTCCGGGAGGCGTACAAAAGGCACATGGGTGTGCCCGAGCGACAGAGGGAGTGCGATGTCGGATTACGAGAAGGCCTGCCTGATCAGGGGAGACGGCGGCCGCGCGATCCGCGGCATCCTGGACCGCATCGGTGACAAGTGGAGCCTGCTGGTGATCGCCACCCTCGACGGCGGACGAGCCCGGTTCGGCGACCTCAAGACGCGCGTGCCAGGGATCTCGCAGCGCATGCTCACCCTCACGCTCCGCCATCTGGAGCGCGACGGTCTGGTGGCGCGTACGAGCTATCCGGAGGTGCCTCCACGGGTGGAGTACGAGCTGACCGAGATGGGCAGGACGCTCGTCGGGCCGGCGGTGAGACTGGCCGAGTGGGCGATCCGGCACAACCCCCGGATCGAGGACGAGCGCCGACGCTACGACGCCCGCCAGAGCTGACCGGCCGGGCCGCTCAGCTCGCGTCGAGCCGCCTCTCCATGTCGTCGAGGATCGCCTCGACCTTCCGGTAGGTGTGAGAGCCGTAGGCGCCGATGCTGCGCTCGGCGGCGAGCGCGTCGCGCATCGCGTCCAGGTAGCGCAGCTGCAGGATCACCGTCTGCTCCATCACGTCTGGCCTGATGCTGGGCGCGTCTCGTACGCCCGCGAGCACCCGCGGAAGGATGCGGTCCTTGAGCTTCGTCACCAGCTGGGGGTCGATCGGCTCGCCGTCGATGGTCTGCGACTCGAGCGGTCCGAGGTTGTCGATCGCATCCTCGCCGACCTGGCGGAGCAGCGCCCGGAACGCGTCGTGACGGTCCGCCGACGACTCACCCGGGAAGCGCATCCGGCGGATGACCGCCGGGAGGGTGAGACCGAAGAGCACGAGCGTGATGAGCGCTACCAGGAAGGCGGCGAGCACCACGGTCGCCCGGTGGGAGGTGCCGGCCGGGATGGTGTGGGCGGCGGCGACCGTGACGACGCCACGCATCCCGGCCCAGCCGATGATCAGGAAGCCACGCCTGGTGATCGGCTCGCGCTCCTCGAAGTCGATGTCCGCCCGGCCCCGCGCCAGTCGCCGCCGGGCCGAGGTGATCCGGGCGTCCTCCCGGTCGTCGACGGGGGTCAGCGAGTCGAGCTTCTCCTCGAACTGGTCGAGGCGGGTGCGTACCTCTTCCTTGTTCTCCTCCCGGTCCCGGAGCGCAGGCCCGGCGAGCCCGAGGAACCGGAGCGCGACGAGCAGGCCGACCACGATCAGGACCAGCCCGGCCATCTGGCCCAGAGTGGTCTCGCCGCGGGCGGCGTCGACGAGCCCGGGCAGCTGGTAGCCCATCGCCAGGAAGACGCCGCTCTCCAGGATGAAGTTGAACGTCGTCCAGGTGGTCGCCTGGGTCTGCCGGTCGCGGGCGCTGAACCGGCGGCTGCCGAGCCCGCCGGTGACCAGCCCGGCGACGACGACGGCGAGCACTCCGGACGCGTTCAGCTCCTCGGCGGGGAAGTAGGCGATGAACGGCACCGCGAACGAGATCGTCGTGTTGAGCACCGGGTCGTCCAGGCGCTGGCGGAGCAGCACCGTGAGCCAGCCGACGATGCCGCCGATCACGAGCGCCCCCAGCACCGCCCAGCCGAACTCCAGAGCCGTACGTCCCACCGAGAAGGAGCTGGCCGCCGCGATCCCCGCGACCGCCGTCCGGAGGACGACGAGGGCGGAGGCGTCGTTGACCAGGCTCTCGCCCTCCAACACGGTCATCACCCGCGGCGGCAGCCCGACCCGGCGCCCGATAGCCGTCGCCGCGACCGCGTCGGTGGGACTGACGACCGCGCCGAGCGCGACCGCGAGCGGGAAGGAGATCTCCGGGAACAGCCAGTGGACGACCGCCCCGATCACCAGCGCCGAGACGATCACCATCACGACCGAGAGCCAGGTGATCAGCCGGAGGTTCCGCCGGAAGTCGATCACCGGCAGGTTGACGGCCGAGGAGTAGAGCAACGGCGGCAGTACGCCGGCCAGGATCCATTCCGGATCGAGCTCGATCTCCGGCGCCCCCGGCAGATAGCTCGCCCCGATCCCGAGCCCCACGAGCAGCAGCGGCGCCGCCACTCCCGTACGCCGCGCGAACACCGACGCCGCGATCATGATCGCCAGCGCCACCCCGACGATCAACAACACCCGATGGTCCATGCTCAGGAGCCTATGTTCTGCTGATCGCCGGATCCGGCACCTAGAGGGAGCGAACCACCTCGCGCACGGCTGGTCGCGGCGCGCTACCCGAGCACCGCGGCCTCATCGTCTGTGAACAGTCGCGACCGGATCAGGAACCGCACGCCCTCGGGCGCCTCCAGGGAGAAGCCGGCGCCGCGTCCGGGGACGACGTCGATGGTGAGGTGGGTGTGCGACCAGTACTCGAACTGCGAGCGCGACATCCAGACCGGCACCTTCTGGTCCAGCCCGATGTCCAGGTCGCCCAGGTGGATGTCGGCGTCGCCGAGCATGAAGTCGCCGCTCGGGTAGCACATCGGGGCGGAGCCGTCGCAGCATCCACCGGACTGGTGGAACATGACCGGCCCGTGGATACCGACGAGGCGGCGGAGAAGGTCCGCCGCCCCGTCGGTCACGGCGACCCGCGCCGGAAGGGAGGGGGCGTGGGTCGCGCTCATCAGAAGAACCCGAGTGCGTCGGGGCTGTAGCTGACGAGCAGGTTCTTGGTCTGCTGGTAGTGGTCCAGCATCATCTTGTGGGTCTCGCGACCGATGCCGGACTGCTTGTAGCCGCCGAAGGCCGCGTGGGCCGGGTAGGCGTGGTAGCAGTTCGTCCAGACCCTGCCGGCCTTGATCTCCTTGCCGGCGCGGAAGGCCTGGGACCCGTCGCGCGACCAGACGCCGGCGCCGAGGCCGTACAGGGTGTCGTTGGCGACCTTGAGGGCGTCGGCCTCGTCGTCGAAGCCGGTCAGCGACACGACCGGTCCGAAGATCTCCTCCTGGAAGATCCGCATCGAGTTGTCGCCCTCGAAGACGGTCGGCTGTACGTAGTAGCCCTCGGCGAGGTCGCCCTCGAGGATGGTCCGCTCGCCACCGGTGAGGACCTTGGCGCCCTCGTCCTTGCCGATCTCGATGTAGGACAGGATCTTCTCGAGCTGGTCGTTGCTGGCCTGGGCGCCGATCATCGTGGTGTCGTCGAGCGGGTTGCCCTGCTTGATCTTCTCGACCCGGGCGATGGCGTCGCCGACGAAGTCGGAGTACATCGAGCGCTGGACGAGCGCACGCGACGGACAGGTGCAGACCTCGCCCTGGTTGAGGGCGAACATCGTGAAGCCCTCGAGTGCCTTGTCGTAGAAGGCGTCCTTCTCGGCGGCGACGGAGTCGAAGAAGATGTTCGGGCTCTTGCCGCCGAGCTCCAGGGTCACCGGGATGATGTTCTGGCTGGCGTACTGCATGATCAGGCGGCCGGTGGTGGTCTCACCGGTGAAGGCGACCTTGGCGACGCGCGGCGAGGAGGCCAGCGGCTTGCCGGCCTCGACGCCGAAGCCGTTGACGACGTTGAGTACGCCGGCGGGCAGCAGGTCGCCGACGAGCTCGACCAGTTTGAGGATCGACCAGGGCGTCTGCTCGGCCGGCTTCAGGACCACGCAGTTGCCCGCGGCGAGCGCCGGGGCGAGCTTCCAGACCGCCATCAGGATCGGGAAGTTCCACGGGATGATCTGGCCGACGACGCCCAGCGGCTCGTGGAAGTGGTACGCCACGGTGTTCTCGTCGATCTCACCGATCGTGCCCTCCTGGGCACGCAGCACGCCGGCGAAGTAGCGGAAGTGGTCGATGGCGAGCGGGATGTCGGCGGCCAGCGTCTCGCGGACCGGCTTGCCGTTCTCCCAGGTCTCGGCGACGGCGATCGCGGTGAGGTTCTCCTCCATCACGTCGGCGATCTTGAGCAGGATGTTGGCCCGTTCCGTCGTCGAGGTCTTCCCCCACGACGGAGCGGCAGCATGTGCGGCGTCCAGGGCGGCCTCGATGTCCTCGGCCGTGCCCCGGGCGATCTCGGTGAAAGGCTTGCCGTTCACCGGCGAGATGTTCTCGAAGTAGGCACCCTTGACCGGGTCGACCCAGGCGCCACCGATGTAGTGGCCGTAGCGGCCTTGGACGGTGACCAGCGAGTCGGGCTGGCCGGGAGCTGTGTATACGGTCATCGGGATTTCTCCTCAGGCAGTTCAGGCGTTGGGATGTGAGCGTGGTCACAGACGCTAGAAACGTCGAGGTTGCAGCAACGTTGCGGTCACCGGACGTGGACGAGATCGACGGATGCAACGTGAATGCAACCTTTGAATGTGACCCTGATCGTCAGAGGAGGTCGGGATGAGCGAGACGGAACAGAGCCCCTCCATGCGCGCAGCCGTGGCGGACTCGTGGCACCGGTCGGCTGCCGCCGGGGTGACCGCAGACGACGCGCACGCGCCGATCACCCTCCCCGAGGACCAGCTCCAGGACGTACGCGCCGCCCATCCGCTGGCTCGTGTGTTCCCTCTCCTCGACGACGTGCTCGGGCAGGCGGCGCGCGACTGCGACGCGATCATGGCCGTCTCGGACGAGGCCGGTCAGCTGCTCTGGGTGTGCGGTGCTCCGGCGGCGCTCCGGCGCGCCGAGCGGATCGGCTTCGTCGAGGGGAGCAACTGGGACGAGCGCCTCGCCGGCACGAACGCACCCGGGCTCGCGCTGAGGCTCGAGCGCCCGACCAGCGTCGTCGCCGCCGAGCACTTCCGGCGGTCGGTGCAGCAGTGGAGCTGCGCCGCGACCCCGATCCACGACCCGGGCGACTCCCGCCTGCTCGGGGTCCTCGACATCACCGGAGGTGACTCCATCGTCGTACCCCAGACGATGGCGATGGTGCGCGCCGCCGCGAGACTCGCGGAGTCCGAGCTCGCTCGCGAGCAGCTCCTGCCGAGACAGCCCGAGACCCGGCCCGGCTGGGCACGCATCGCCGTGGAGACCCTGGGCCGTCAGGACCTGCTGCTCTCGATCGACGACGGCCGTGGGCATCGCGCGCAGCTGCGGCTCTCCCCCCGCCACAGCGAGATCTTCCTGCTCCTCGCGAGCGCCCCGCGCGGCCTCTCGGGCGACGAGCTCGCGGTCCTCCTGTACGAGGACGACGGCGGCTCCTCGACGCTCCGCGCCGAGCTGAACCGCCTGCGCAACCTGCTCGGGGAGGAGTTCCTCGCCTCCCGGCCCTACCGGCTCACGACCGAGGTGACCGGAGACTGGCTGGGCGTCGAGGCACAGCTCGCGGTGGGCGACGTCGCCGGAGCTCTCCGCTGCTATCGCGGCCCGATCCTGCCGCGCTCGGTCGCGCCGGGCGTGGTCCGGCTCCGCGAGACCCTGGCGCAGCAGCTGCGGGCGGCGGTGCTGCAGTCGGGTCAGCCCGACCTGGTCTCGACCTGGACCAGGTCGGCGTGGGGCGCCGACGACTACGAGATGTGGCTCCGGCTCCGGACCCTGCTGCCGTCCGGGTCACCGTTGCTGGCCCTCGCCGACGGCCAGATCGCCCGACTGGACCGCGAGGTCGGTCTCTGATCGCCAGCCGAGGTCAACTCGTGGCGTACGTGAGGACCTGCTGGCCGAGCGGCGAGAGCCGGCCCTCCTCGACCACCAGCTCCCAGCCGTGCCCTGCCTCGGCGGGGACGAACTCCGAGGACGTGGCCTGCGCCAGCGCCTGGGCGGCGTCGGCCTCCTCGGCACCGTCGGTGTCCTCGGCGATGGCGATCAGGCCAGGCGTGCTGATCGAGTCGGCGACCGAGGCCAGGTCGACACCGGCCCAGTTCGACGGCCCCGACAGGTCCACCCAGCCGTCGACGTCCACGCCGGCGGCGACGGCCCGTACGGTCTGGCTGCCTCCCATCGAGGCACCGACAAGCACGACCGGCGCATCCGGCCAATGCTTCGCGACCTCGCTCAGAACGGCCTGCACCTGCGGCACCGGGTCGTCGGGATCCTTGATCCCGCAGTCGGCATCGCCATAGCCGCAAAGGTCGAAGGAGAGGCCGGCGACGCCCTGGAGGGCCGCCAGGATCGCGAAGTCGCCCCAGCCGCAGCGGTCTCCGTCGGTCTGGTGGAGCATCACCAGCACCGCCGACGGATCCTGGCCGTCCGGAGGGGAGAAGCGGATGGCCGGCAGCTCGAGGTCCTTGCCGGCGACCTGCATCGGTTCCACCCCGGCGTCGGTCTCCGGCAGGAAACAGCCGCCGAGCTCGCCCTCGATATAGGGGCCGTCCGTCGGCAGCACGGGGCCCGACTCCTTCGCCGAGCCCGGCCCACCATCCCCCTCGGCACCGTTCTCCGCACCGCACCCGGCCAGCACCACGCCGAGGATCGCCGCCCCGGCCGCTACGCCCTTCACGCTCCGCATATGTCAATATTGACATATGAAAGACCCCGAGGTGACCGCTTCCAACCTCGGCTTCGCGATCCTCGGCCTGCTGGCACGGCGGGCGAGCACCGGCTACGAGGTCGCGCAGCGGATGCGGCAGCCGATCGGCTACTTCTGGACCGCCCGCCACTCCCAGATATACCCGGAGCTGAACCGTCTCGACGCCGCCGGGCTGGTCGAGCACGAGGTCATCGAGGGAGCCGGCCCCAGGCCGACGAAGCGCTACCGGATCACCGAGACCGGTCGGGACGCTCTGGCGGCATGGGTCGTCGGCGACCTCGAGCCCCAGCCGGTCCGTGACCTGGAAATCCTCCGGCTGTGGTCGATCTGGACCGTCGAGCCCGACGCCGCCACCGAGCTGGTCGGCCGGCTCGAGGCGGTCCATCAGGGCGTACTCGCCCGCTATCTCGAGGAGCTGGCCGAGATCGCCGACCGTCCCGGCGTCCGCGACCCTTCGAACCCGCTGTTCGCCACGCGGATCACCCTCGAAGGAGGCATCCGGTCACGGCGTACGGCATTGGAGTGGTGCGCCTGGATGCGCGCGGAGTTCGCGGCCGCCGAACGCTGATCAGCCCAGGCCGGAGGCCTCGGCGGCGATCGTGGTGTCGTCGCCGTGCCCGGTGTGGACGACCGTCTCGCCGGGAAGCGTGAACAGCTTGGCCCGGATCGACGACTCGATGGTTGGCCGGTCGCTGAAGGAGCGCCCGGTCGCCCCGGGACCACCCTGGAACAGGGTGTCGCCGGTGAAGACGCATCCCAGCGACGGCACCGACAGACAGACCGCCCCGGGCGCGTGACCCGGCGTGTGCAGGACGGTCACAGAGGTGTCGCCGATCTCGATGACCTGGCCGTCGGAGAGGTCCGCGTCCCACAGCTCATCGGGGTGGGTGAGCTCCCACAACGGCCGGTCCTCAGGATGCAGCAGGATCGGGGCCCGAACGGCCTCCCGCAGTGCCGGCGCCACGCGTACGTGGTCGTCGTGGGCGTGGGTGCAGACGATCGCCTTCACGCGGCGACCGTCCACCACCGCCAAGATGTCCTCCACCGAGTGCGGTGCGTCGATGACCAGACACTCCTGGTCGTCACCGACCACCCAGACGTTGTTGTCCACTTGGTGCGTCTCGCCGTCGAGGCTGAAGGTGCCGCTCGTGACGCCGTGGTCCACACGTACGGCCATCAGAGCACCACCACCGAGCGCAGGACCTCGCCCCGGTGCATCTTCTCGAAGGCAGCCTCGATGTCGCCGATCCCGATCTCCTCGCTCACGAAGGCGTCCAGGTCGAGACGCCCCTGGCGATAGAGGTCGACCAGCATCGGGAAGTCGCGGCTGGGGAGGCAGTCGCCGTACCAGCTGGACTTGAGTGCGCCACCGCGGCCGAAGACGTCCAGGAGCGGGATCTCAGGCACCGACATGTCGGGCGTGGGCACGCCGACGAGCACGACGGTGCCGGCCAGGTCGCGGGCGTAGAAGGCCTGCTTCCAGGTCTCCGGGCGTCCGACCGCCTCGACGACGATGTCGGCGCCTTCGGCACCTTCGTACGTCTCCGAGCAGATCCGCCGGATCTCCTCGACCGGGTCGGTCTGCGAGGAGTCCACGGTGTGCGTCGCGCCCATGGCCGCGGCGCGCTCCAGCTTCTTGGCGTCGATGTCGACGGCGATGACCGGGCTCGACCCGGCCAGCGCCGCACCGGCGATCGCGGCCACTCCGACACCGCCGCACCCGATGACGGCCACCGACCTCCCGCGGGTCGCGCCGCCGGTGTTGATGGCGGCACCGATACCGGCCATCACGCCACAGCCGAGCAGGCCGACAGCGGCGGGCCGGGCCTCCGGGTCGACCTTCGTGCACTGACCCGCCGCGACCAGCGTCTTCTCCGCGAAGGCGCCGATGCCCAGCGCGGGCGAGAGCTCCGTGCCGTCCTCGAGCGTCATCTTCTGGGTGGCGTTGAACGTGGCGAAGCAGTACTGCGGCTCACCGCGCTTGCACGCCCGGCAGCTGCCGCAGACCGCGCGCCAGTTGAGCACCACGAAGTCGCCCGGCGCCACGTCGGTCACGTCCGGACCCACCGCCTCGACGATCCCGGCGGCCTCGTGACCCAGCAGGAACGGGAACTCGTCGTTGATCCCGCCCTCCCGGTAGTGGAGGTCGGTGTGGCACACCCCGCACGACTGGATCTTCACCACCGCCTCGCCCGGTCCTGGCTCGGGAACGTTGATCGTCACGAGCTCGACGGGCGCCCCCTTGGCACGGGCGATGACGGCCTTGACCTGCTGCATGTGTCTCCTCTCGCGGCCCCGGAGAGATCCGGTCGCTCGCGATTCATCTTCGACGGTGGCTCGTCGGCACGGCAAGGGCCGCCCGACCAGCAACGGCCGACGTTTTCATAGAAGTGCGGTCAGGTCACGACCAGGACATGTTGATCGCTCGCTGAAAGTTGACGTAGCCGGCACGCCCGAAGGCCTGTGCCATCGGGGTGTTGCCGAGGTCCGTAGACGTCCGGATCCTCGGGACGTCCTGGTCGGCGAGGATCCGCGTGCCTTCGCTCAGCAGGTCGTCGATGTAGCCATGGCCGCGATGCGCGGGCAGGACACCGACGTAGGCGATGATCGCGTGGTAGCTGTTCCGGGCGGGGATGACGAAGCCGACTGGTTCACCGTCCTCGAGTTCGGCCACCTGCCACCACTCCTGCGGGCTGGAGAACCCGGCGAACTCGTCGTCGAAGTGCTTGGCGGCAACGTCCGCAGGTGACATCGTCTCGAGGTCGGCCTGGCTGTGAGCGTCAAGCGTGCCCTGCAGGACCGGCTCCATCAGGGCCACGAGCTCGTCACGATCGCTCACTGACCGGAATCGCAGGCGCTCGCTCGGGACCGGAACAGGGGAGCCGGCCCGCCACTCGAGGCGGAGACGCTCCACGAGCGGGGTCGCCCCGAGCCCCTGGAGGACGGACATGCGCGACTCGACGACGCGTCGCGCGGCCGGATCGTCCCGCCAGTCGGGCGGGATGTAGCGCCCGTACTCCGGGGGCGTTGAACCGGCCGGCACGACGGCGGCCAGCGCGGTACGCAGGAGCCGGTCTCCGATCCCGATGGCCGCGTCCGCTTCCAGGGTGTCGTCGAGGTCGAAGAAGTCCAGGACGTCCGGCACCGTCGTGCCCGGTCGACCCCACCACGAGGCGCGGGCAAGCAGGCGGTCACCGCTGGTGGCGACCCACATCCACTCGGGGCGACGCCGCCCCTCGGCCAGGTCATCAGCCAGCTCGTCGTCGAGCACGTAGGAGAGCCGGAGGAACAGGTCGAGCTCGTCCTGGCTCGAGAGGGGTCGGACGACGATGTCGTCGATCGTGTCGTTGATGTCGTGCTCCTCGAGGGGACGGTGTGGTCAGGCGCGGTCGTAGGTTAGGACGCGTGGTCCGGACTCGCCTCGAGCAGGGTCCTGGTCTGCTGGCCGCACCGCGAACGGACTTGTGAGACAGGACCTACGCGGGCGGTGACAGGAGGAATCGCTCTAGCAGGCGGCGCTCTGCTTCTTCGTCGTCGCCCGGGTTGGAGAGGAACGACAGGATGATCCGCAAGATCCAGTCGGCGAGGTCGGGATCGGTGGCTTCCGAGTCGGAGGCGAGGTAGCTCTGTGCGACACCGCGGATGACCGGGGAGTCGCGGAGCACCTCGCGCAGCAGGGTGCTGTCACCGGCGTACCAGGCGGCGAGGTGGGGGCGCTCGCGCACGGCGGCGAGGCAGGCCACGACGGCCTCGACCACTCGGTGGCGGGGGTCGGACACGGCGGTCACGACCTGGGCGACCTGCTTGGTGATGAGCCGCGCTTCGCGATGGGCGAAGGCGTAGATCAGCGCCTGCCGGTTCTCGAAGTAGCGATACAGAGTCGCGCGCGAGCAGCCGGCCGCGCGGGCCACCTCGTCCATGCCCGGCTTGTCGACGCCTCGCTCCACGAAGAGCTCGCCGGCGGCGTCGAGGATCCGCTCGGCGGCGAGCTCGGTCCGCTCCGCCTCGAGCCAGCTCATCGGGCCACCTCCGTAGCGCGAGCGCCAGAATACGGACGCGGCCCGATGAAGTACTTACAGGTCACTCGCTGGCGCTCGCTCATCCGTTTACCTCGATGTGGAGACTCACAGGCCTGCGTACGTAGCTCCCCGGCGCCCACCGCAGGGAGTCGTGGTCGACGGTGAAGGACGGCATCCGGGTGAGTATCTCGGTGAGCGTCACCCGGCCCATCATCCGGGCCGCCGCGGCACCCAGGCAGTGATGCGCCCCGTGAGCGAAGGTCAGGATCTGCCGGGGCCGACGGGTGACGTCGAGCTCCTCGGCGTCGGCGCCGAAGGCGCGCGGATCCCGGTTGGCGGCCGCGTAGCAGAGCAGGACCTTCTTCCCCGCGGGAATCGTGACGTCGTGAATCGTGACGTCGCGGGTGGTGGTCCGGGCGAGCCCCTGCACGGGCGAGGTGAGCCGCAGCAGCTCCTCGACGGCGGCCGGGACGTCCTGCAGAGCGAGCTCGCGCTGGTCAGGGCGGTCTGCCAGCAGCGGCAGGCCACCACCCAGCAGTCCGGTCGTCGTGTCGTTGCCGCCCGCGACCATCGTGAAGGCGAACGCGAGCACCCGCAGCAGACCGGCGCCGTCGTCTGCCTCCCCGGCAGCGACGAGATGGGAGACCGTGTCGTCACCGGGCTCCCGCCGGCGCCGCTCGATCAGCTCGGCGAAGTAACCCATCAGCTCGGCGGCGGCCCCGGCTCCGATGCTCTCGTCCTGTGCCGCGTTGGCCGTCACGATCGCGTCGGTCCACACGTCGAACCGATCCCAGTCCACCTCGGGCACGCCGAGGTAGTGGGCCACCACCATGCTCGGCAGCGGCTTGAACAGCTCCGTGACGATGTCGCCACCGCCCGCTGCCCTGATCTGCTCGACCCGCTCGACGACGAACTGCGTGACCCGGGGAGTCACGTCCTCGACCTGCTTCGGCGTGAACCCGCGGTTCACCAGCTTCCGGAACGCCGTATGGGCCGGCGGATCGGTCATCACCATCGGCGGGTTGTCGGCCAGCCCGATCCGCTCGAGCTCGTCATGAGCCGTCGTCAGCCCGCCGGTCGAGCTGTACGTCTCGTGGTCACGCACCGCCGCGAAGACGTCGTCGTGCCTGGTCAGGACCCAGTAGTCACCCCGAGCGACGTGGTGGACCGGGTCGTGCTCGCGCAGCGCGGCGTACATCGGCCACGGGTCGGCCCAGGACGGTCCGGAAGGGGGAACGTACGCGGCTATCCTGTGAGACATATCGCTTGTCATGTCTCACAGGATCAACACCGATGCCATCTTTGTCAACGGGTGGTTCCGGCCAGCGCGACGCCGTGACGCTCGGTGACCGACAGGATCGCGGCCATCGAGTCCGCGGCCGAGAGGTCCGCGGGAACGGAGCTGGCGAAGTCGGCGAAGAACCGGCCGGCGCCGTCGCCGGTGGTGATCGCGAGAGCGCGGGCGGAGTCGCCGACGACCTCGAAGGTGCCAGGGGTGCCCGCCGGGAAGACGACCAGTCCGCCGGGCTCGACGTCGTAGGACCTACCGTCGACATACGCCGTGATGCGGCCCTCGAGCAGGTACAGAACCCCGCTCCACGGCGAGACGTGCGGCGGCGTCATCGGGGCGGCGGGTGCGATCACCTCGAAGACCTCGAAGGCCCCCTGGGCGTCCTTGACGGCGGCCTTCGCGACATGGTCGCCGTCGATCATCGGGCTGTGCTGGCCCTCGTTGGGCCGTACGTAGGTGGTGCTCATGACTCCTCCTTCGGTCGGGTGCGTTCAGCATCCGCCGCTGGAGCCGGAGCGGTGCGAGTAGTGCGCTACTCGACTCCGAGAGGGTCGGCCAGCCCGGCTCGTTCGGAGACGCCGAGCTTGTGGCCGGCCCGGTAGAGGTGGCCCTCGACGGTGCGCACCGACAGGGTCAGTCGCGCCGCGATGTCCTTGTTCGACAACCCTCGGGCGGCCAGGGCGGCGATCTCGCGCTCACGGGCGGTCAGCGGCAGCGGCCGGGCCGCGACCACCAGCGCCGGCGTGCGCGCGCCCGACCTCTCCGCCAGCTTCGCGGCGACGTTCGCCGCGGTCAGGGCCGACCCCTGCCGTCCCGCGCGGCGGTGGACCTCGGCGGCCTGCGCGGCCGCGTCGCCCGCGGCGACGAGATCACCGAGCCGGGCCCAGGCATGCGCCACCCGGAGCAGGGCGTCGCCGTCCTGGTCCGCCCACGCTCGGGCATGGGCCAGAGCCGCGTCGGCGCGGAGGCCCAGCCCGGCGAGCGGGGCGAGCCGACGGGCCGGCGCCACGGTCGTGTCGCCGAGCTGGACCGCGGTCTGCCAGGCGAGGACCTCGTACGCCGGCGAACCCGCCTCGCGAGCGAGATCCGCCGCGGCGGCCGCGTGGCCGATCGCCTCGGTCGTCCACCCCTCGGCCGCGGCACCCCACGCCAGCGCGAGACGATCGTCGGGCAGATAGAGCCGGTACGCCGGATGGTGCCCGGCAGCCACGCCCGCCAGCAGCGGCGCGGCGCTCTCCGGTCGACCAGCCTGTGCGAGGGCGGTCGCCAGCAACGTACGGCACCGGAACCGGAACTCGTGGCCGGAGCCCTCCAGCGCGGCCCAGGCCTCGCGCAGCGAGAGCAGCGCATCGAGCAGACGACCCTCGGCAAGGGCCGCGTGACCTGCGACGACGAGGCCCATGAGCCTGGCCGGCCCGGGGAGGTCGGCCGATGCGGCCCGCATCCTCCGGGCCAGGTCCGCGCCCCGGTCCGGTGTGCCGGCAAGACGGTGCCCGAGCACCTGGAAGTCGGCGAGCCCGAAGCCGGGGATGACGGTCGGCACCCGGTCGGCGGTCAGCCCACCCACGACCGCGGCCTCGTCGAGAAGCTCGCGGTCACCGGTGACGGCGGCCGCCGCGGACGCGGAGGTGGCGACCAGGATGCCGGCCAGGTCGTCGGGAAGATCGCTCCGCAGCAGCTGCGGCGCCCGGGCGAGCACGGCGGAGATCTCGCCGTCCGCCAGGCCCAGGACGAGCGCCATGGCGGCGACGTGGACCGGGGCTGCCCCGGTGGCCTCGGCTGCGGCCAGCGCCTGATGGGCCTCGTCGGGCCGGGCCATCGTGAAGAGCAGGTTGCCGGTGCGGTGCAGCTGCACCATCGCGAGCAGCCCCGGGTCGGACGCGGTGGCGACGATGTCCTCGTGGATCGCCTCGGCCTCCTCGCCGCGGCTGAGCCAGGAGAGCGCCGCGCCGTGCACGACCCTGGCGGCGATGTCGCCGGTGGCAGCGGCCGCGCGCGCCAGCCGCTCGGCCAGCGGCAGGTCGTACATCCGGGTCGCGGCCTCGGCGGCCCGTAGGAACAGCGCCGGCTCCGGTGGCAGGTCGGAGTCGAGGGTCAGCACGGCCCGGGGGATCGGGTCCGGCTCCGGGTCCAGGGTGAGCGCCACCCGGCCGCGGAGGCGGCGGGCACGCAGCGTGCCCATCGCGGCGCGGCGTACCTCGCCGTAGAGGGGGTGTGCCAGCCGGGCGACCACCCCGTCGGTACGCACCAGCCCACGCTCCTCCGCCTCCTCGAGGTCGGCCGCCGACGTCAGCGCGGACAGGGTCGCGACCGCCACCGGCTCGGCCAGGGCTACCAGGTCGACGACGTCCCGCACCCCGGTCGCAAGATCCCCGATCTCCCGCTCCAGGAGACCGGCGAGCTCCGGCGAGATCGCCGGCTCGCTGCTCCATCGCCAGATCCCGGACGCCGCGGTGAACCGTCCCGCCGACAGCTCCCCGGCCAGCAGGTGCCGCAGGAACAGCGGGCTGCCCTGGGTCATCGTCCACAGCCGGTGGGCGGAGTCCGTGTCGACCGGACCGCCGAGCACCCGGGCGATCAGCCGGGTGCTCTCCTCGGCGTCCAGCGGCGCCAGGTCCAGGCGCGGGAGGTGCTCGTCCTTCCACAGCGAGGTCACGATGTCGGGCGCGGGCTCCCCGGCGCGGAGCGTGATCAGCACCGGAGCCATCCGTCGGGCCACCACCCGGTGGACCACGATCGCGGAGTGCTCGTCGAGCAGGTGAGCGTCGTCGACGGTCAGCACGAGCGGCAGCTGCCGGGTGATCTGGTCCAGCGCCCGGCCGATGGTCTCGGCCGCCTCACCGGGCGGGACGTCGAGCAGACCGGCGAACGCACCGAGCGGGAACTGCCGGGCGGCCGTGCTCCCTTGGCCGTACAGGACGGATCCTCTGTGACCGGCAGCCGCCAACGCCTCACGGGCGAGCCGGGTCTTCCCCACCCCCGCCGGACCCGCAACGATGACGCCCGCCGCACCGGGCCTGATCGCCGCCGCGACCCTCCGCAGCTCCTCGTCCCGGCCGGTCAGCGGCCACGGCCGCTCCATGAGGTCAGGCTACTGGCACGGGATCGGGCCACACATCACTCAAAAGGTGGCTGTGCTCCGAACGGCTCGATCCCGGCCGTCGACAGACCGATGCTGGTCCTCACGGCACCAGCCGCGGGCGCCCCTCACAGAGCGGGCGAGAGGTCCTCCCAGACGACCTTCCAGCCGTCCGTCGGGAACCCCGGAGCGGAGCCGCGTGGTCCCGGGGTGCCGGTCGCGCCAGGTACGCCTTCGGGCGAGTCCGCCCACCCGGCGCACATCATCGCCACCGAGTAGAGCAGCCCGCCGGCCGACGGGAAGTACGGCGAGGGCACACCGCTCTTGCCGCTCGCCGGCAGCCCGGTGTCGGTGAAACCGAGGCGCTCATGGAGCAGGTTGTCGACCGCGCTGACCGGGTCGCCGAGACGGGCCGCGTTCATCGCGAGCAACGGGAAGTCCCAGCTGTAGAGGTCGGTGACCGGCCAGGTCTCGTACACGCGTCGGGTGGTCGCCCGCATGGTCTCCAGGTCGACACCGTCGCCCGGCAGCATCCCGAACGGCGCGATCGGGTCGGGGTGGTTGGTGTTGCGTTCGGTCCACATGTTCGGCACGCCCTCGTAGAGGACATAGGTGCCGTCCTCGACGGGCAGCGGCGCGAGGTTGTCCAGGATCTCGTCCAGCGCCTCGTCCCGCGCCCGGCCGAGCCGCTGGCGCCACTGCTGGGCGATGCGCAGCCCGAACTTCCAGTAGGAGAGCTCGAAGGTCGGGTTCAGCGTCGACTCCGGCTTGTTCCGTTCGTTGCAGCACATGATCGGCGGCCCGATGACGTACCGGCCGGTCTCCTCCTCACGGTTCGCGAACGACGCCATGAACTCGGCCGTCTCACGGACCACCGTCTCCCACTTGCGCAAGGTGCTCCGCTGCGGATGCGCCTGGTAGTCCATCTCGGCGAGGAACAACGGGTGCGGCTGCTGCCAGATCAGCAGGCAGGTCGGCGTGCCTGGCGACTCCCGGCCGATCGCGTCACCGAAGGCGGTGGTCATCTTGGGCCAGCGCGCGCCGCGGAAGCCCTGCGACACGGCAAGCTCACGTGCGTGCGGAAGGAACCGTTCATAGATGTCCGTGCTCCGGTCGAGGAGCGACCAGCGGTTCCACAGGCCGTAATGGAAGGCGTGCCACCAGTACATCTCCATGTGGAACTTGCCGTACCAGCCGTTGTTGACCAGCCCGGATTCCTGGGCCGGATCGTTGCCGGCGTCGTTGACCGCGAGGTGGTACTGGCTGAGCACGATACGGCGCTCGAGCTCACGCCAGCGCGGGTCTGTGCTCCGCGAGAGATCGACGGCGCCGCCGGTTCGCCAGAACCGGGGCCACCACTCCTCGCTCGCGTCGACCACGTCGCGGGCCGACGGCACCTTGTCCACCTCTGGGGCGAACAACGCGGTCAGCTCCAGACGGTTCCCCCGGCCGACGATCTGGTAGCGGTGCAGTGCCGGGTCCAGGCGGGTGATCTCGGCCCCGCCCGGCAGGTCGAGACCGACCTGGTACACGGTGTCGTCCATCGTGTGGGTGACCCGGGCGGTCCGGCCGCGGCGCGTCACGGTGGTGGTGTGCCTCTCGGGGCGGTCCCAGAACCCGACGAACGGCGCCGAGAACTTCTGGGTGCCGGTGGTCATTGCATACGGGAAGTCGATGAACGCCGTCAGGCGACCGGCCCTGACCAGGTCCGAGTCGATGCGTACGCCGATCGCGTCCTGCCCCGGGTGGCAGGCGGTCTCGACCTTCACCTGGTGGCCCTCGAGCCGGAACCTGCTGCGCAGCAAGCCGGTCCACGGGTCGAGCACCTGCTCCACGTCGGTCAGGTCCGCCTCGACCGCCTCGGTGCCGTCGGCCTTGAGCATCCGCAGCCCGATCCGCCCGAGGTTCGCCCGGTGGGGGTTCTCCCGGAGCCAGTTGAAGATCTCCGGCTCGCCCTCGTCATGGGTCCAGTACGCGACATCGCGACCGTAGGTGTCCCAGACCCGGCCCTTGAGGTCGGAGATCTGCTTGCCGGCGGGCAGCGCGTCCTCGTGCCAGCCCCAGTCGGCGAGGGTGTTGAAGGCGAGGAAGGTCTGCAGGCCGGTCACGTCGGCACCGAAGGCGAACCGGCCGTTGCCGACCTGGATCGGAAGCTCGAGGTCGCTCTCGTGGCGGACCACACGGTGCCGGGAGACCAACGCCTCGCGGTCGATCGACCGGCCGCGTGATGGCGCGGCCGCCGCAGCCGACTCGGCTGCCAGGACACGGCTCATGAGGGTTGCCGACGCGACGGCGGCCATGCCTTTGAGGACACCACGACGGGCAAGCTGGTGCTGATGGATCACGGTCTGTTCTCCCACCTTGATCGGAGCTCCGACCACATCGACATGAAACGATTCAATGTGTGAACCGTAAAGATGTGACGTCAGTCACGTCAAGGTTCTGGCCGGGTCCGGCCACGGTCTCAGCTGGTTGGCGAAGGCCTCGGACAGATGACCGAGAGATCACGGACCTGCCGATCAAGCTCGACAAGGTGGTCGGCTAGAACGGCTCGACCGCGAAGCGCCCCCACGCGATGAAGACCATCGCCGCGAGAAAGAGCAGGTCGCCGAGGAGCTCCTTGTATTCACCGCGCCGGAGCCGTTCGGTGATCGCTCCGGCCATGTAGAGCGCCATGCACGAGGCCGCGATCGGCACCAGGATCGGCGCCACGTCGACCAGCCCCGGAAGGACCAGGCCGATGCCGCCCAGGACCTCCACCACGCCCATGAACCTCACGTTGCCGGGCGTGAAGTCCCCCGGCCAGCCCAGCTTCGCTGCGTACTTCTCGTAGGACATCGTCAGCTTGACGATGCCGCCGGCGACGTAGGCGATGCCGAAGACGCCGGCGACGATCCAGAGGGCGATGTTCATGATGTCTCCAAGTTCAGTCGATGCACGGATGCCCCTACGACGAGGCACGTGGTGCATCTGTGACATCGCTACTGACGTGCCATCGCGATCCTGAACCGCTCGTCCGGGTCGATGTAGTGGTCGTGTACGTCGTCGCCGAGATCGATCTGGACCCACGCGATCTTGCCGCTGAACCGGCTGGTGCGGCTCGTGTAGTCCGAGGAGACCGACGTACCGGACTCGTAGCCGATGTCGGTTGTCTCGTCGGCCGAGAAGACCATCGGCTGGGTCACCTCCACCCGGCCCGACCCGACCGGCTTGCCGTCGTCGTAGAGAGTGACGTCGCCTCCCTTGGCGAGGCCACCGCCGTCGTACGCGAACTCCATCCGGACCTGGCGGGTGCCGGCCGCGAGCAGGGATTCGGAGACGACGGGGAACTGCTGGATGCCGAGCACGTTGTAGACGAACTTGAGCCGTCCGGCGCGGGCGAAGAACGTCCAGCCGCCGAACCTGCCGCCCTGGGCGATGATCACTCCCTCGGCACCGGTGTCGGGGATCGTCACCTCGGCGGTGACGGAGAACGACTTGTTCTTGATGCTGACCACGCTGTTCTCCGAGAGCCGGCCCATGCCGGGGAAGAAGAGCTGGGTCTTGCCGCGGACGAGCGTCGGCCTGCCTGCCATCGTGGGTTCGAGCCGCTCGCTGGTGCGGTCGTCCATCGGCAGCACTCCATACTTCACGGCCTCGATCAGCCAGAGCCGCTGCAGCGCGGCGAGCTTGTCGGGGTGCTCCGCCGAAAGATCCCTCGCCTGGCTGAAGTCCGTGTTGCCGTCGTACAGCTCCCACACGTCGTCGTCGAACGCCGGCAGCTCTCCGCCGACCATCACCCACGGGGTGCGGTGCTTGGTGACCGCGCTCCAGCCCTTGTGGTAGACCCCGCGGTTGGCGAACATCTCGAAGTACTGCAGGTCGTGCCGCTCCGGCTCGCTCGCACCGCGGAACGTGTAGAGCATGCTCGTCCCCTCCATCGGCGACTGCTGGACGCCGTTGACCATGGCCGGCTCGGGCAGCCCTGCCGCTTCGAGGACGGTCGGCGCCAGGTCGATCACGTGGGTGAACTGGGCACGCACCGAGCCCGGGTCGTCGATCCCGCCCGGCCAGTGCACGATGGTGCCGTTGCGAGTGCCGCCCCAGTGCGAGGCGACCTGCTTGGTCCACTGCAGCGGCGAGTTCATCGCCCACGCCCAGCCGACCGAGTAGTGGTTGTAGGAGCTGGGTGAGCCGAACTCGTCCATCTTCGCCCGCATGAACTCGGGCGTCTCCAACGCGGCCATGCCGTTGAAGTTGGCCATCTCGTTGAAGGCGCCGTTGAGGGTGCCCTCGGCGGAGGCGCCGTTGTCGCCGATGATGTAGTAGACGATGGTGTTGTCGAGTACGCCGAGGTCGGCGATGGTGTCGATCACGCGGCCGACGTGGTGGTCGGTGTGCTCGAGGAAGCCGGCGTACACCTCCATCTGACGGGCGAGCACGGGCTTGAGCTCGTCCGGCATGTCGTCCCACGCCGGGATCTCGTCGTGGCGGGCGGTCAGCTCGGCCTCTGCGGGGATGACCCCGAGCTCCTTCTGCCGCGCGAACGTGCGTTCCCGCTGGACGTCCCAACCGTCGTCGAACCTCCCGGCGTACTTGTCGATCCATTCCTGGGGGACGTGGTGGGGAGCGTGGGTCGCGCCCGGCGCGAAGTAGGCGAAGAACGGCCGGTCGGGCATCAGCGCCTTCTGCTGGCGGATCCAGGCACACGCGTGGTCGGCCAGGTCCTCGGTGAGGTGATAGCCCTCCTCGGCCGTCGCCGGCGGCTCGATCGCGGTGGTGCCTTCGTAGAGCGCGGGGTCCCACTGGTTGTTCTCACCGCCGATGAAACCGTAGAACGTCTCGAACCCTCCGCCTGCCGAGGGCCAGGCGTCGAAAGGGCCGAGCGGCGAGGACTGCCAGACCGGGACCTCGTGGCACTTCCCGAACTGTGCCGTCGAGTACCCGTTGAGCTTGAGCGTCATCGCGAGCGGCGCCTTGGTGTTGGGCCGCACCGAGCTGTTGCCGGGCGCCGAGGTCGCTGTCTCGGTGATGCTGCCCATCCCGACGGAGTGGTGGTTCCGGCCGGTCAGCAGCGCCTGCCGCGTCGGGGCGCACAGCGCCGTGGTGTGGAACCGGTTGTAGCGCAGGCCGTTGCCAGCCAGCCGTTCGGCGACCGGCGTGGCGCACGGCCCTCCGAACGCGCTCGACGCCCCGAAGCCGACGTCGTCGAGAAGTACGACGAGTACGTTGGGCGCGCCGTCCGGCGGAAGCAGCGGCTCGATCGGCGGGTACTTGGTCTCCGGGTCCTTGGCGTCGTACGTCGTGTGTCCCGACGCTGGTCGGTCCGGGATCGGCAACATGGTCCGGGCGTGAGTGTCGGGACGGTTCGGCATCGCAGGCGCTCCAGTCATCGGCGGGGTATCCACCGAGCGTCGCAATTGACTGCGCGCGCCACGTCATCCTTGGCGGATGATCGACTACGTTCTTCGGGATCGCGCTGAAATGCACGAAGCCCCAGGTCATCCCTGGGGCTTCGGTGGTGGTGCGCGAGGGGGGAGTTGAACCCCCACGTCCTTTCGGACACACGGACCTGAACCGTGCGCGTCTGCCTATTCCGCCACTCGCGCGTGCAGCAGAGGAAACGTTAGCCCACGGGCGCCCGCCGACCCAAAACGACGGCACCCCGCTCGCCTTGACGCTGGTGGTCACCCGATCGTGGGAGGATCGAAACCACGCAGAATGCGGGAAGTGGCAGATCCCCTAGGGTGCACCGATACGATCGGGCCGAATCCCGGGGACCACTGTGCCCGTACGCGACTGACCACCCACCCCGACCGGCCCACCCCCGGCACCTGAGAGGAGCGCAACAACGTGAGCGGCCTGCAGAAGTTCGAGCAGAAGTTGGAGCAGCTCATCTCAGGCGCTTTCGCGAAGGCGTTCCGGTCCGAGGTGAAGTCGGTGGAGATCGTCGCCGCGCTCCAGCGCGAGATCGACAACAACGCCCAGGTGCTCAGCCGCCAGCGGCGCCTGGTCCCCAACGACTTCTTCGTGGAGCTGTCCGCCAGCGACCTGGGGAAGCTGGAGTCCTACGGACCCCACCTCAAGGAAGAGCTGAAGCGCCAGCTGATGGACCACGCCGAGGCGCAGGGATTCGTCTTCCCCGGCCGCGTGAGCATCGAGTTCGGCGAGGCGAAGGACCTGACGATCGGCCGGTTCCGGGTGCGCAGCCGCGCCCAGGCGGCGGTCTCGGGCGGCGACATGACCGACACCCAGGTGAGCCGCGCGCAGGCTTTCCTGGAGATCAACGGCACCCGGCACCCGCTCCACGGCAACCTCGTCGTGGGACGGGGCACCGACGCCGACCTGCGCATCAACGACCCTGGCATCAGCCGCCGCCACATCGAGTTCCGATCGAAGCCGGCCGGCGACCGTGTACGCGTCGAGGTCTATGACCTCGGCTCGACCAACGGCATGCTGGTCAACGGGCAGAAGATGGCGAGTGCCACCTTGGACGACGGCTCTCAGGTGCGCATCGGCACCACCGTCATCACCGCGCATATCGTGGAGGAACGCCGTTGAGCGAGCTGACTCTGTTTCTGATCCGGGTCGCTTATCTGGCGATCCTGTGGATCTTCGTGCTGGCAGCGTTGTCGGTGATCCGCTCCGACATGTTCGGCGCGCGGGTCACCAACGCCTCCGCCGGCGGCCAGCCGGCGGACCCGCCGGCTCGCGGCAAGGCTGCTGCGGCGAGGGCGCCGCGGCGCGGCGTACCCACGCATGTGGCCGTCACCACCGGCTCCAACGCCGGTGTGACCGTGCCTCTCTCGCAGGCACCCATCGTCATCGGCCGCGGCAGCGATGCCGCGATCATCCTCGATGACGACTACGCCTCCACCCGCCACGCCCGGATCGCCGTCTCCGGCGACCAGTGGTTCGTGGAGGACCTCGGATCGACCAATGGCACCTACATCGGGTCCGTCCGGATCAATCAGCCGACCGCCATCTCTCTCGGGACCCAGGTGCGGATCGGTAAAACAATCCTGGAGCTGCGCAAGTGACCGCTGCGACCGACCCCACCTCCGACCCCGCTCCTAGCCTGGGCGCTGCCGACGGACGACCCTTCCGCCTCGAGTTCGCGGCGGTCTCGGACGTCGGCCGGGTGCGCAAGGACAACCAGGACAGCGGGTACGCCGGACCTTGGCTGCTGACCGTCTGCGACGGTGTCGGCGGCGCCGCCCGCGGCGACATCGCCTCCAGCACGGCCGTCCAGCAGCTGCGCAAGCTCGACGAGGAGCCGGCCCTCGGGCTGGTCGACGACGACCTGATCGGCCTCGTCTCCCACGCGCTGCACATGGCCCACGACGAGATCGGCCACCTGGTCGACCACGACCCGACGCTCAACGGCACCAGCACGACCTCGACCGTCGGGCTCTTCGACGGCTCCAAGCTGACCGTCGGCCACGTGGGCGACAGCCGCGCCTATCTGCTCCGCAACGGCGCGATCCACCAGGTCACCCACGACCACACCTTCGTGCAGACGCTTCTCGACGAGGGGAGGATCACGGAGGAGGAGGCCAAGACCCACCCCCACCGCAACCTGATCCTCAAGGCCCTCGACGGCACCCGCGAGCTCGAGCCCGACCTGTTCATCGTCGACCTCGCCGCCGGCGACAGGCTGATGTTCTGCAGCGACGGTGTCTGCGGCTACGTCGACGACCCGCGGATCGCCGACATCCTGGCCACCGGCACGCCCGAGTACGCAGCCGTCGAGCTGGTCCGGGTCTCCCTCGACTCCGGCAGCACCGACAACGTGACCTGCGTGGTCGCCGATGTGGTGCCCAGCGACACCATCCCGTCCCCGGGCCTCGAGGCCCAGATGGTGGGTGCGGCGGCCGAGCTCAAGCGGAGGACCACCAAGACCGGCCAGATGACCGCCCTGTTCCGCGGTCACCGGATGGGCGACACCGGCGAGCTGGACCCGATCGACGAGGAGATCCCCGACGGCGCGATCACCGCCGACCCGGAGGAGATGCGCTACGCACTCCAGGCTCCGGTCAAGTATCTGAAGCTGCGCTGGGCCTTCGGCCTGCTGACCCTTCTCGGTGTCGTCTGGATCGCTGTCGCGACCGCGTTCGTCTGGTCGCAGAACCAGTGGTACATCGGCGAGCAGGAGGGCAACGTCACGATCTTCCGTGGCGTACCCACCACGATGATCGGCCTCGATCTCTCCGAGCCCTACCAGACCTCCAACCTGAAGGTCGAGGACCTGGCCGATACGTACCAGAACCAGCTCGAGGACGGGATCCACAGCAAGGACCTGGCCGGCGCCCAGGAGAAGGTGCAGTCGCTCGCGGACCAGAGCGCCGCAGATGCGGGAAGCGGGTCATGAGCGGGTTCACTCCGGCTAGCTCGATGCCCGTTTTCGTCCACCGGTCACGGCGGGGAGCGGAGCTGGTCCTGCTGATCCTGGCCCTGGTGGTCGGGATCGGTGCGTACGCGGCTGTCGGCCTTGGCGTGCAGGAGAAGATCCCGGTCGACATCGTCGGCTACGGCGCCTGGCTGGTCGCGCTCCTGGTGGCGGCCCACATCGGCGTACGCCTGCTGGCTCCGTACGCCGACCCGGTGCTGCTTCCGCTGGTTGCGATGCTCAACGGGGTCGGTCTGGCCGTCATCCATCGGCTTGACCTGGCTCTCGCCGAGGACGCCGACAAGTTCGCCCGTCAGCAGCTGATCTGGATGACGATCGGCGTGGTGCTCTTCCTGATCACGCTCTTCCTGGTTCCCGACCACCGGATGCTGCAGCGGTTCACCTACACCGCCGGCCTCGGCGCGGTGGTCATGCTGATCCTGCCGATGCTCCCGATCATCGGCAAGGAGATCAACGGCGCGCGGATCTGGATCAACCTCGGACCGGTCAGCTTCCAGCCCGGCGAGGTCGCCAAGGTGCTGCTGGTGATCTGCTTCGCCGGCTATCTGGCGGTCCACCGCGACGCCCTCGCACTGGCGGGGCGCCGGTTCGCCGGCATCGACCTGCCCCGCGGCCGCGACCTCGGCCCGCTGCTGATGATGTGGGCCATCAGCCTCGCGATCCTGGTGCTACAGCGCGACCTCGGCTCCAGCCTGCTCTTCTACGGCCTCTTCGTGGTGACGCTGTACGTCGCAACCGAGCGCAAGGGCTGGATCGTCGTCGGCGGCCTACTCTTCGCAGGTGGTGTCTTCGCTGCTCTGACCCTGTTCAGCCACGTACGCGTCCGGGTGTTCACCTGGCTGGACCCGTTCAAGTATTACCCCGTGGGCGATGATGGCGTGACCTCCTCGGGGCAGCTGGTCGAAGGGCTGTTCGGGATGGCCTGGGGAGGCATGATCGGCCGCGGCTTCGGCTCCGGCGAGCCCTGGCGGATCCCCTACGCCAACTCCGATTTCATCATCCCGGCGATCGGTGAGGAGCTCGGCCTGACCGCGCTCCTGGCGCTGCTGCTCTGCTACGGACTGATCGTCGAGCGCGGCCTGCGCACGGCGATCGTCGCCCGTGACGACTTCGGCAAGCTGCTCTCCGTCGGCCTGGCCACCTCGGTCGCGCTGCAGACCTTCGTGGTCGTCGGTGGCGTGACCGGCCTCATCCCGCTGACTGGTCTGACCACACCGTTCCTCTCGTATGGTGGGTCTTCGCTGGTCGCCAACTGGGTGATCGTGGCCCTGCTGTTGCGCGTCTCGGACCAGTCCCGCCGTCCACTGCCGACAGCACCGTCCGATGAAGACCTCGCCGCTGAGGAGACCCAGATCGTCAAGCTCGACAAAGGGGCGATGAGCAAGTGAACCGCCCCATCCGCACGCTGAGCGTCGGCTGCCTGATCCTGTTCGTGGCGCTGATGCTGAACGTGACGTACGTCCAGTTCTTCAAGGCCAACTGGTACAACGACCGCGCCGACAACCGCCGGGTGACCGAGGACGCCTACTCACAGCAGCGCGGCGACATCCTGGTCGGCAAGAAGGCGGTCGCCACCAGCGTGCCGAGCGACAGCAAGTTCGAGTGGCAGCGCACCTACCCCGGCGGCAAGAAGTACGCCCCGATCACGGGTTTCATGTCCTACTCCTACGGCCAGACCGGGATCGAGAGGTCGCAGGACTCGGTGCTGTCGGGCAAGGACAACAAGCTCTTCACCAACCGCCTGGTCGACCTGGTCACCAACTCCGAGCCGGCCGGCGGCAACGTCGAGCTGACCATCAACCCGAAGGTCCAGGACGCTGCGTACGAGGGCCTGACCGCGCTCGGTGAGGACGTCCAGGCCGCGGCGGTGGCGATCGAGCCGAAGACCGGCAAGATCCTGGCGATGGCCTCCACCCCGACCTTCAACCCGGACCGGGTGGCGAACAACGACATCAACGCCGCGCAGAAGTCCTACAACCAGCTCTCGAAGGACGAGAACGAGCCGCTGCTCAACCGCTCCATCCAGACCGCGCTGCCGCCGGGATCGACCTTCAAGCTGGTCACCGCCGCGGCCGCGATCGAGAACCTCGGCATGGACGGCGACAGCATGGTCTACGGCGGCGCCTCGCTCGACCTGCCCGGCACCGACACCGACCTGCCCAACCTCAACGGCACCAGCTGCGGCGGCGAGCAGATTACCCTCACCCGCGCTCTCGAGGTCTCCTGCAACACCGCGTTCGGGTCCCTCGGAATGGAGCTCTCCGACGAGGAGATGCAGGAGCAGGCCGAGGGGTTCGGCTTCGGCCAGGACTACCTCAACGACATCAGGCCCCTGGCCGTCAGCCAATACCCCGACAACGGAGGCGACAAGGCCAAGCAGGCCCGCGCCGCCATCGGCCAGCAGGACGTGATCGCGACCCCGCTGCAGATGGCGATGGTCTCGGCAGGGATCGCGAACGGGGGCGAGGTCATGAAGCCCTACCTCGTCGACCGGGTCACCTCCTCTTCCCTCGACGTCATCGACCAGGGCAACCCGACCGCGATCGACAACCAGCCTGCGGTCTCGCAGGACACCGCCGAGATCCTGACCCAGATGATGGTCAGCACCGTCGACAACGGCACCGCCGAGGCGGCCGCGATCGACGGCGTGAGCGTCGCCGGCAAGACCGGCACCGCACAGACCACGCCGGACAAGCCGCCGTACGCCTGGTTCACCTCGTTCGCCCCAGCGGAGAACCCGTCCATCGCGGTCGCCGTGATGGTCCAGAAGAGCGGCACCGAACGCAGCGAGATCGCCGGCGGACGGCTGGGCGGACCTATCGCGAAGGCCATGATGGAGGCAGCGATCTCATGAGTCGTTACGTATTCCACGAGCTCATCGGCACCGGCGGGATGGGCGAGGTGTGGCGAGCGACCGACACGACCCTCAACCGCGAGGTCGCGATCAAGCTCCTCAAGCCCGAGCACGCCGAGGACCCGATCGGCCGGTCCCGGTTCGAGTCCGAGGCGAAGCATGCCGCGGCGCTCCATCACCCCAACGTGGTGGCCGTCTACGACGTCGGCGAGATGCCGACCGCCTCCGGCCTGATGCGGCCGTTCCTGGTGATGGAGCTCGTCGACCACAAGCCGCTCTCGGAGCTCATCCGTGACGGGCGGCCCCTGGCCCCCGAGGTCGTACGCGACCTCCTCGGTCAGGCCGGCGACGCACTGGCCGCCGCGCACCGGGCCGGCATCGTCCACCGTGATGTGAAGCCCGCCAACCTCCTGGTCACCCCGCAGCGCAAGGTGAAGGTGACCGACTTCGGCATCGCCCGAGCGCAGGCGTCGACCGGCATCACCGGCACCGGCCAGGTGATGGGCACGCCTCAGTACCTCAGCCCCGAGCAGGCGCGTGGCGAGAAGGCCACGCCCGCCTCCGACGTCTACTCCCTCGGCGTCGTCGCCTTCGAGTGCTTGGCCGGCTACCGGCCGTTCCAGAAGGAGACTCCGGTCGCGACCGCGATCGCCCACCTCCACGACCCGGTCCCGCCGCTGCCCGACCACGTCCCGGCAGATCTGGCCGCGATCGTGATGCGGAGCCTGCAGAAGGACCCGTCCCTCCGCTACGCCGACGCCGCCGCGTTCACCTCCGCGATTATCGGTCACGGCGCCGCCGACCCGGACGCCGATGCCACCACCGTCGTCGCCGCGGCAGCCGGCGACGCGACCGCGACCTCGGTCATGGACCCGGTTCCCTCGCCCACTCAGAACTACGTTGGCATGCAGGGCGCCGCGGGCGGTCCCGAGGGTCCGCCGCCGCCTCGCTACCAGGACCCGTACGACCGTTACGACGAGGACGACGACCAGAGGCCCTGGTACAAGAAGCCGTTCAACATCATCGTCATCCTGATGCTCGTGGCGGTCATTGTCGCGATCATCTGGATCATCTCGACCCTCGCGGCGGATCCGAAGACTCCTCCGGCCAACGACACGTCGACCACACCTTCAGCGTCCCCGACTCCCACTCCGTCGGAGGAGCCCGAGGAGGAGCCCAAGCCCGTCGAGATCAACGAGGACGACTACGTCGGCCGCAACGTCGATGAGGTGCGCTCCGAGCTGGACGACCTCGGTCTGAAGGTCAAGGTGGCGGTCCAGGACAACGACGGCAGCTACGAGCCCGACACTGTCGCCGGCCTCGACCCGACCCGCAACCTCTACGAGGGCGACCCGATCACCATCCGCTACTACGGCGAGCGCCCCGTGGTCGAGCAGCCTCCCGCCGAGGAGGAGCCCGACGAGGAAGAGAGCGACGAGGAGGAGCCGACCGACGGAGAATCCTCCGACTGGGGCATCCCGGAGCTCCCAGGCGACGAGACTGGCAACGGCAACGGCAACGGGGGCGGCAATGGCTGAGGGAGCTCTCCTGGCCGGTCGCTACGAGGTCGGCGAGCTGCTCGGCCGCGGCGGCATGGCAGAGGTCCGCAAGGGCACCGACCACCGGCTCGGCCGGGTGGTCGCGATCAAGCGCCTGCGGGTCGACCTCGCCAGCGACGCGACCTTCCAGGCGCGTTTCCGGCGCGAGGCGCAGTCCTCGGCCAAGCTCAACCACCCCTCGATCGTGTCGGTCTACGACACCGGCGAGGAGAAGTCCGACGACGGCGTCGCCCAGCCCTACATCGTGATGGAGTACGTCGCCGGTCGCACGCTGCGCGACGTACTCCGTGAGGGTCGCAAGATCCTGCCCGAGCGGGCGCTGGAGATCAGCTCCGACGTACTCAACGCTCTCGACTACAGCCATCGCAACGGGATCATCCACCGCGACATCAAGCCGGGCAACGTCATGCTGACGCCGGCCGGTGACGTGAAGGTGATGGACTTCGGCATCGCTCGGGCGCTCAACGACGCCCAGTCCACGATGACCCAGACCGCGGCCGTGGTCGGCACCGCCCAATACCTGAGCCCCGAGCAGGCCCGTGGTGAACAGGTCGACGCCCGCTCCGACGTCTACTCGGCCGGCTGCCTCCTCTACGAGCTGCTCACCGGCCGTCCGCCGTTCGTCGGCGACTCGCCGGTCTCGGTGGCCTACCAGCACGTACGCGAGCAGGCCCAGCCTCCCTCGGCCCACGACCCGACGCTGACCCGTGAGCTCGACGCGATCGTGATGAAGTCGCTCGCCAAGCGCGTCGAGGACCGCTACCAGTCCGCGCAGGCGATGCGCACCGACATCGAGCGCTACCTCGCCGGGCGTCCGGTCCACGCGACCGTGCCGCCGAGCATGGACCAGACCCAGGTCGCCCAGAACCGCGCCGTCGGCCCCTATGGGGGCGACCCCACCAACGGTGGCTACTACCCGCCCCAGGACGACCGCCCCGAGGGCCCGCGCCCGTGGGTCCTCATCCTGCTCGGCCTGGTCATCGTCGGCCTCATCGGGTTGGGCGCCTACTTCCTGCCTGCGGCCCTCGGCCCGCAGTCCACACCAGCGCCCGACGTGACCGGCCTGACCGAGGAGAGGGCGAGGGCCGAGCTGAGCACGGCCAAGCTGAAGGGTGAGGTCAAGCGGGAGGCGAGCGACACGGTCGCGGTCGGCGTCGTGATCTCCCAGGACCCACCCGCCGGCCAGGACGTCGAGGAGGGCAGCACCGTCACCCTGACGGTCTCCACCGGTCCACCCAACCGGGAGATGCCCAACGTCGTCGGTTCGCCGCAGAAGACGGCCAAGGAGCTGCTCGAGGGCGATCCCTACAACTTCACGGTGAAGATCGAGACGGTCGAATCCGACAAGGACAAGGGCATCGTGGTCGAGTCCGACCCGGTCGACGGAGAGAGCGTCACCACCGGCAAGTCGACCGTCGTGACCCTCACCGTCTCCAAGGGCCCGACAAAGGTCCCCAACGTCGTCGGCAAGACGGCCGAGCAGGCCGAGGAGATCCTCCGCAACGCCGGCTTCACGCCCGTACGCAAGGACGAGCCCAACACCGAGGAGCCCAAGGGCACCGTCGTCGAGCAGACACCGGCCAAGGGCACGCCACTCGCGCAGGACGGCCAGGTGATCATCTTCGTCTCGACGAAGGAGGAGGCCCTGCCGAGCTGTCAGACCCTCGTGCCTGGGACGGACCCGGCCAACCCATCGGCCTCGGCCACCCAGACCGCCGAGCCGGGCGACCCGCCGACGTGTGACCCGGCGCTCCCGCCGAGCACCCCGGCGGCGCCGTAGCCCTGACGCTCCCGAAGCCCCTGGCTCAGTCCTCCTGAGGCAGGGGCTTCGCGTATTTCACGTCGAGCAGACCGTCGTAGGCCGGAGCCGTGAGATACGTCAGCGGCTGGAGGGACCAGCCGATCTGGACGTTGGGGTCGAGGGCGTCGGCCCGGTAGTTCTGTACGTGGTTGTCGCGGTCGATCGCGGCCTGCAGCCGGTCAGGGTCGCCGACCGCCTCGATGACGTACGGCTGGGGGTAGGGGACGCCGTCGAGCTGCACCGTGCTGCCGGAACACTTGATGCCGGTGGTGGTGATGATCCGCTTGCCGGCGATGGTGACCGCCTCGGCGCCACCGGCCCAGAGCGCGTTGACGACGGCCTGGATGTCCTGCTGGTGCACGACGAGCGAGTTGGGGTCGTCACCCGTGTAGCTCTCCTGGACCTCTGAGGGCGCGTCGCCGAGGACGATCTGCATCCCGGCGCCGCTGTGGTCGGAGGTGCCGGCCGGATCGGAGAGCCGCGCTGACTGGTTCTGCAGCTTCTTGACGTCCTTGTCGGTGACGCCGCTGGTGAGCTGGTCCACCTCGCTCTGCAAGTCGGTCAGCTGGGCCTCGAGGCGGTTGTAGCGGATCCGCTCGCCGTCGACGAGCGTGGCGAGGTCGTCGTAGCGGCCCGGACGCAGGTCGGTGCCGTCGGCATTCACGAAACTCACCGCGAGCAGGCCGCCACAGAGCAGCACCACGATGGGCGTACCAAGCCTCCAAGAGGTCACACGGGACCAGCGCTTTGGTTTAGAGGTGGGGTTAGCCTGGGTTCCGGAGCTCACGACCATTAGGGTATGCGCAGCAATCACATTTGTCTGAGGAGCATCACCCGTGGCCAAGCTCAAGCTCTCGAAGAAGAGTGATCTCGACCTTCCCAAGGAGACGATCTTCACTCCGCGCTTCGGGGTCGCCCTGCTGCTGATCGCCCTCGGCATCGGCTGGATCGCCTACTACTACATCGGGGTCCGCCCCAACGAGGTCGGTGGCGACTTCACCGGGCCGAAGCCCGTGCAGAAGCTCGAGGGGTGGAACTACCTGATCGGCTTCGTCCTGCTCTTCCTGGGCCTGGCCGTCGCCGCTCACCCGAAGACCCCGCTGGGCCGCGGCCGCGGCGTCGTGGTCGGCATGCTCGGCTGCTTCGTCATCGGCCTGATCTGGATCTGCGTCTTCTACGTCTTCGCCAACGACCACCTGGACAAGATCTGGGTCTTCAACGACCTCGGTCAGAAGAACCTCCTGGTCGGCATCGGCTTCATGGCGGTGGGCTTCACCTTCGCCACGAAGTGGGAGTGATCCTGTCGTTAGACGGCAAAAGCGGCGCAAACCTTTGGTTTGCGCCGCTTTGCGTTACACGGATGTAGTTCTCCACAGGGCCATCCACACCTGTGGATTTGTGCACGCGGTGAAAACGCCCCGAAAACACCTACCGCGAAGGCGTCAGAACAGCAGGATCCGTACGCCGATCAGGGCAAGCAACGCCAATGTGAAGGCACCCAGGGCAGCCCATTGCAACGGTGCCTTCCGGTCGGCCCGGAGCGAGGTGAAGATGCCCGCGACGACGAGACCGCCGATGAAGCCACCGAGGTGCCCCTGCCAGGAGATGCCGTTGCCGAAGAAGGTGATGCCTGCGTTGATCAGGAGCACCGGCAGCAGCGGGGAGAGCGACTGCCCGGCCCTGACGAAGAGCACCACCAGGACACCCAGCAGGCCGAAGATGGCACCGGAGGCGCCGACGGTCGAGCCGGCCGGTACCGACGCCCAGACCACCAGGGCGGAGCCCGCCAGGCCGGAGATCAGGTAGAAGACCAGGAGCCGCAGCCGGCCCACGATCGGCTCCAGGAACGAGCCGAGCATGTAGAGCGACAGCATGTTCACGGCCAGGTGGATGATCGAGACGTGGGTGAACGTCGAGGTCAGCAGCTGCCAGAACGCGCCGTCGTCGACTCCCGGCATCCAGGTGCCGCCACTCGCCCGGCAGACCTCGCTCGGCACCGCGAAGCCACCGTCAGGCGTGAGGCAGTAGCCCTGTAGCCGGATCGCGAGGAAGTCGGCGATCCTCGACCCGGATCCACCGGTGAGGATGATGCTCAGCCAGACCAGGACGTTGACGCCGATGAGCGAGAAGGTCACCGGGAGTGCCCGGAACCCGACCCGCGCGCCGGTGAAGCGCTTGGGCTGGCGTACGGACTTGTGGCCCTCACGCACGCACTCGGGGCACTGGAAGCCGACCGATGCGCCCGTCATGCAGTCAGGGCAGATAGGCCGGCTGCAGCGCTGACAGCGAATATGCGTCTCACGGTCGGGGTGGCGGTAGCAGACCGGCACCCCGACCGGGGTCGAGTCGGACAACTAGACGATCTCGACCGTCTCGATGACGACCGGCTCGACCGGGCGGTCCATCGCACCCGTCTTGGTGCCGGAGATCGAGTCGACGGCCTTCTTCGACTCCTCGTCGGCGACCTCACCGAAGATGGTGTGCTTGAAGTTCAGCCACGGCGCCTGGCCGGTGGTGATGAAGAACTGCGAGCCGTTGGTGCCGGGGCCGGCGTTGGCCATCGCGAGCAGGTAGGGCTTGTCGAAGGTGAGCTCGGGGTGCGGCTCGTCCTTGAAGGTGTAGCCCGGGCCGCCCGTACCGGTGCCCAGGGGGCAACCGCCCTGGATCATGAATCCGGGGATGACACGGTGGAAGCCGAGACCGTCGTAGTAGGGGACACCGGAGCGGCCGGCGTCGTCCGTGTACTCCTTGGTCCCCGTGGCGAGGCCGACGAAGTTGGCGACCGTCTCCGGAGCGTGGTTGGGGAACAAGGTGATCGTGATGTCACCGTGATTGGTGTGGAGGATGGCCTTCTGGTCAGCCATGACCTGCCCTTCCGACATTGGGATTGGTACGGGATGTAACTCCTCGATCCTCCCACAGGGTCGGTCGCGGGCCCGAGGTCAGGAGGCCGCGTCAGCGAGCTTCGGAGCGATCCGGTCGGCGACGCGGCGCTCGACCCAGAAGATCAGACCGGGGATCAGGCCGGCGATCATCATCAGCAGGAACTCGGGGATCGTCCATCGGGCCTTCTGCGTCAGCAGGAACGCGACGATCACGTAGATGATGAAGATCCAGCCGTGCGCGACCCACAGCGGCGTCATCGCCTCGCCGAAGGACTGCAGGGCGGTGCCCTCGGGGAGCAGATACTTGAACAGCGAGGAGATCGTGCCGACGAGCAGCAGCACACCCACGATGTACGCAAGCACCTTGTAGGTGCCGAACAGCTTGTTCACGCGTCTGAGCGTACGCGCAGATCCTGAGTGGTTTTCTCAGGGTCTTCTTCGCTGCCGTCGTCGTCCTCGTCGTCAGCTCGGGGGCGGAGGGTGTCGCGTACGTAGCGCCACCACACGTAGATCCCGAAGATCCCGAACAGCCACCACTCGATCGCGTAGAGGAGGTTGCGCAGCCCCGTCGTGGCCTCCGGCTCGGGCAGCTGCGGGGCAGGCACGTCGGCGACGTCCGCGGCGCCGTCGTTGACCGGCATCGAGCTGGCCGGCCAGCTCTCTTCGACCGGCGAGCGCACCATGTAGGCGCTGTAGAGGTCGTAGCTGGTGCGCGAGATCAGGTCGGAGACGTCCAGCTGCGGGAAGACGTTGTCGGACTTGCGGTCGTCGGCGACGTCGGTCCAGTCGCTGGGCTGCAGCCAGCCGGTGACGGTGACGTGGCCGCGCGGCGCGGGCGGTGCACTACCGACCTCAGGGGTCCAGCCGCGCACGACGTAGACGGCCGACTCAGTGTCTTCGACGAGCACCGGTGTGACGGCCCAGAAGCCGACCTGAGAGCCTCGCTCCATCCCGTCGATGAAGATGGTCTCCTCGGGCATCCAGATCCCGGAGACGGTCACGGGGCGGCCGATCTGCTCCCAGGGGAAGGCGTCGTTGGGTCCGATCAGGTCGGTGAACGCCTTCGGCTTCGCGTGCACCAGCTCCGCGACCTGGTTCTGCTTGTCCTGCTGGCTCGACTGGTACTGCCACACCCCGAGCAGCACCGCGCCGGTCACGAAGATCACCACCAGCGCGTGTGCACCCCACAACCTCGGGGAGAAGATCCCAAGTGGATATGCATTGCGCGGGGGACTGGTCTGGGCGGCCATAGCACTCCCAGAGTACGGCCCCTCAGTCGCAGACCGCGAACGGGACGGGTTCGCTGGTGACCAGGGTGGCCGCGGTCACCGGGTTCGTCACCCGGAATCCGATCCGCCCCGTGGCCGGATCGGCGACACCGTTGGTGAAGACCTTCTCGTACGCCGCGACCTGATCGCCCAGCTTCAGCCGGACGAACAGGTCGTCACGGTCCTCGCCGAGACGCAGGGTGGCCAACCCGCCGCCGAACTCGACCGAGTAGGCCTCGATCGGCGCCAGCCGGGTCTTCTCCTTCGGCCCACCCTCGGCGCAGCCCTTGACCACGTACGTCGAGGTGGCAGGGCCTCCGGCGACGGCGACCACCACCTCCTGCGCGGCCCAGTTCTCCACGTCCGGGCTTGCGGTGTTCTTGGTGATCAGGTGGGTCTCCGGGTCGAACTTGGCGCCCTTCAGCGGGCCGACGCCCGCCTTGATCGCCGGCCCGGGCTTGACCCGGTCGGCGACCTTGATGACGTACCCGTCCTGACCGCCGCCGGTGAACCTGGCCTCCCAGACGACATCGGCGGCGCCCCACTCATCGGTGTCGCGCAGACGCTGGTCGACCCCGCGCAGCAGACCGCCGCTGACTTGGGCGGCCTCCTTGTCGGCCCGGTTCCACAGGTCGCTCTGGTCCGAGGGACTCGACCGGCTGGTGACGTCGTCGAGCCCGAAGAGGGACTTCACCTCGTCGTAGTCGGTCACCGCCAGCGTCTTGGCGCGCTCCGGCACGAACGTCATGGCTGCTTCGACCGGGCCCATGGTCGCGGCGTACACGGGGTAGGTGTCCTCCGACGGCGCCGCTTCCGGCTTCTTCGGCTTGCTGTCGTCCCCGCAGCCGACCAGCGCAAGGGCCAGCCCAGCGGCCAGCACGCACATGCCCCATCGCCTCACGTTCACCCCAACGAGTATTCCCGATCCCCGTCACGGTAGGTGTCACGAAATAGATGGAGGCCGCAGGCGGAACGCGCCTGCGGCCTCCTTGATCCCGAGCGTCAGCGACCAGCGCCTGTGAGCTCAAGGGATGCGGGAAGAGGCTCGAGCACCGGGTCGATGATCCGCGAGGAGGCCTCGGACCGAGCGACCCGACTGCGGCGCAGGTCCTTGACGGTCGTGAGGCGGCGGAGCCAACGGTCGGTGCCGTCGTAGCGAGCCGTGAAGGGCTTACGACCGTGCAGAGCACGGTGGTTGTCGACGATGAGGATCTCGCCGGGGGCCAGCGCGACGTCCTCGACGTTCGCGGAGAGCTCCATGATGAGCAACTGGAGCGCCCGGTCGGCCTCGACGTCGCCCGGCAGAGCCGCCATGTAGGGCGGGTCGAGCCGGACGTCGGGGGCCTGGGGTGAGCCGGAGAGCACCGCGGTCGGCGCGGCGAGCAGCTCGGCCTCGTTGACGCCGGCCTCGCGGAGGTTGCGGAGGTGCTCGTCGTCGGGGTGGATGACGTAGCGCGGCTCGAACAGCGGAGCGTACTCAGGGCCGGTCACGTCGATCGAGCTGATGCCGACCGCGGTGGTCGGGATCATGTCCTCGTTGCGCAGCGAGATCAGCCCGAGGTGGTCGCAGCGAAGGTTGCTGAACGCGTCCTCGATGTGCAGGTCGAGCACGACGTCGCTGCTGTGCCCGGTCTGCAGGCTCTCCTGCTTCTGGATCGGCAGGATGTTGTTGACCAGCTGGCCACCCTGCAGCGAGGACCAGGAGACGGCGTCGCCGAGCTGGGCCATGATCAGCGCGAGCCAGAAGTCGGCCATGTGCGGCGCCTGGGCGTCGGGGTGGTTCCAGTGCGGCGGGGTCGGGCCGGCGGTCACCGGGAGCCCACTGATCACCAGGGCGTCGGTCGCATCGCCGTAACGGAAGGCGCGGATCGCCTTGGCGACGCTGTCGGGAAGCTCACCGCCGAGGAAGGGCGCGGTCTCGAGGAACTCCGAGGAGACCGGGCTCTCGAACCGGGCGAGCAACGACTCCGACAGCTCGGCTGCGGCCTGGGACTCTGCGGGGGTCATCTCGACCCGGGTGACTACGGACTCTGCGCCCACGACATTGACCTCTCGGACTTTGCGGTGGAGGGGTTAGTCAGAAGCGTTTTCTGGCGCCCGCACCAAAGGGTTTCCTAAGTTCGAGACCACTTTGTTCCGCCGTACGGAATTCAAACGAGTGATAGGTCCAAATATCGAGACGATAGGTATTAGGCCCCTTGCGTAATCGCCGTGAACCTGTTTAGGGAATGTATCCCCATTGCGGTCCGCCAGTTACCCGAATTTGCCCGTCTGGCGCGGGTTCTGGACGTCACTGGTACGGATCGACGAGCTCGCGCAGCGAGGTGAGAGCCTCCCGCAGGGCTGGCGCCAGGCGGGGACCGAGGTGGTCGTTCCACTCCTGCTCGACGCTCATCACCACCTCACGAGCGCGGTCAGCGGCGTCCTGCCCGGCGGCCGTGAACCTGATCAGACGCGCCCGGCCGTCGACCGGGTCCGGGACCCGTTCGACCAGCCCCTTGCTCTCCAACGCCGCGACCAGCACGCTCGCGGTCTGCTTGGTGACCTGGGCCTGCTCGGCCAGGTCGACCAGGCGCGAGCCGTCCTCGGCGATCCGCTGGGCGAGCCGGGCCTGCGCGACGGTGATGTCGTAGCCGGCATCCCGCATCGCGGAGATGACCCGTTCATCCATCGCCCGGTAGGCGATGAGCATGAGCGTTGCGACGTCCATCGAACCCCTTGACACTGTGCGGCACCCTGGTCAATATAGTCAGTAAGACTGACTATATCGCTCTCCGGTGTCCAGACGCAGCCGTCTGTTCACGGGGCTCCGCCGGACGCGTGTTGCTTCCACGATTCTCCACAGCCTCACCCGCCGAGGCCCGTCCCGAGCAGGTCCCATGAACGCAGTCGCGCAGTTCAGTGCCGGCATCTCCGCCCTGATCCTCATCGCCGTCTTCCCCGTCGAGGCATTCTTCATCCACCGCCCCGAGGTCCAGCGGTTCCTCGGGATCGAGCCGAACGGCATCCGCAACGTCCACCTGTGGTCGTTCTGCATCGGCGCCCGCAACGCCCTCGCCGGCGTCGGCACGCTCGCCGGTCTCTGGATGGTGAACTTCGGGGACGAGTCCACCGGTGTCACCGTCGTGGTCGTGACCTCCATCTACATGCTGCTCGCCTCGTTGTTCATGGGGATCGCCGACGCCCTCGGGTACTGGCTCCCACGCGGCGGCAGCGTCAGGGGCACCATCGCGTCCGCCGTCCTGCCCGCGGTCGCGCTGATCGCGATCGCAGTCGGATAGCGGGATGCACTCCCGGCCACTACGCTCCGACCCATGGGCGCAGCGGTCATCTCGGGACTCTTCGCGGTGGCACTCGCGTGCCTCGCCTGGATATTCAAGAACGGCAGTCGCCGAGCCCGTCTCCTCAGCCGGATCGAGCGATACATCCAGCTCCTCAAAGACCTTCCCGAGGGACATCCGGCGCGTGTTCACCTGGACGCGGCGCTCGCCGCCGATACCGCGCAGCTGCTTGCCCTGACGGAACGGAAGGCATTTGCGGCTTCTCAGGGTCTCCAGGAGCCTTGGCTCCGCCCTTCTTCGCGGCCGGCCGTGACGCCCGGCTCCGCCTACCCGGGCGGCGCTCCCGACGGAGACGAGCGCGACGACATCGACTGGATGGGCGACGAGCAGGAACGCCGGATCTCACCTCCGGATCCCCTCACCCAGCCGCCCCGGCGCGCTCTGCTGTCCGGACAGGGGTCGACCGTTCTCTGGGTGCTCGCGGCCCTCGCCGCCGTTGCGACAGTCGGCCTGGCGGTCAACGATCTGCTGTTCTAACATGCCTTGACAGGCATATTCCTTGTGAGGCATATTTGACGGCGTGCCCACCCGAGACGTATTCAGCGTGATCGCCGACCCGACCCGTCGGCAGATCCTCGACCTGCTCTGTCAGCGCGAGATGGCGGTGGGTGAGCTGGTGGAGACTCTCGGGCTCGCCCAGCCGAACGTGTCCAAGCACCTGCGGACGCTGGGTGAGGCGGATCTGGTTCATGTACGCATCGACGGACCGCGCCGCCACTACCGGCTGCGTCCCGAACGGCTCCGGGAGCTGGAGGAGTGGCTGGCGCCGTACCGCCGGATGTGGGCGGATCGTCTCGATGCGCTCGAGCGTCACCTGGACCAGCTCGACGACCCTGACCACAAGGAGGACTGAAAGATGACCACGACGACCGGACCCATGGGCGAGGTGCTCCTCGACGGCGAGCGGAGGGGTCTTCGCTACGTACGCGTGCTCCGCCACTCACCCGAGAAGGTGTGGCGGGCCCTGACCGAGACCGACGGCCTGCGGCACTGGTTCCCGACCGACATCGTCGGTGAGCGTACTGTCGGCGCGCGCCTGAGCCTCCCCTTCTGGCCCGAGGGCCTGGAGCTGGCGAGCACCACCGAGGCGATCGAGGAGATGGGCGTCGACCCGGGCAACTACGTCTCGGAAGGGGAGCTGCGGGTCTGGGACCCGCCTCGGACCTTCGAGTTCACCTGGGGGATGGACGGTCGCGAGGACCTGACCGACCTGCTCCGCTTCGACCTCGAGCCCACCGACGACGGCACCCGCCTCACCTTCACCACCTGGCTCGCCGGACCCACCGGCAACACGGACACCGCCGTCGGCTGGCATGTCTGCCTGGACGAGCTCGCCGACCTCCTCGACAAGGGCCCGTCGCCCATGAACGAGGAGGCCTCCGCCCGCGTCGTCCAGCACGTCAAGGACCGCACCGACGAGCTGCGACCGGCGTACGCCGCCCTGCTTTCGTAGCCCGACGCAGGCGTCAGGGGATGTCGCCGTCGACGAGGTGGCACAGCACGGCGGTCGCATCGTCGTGCCGCTTGCCCCGAAACTCGGCCGTGGCGGCCTCGTCGGCTTCCCGCGTACGCCGCACCAGTGCCTCCGGACCGAGGTCGAGGATGGCGAAGAGCTCCGTCCACGTCCGGCCATGCCTCTCGACGAGCGTCGCGGCACCGTCGGTCAGCACAGCGACGGAATGCACCGGGTGCGAGCCGAGGTCGACGCTGCCGGTGACAGCCTGCCGCGCGGCCTCCGGCTTGGTGCTGGCGACCCAGAACCCCTCGGCGGTGTTGCGAACTGCGCCGAACCCGGCAACCGAGTAGTCGTCGAGGTGGTCGAGCCGGTCGTCCGTGATCGGGAGGATGCTGCCGTCGGTCATCCGGAACACGACCGACGAGTCCGCCAGGACCAGATAGTCCGCGCGCTCGCCACGGAGGCGGAGGAGCGCGACCGTCGAGGACGGACTGTTCGGGTCGTCGAGATCGCAGGTGTCGGCATGCGCCTCGCAGACTCGACGGATCGCACCCTCGAGGATGCTCACGAGGCTGGCGTCGCCAGGAGCGATGAGTCCCTCGGCCAGATGGAGGCCGAGATGACGCACCAGCCACGGCACGTCATGGATGCATCCGTTCTCGAGCCCGGCAACCGGTGTCGCACCGTCGAGCACGATGACGAATTCCTGGCCGACGAGCACGAAGTCTTCGTTGACCTGATGAGTCGGCGAGGTCTCGGTGTAGACCTCGCTGCTGAGACGGATGCTCACTCAGCAACCTCGAATCCTGGTGGAGCGTAGGGGACTCGAACCCCTAACCCCCTGCTTGCAAAGCAGGTGCGCTACCAATTGCGCCAACGCCCCGGACGGGTGTCCGTCGGTCAGTTCACCTTGTCGGTCGCCGCGGCCCAGTGACCCTTCTCGGGGTTGGACTGGTCGAGCTTCTTCTTGGCGAGGACGATGCCAGCCGCGGCCAGCAGTACGAGGACGATCTTCTTCATGTCTTCTCCTGCAAGTCGTGGTGAGCATCTCTGCCCGTTAGACCAGGAAAGCGTACCGGCCCGCCATGAAGCGTACGAAATCAACCGGCCTCGGGATCGGGGGCGAGGCCCAGGGAGGCGATCGGGGTGCAGGTCATGTGGGTGCTCGCCCACATCCGGCCGGTCAGGATGCCGAACCCGTACGCCGAGGGCCGGCTGTAGGGGGAGGCGCCGGACTCGTAGGTGGTGATGAGCTCGCCCGAGACCTCGACGATCGCCTCGGCCATGTTGGGGAACCTGAACTTGCGCCGCACCGCACCCACGCTGCCTTCGGGCTTCTGCTCGCAGATGAAGATCGTGCTCGGCCGGTGCCGGCCGAACGAGGAGGAGAAGACGTACTCGTCGCGGCGCACGACGACGCCCTGGACCTTGGGCGGGGTGGTGGTCGAGAGGACGGGCTCGGAGAAGTCCCACTCACCGTTCGCGCCCTTCTCGTAGGCGAACAGCGTCTGGTTTCCGAAGCCGCCCACATAGATACGGTTCCCACGGATCCGGCAGTAGGAGCCGGCCGCCACCTTCGCCGGCGCCTCGATCGGCTCGACCTCGGCGCCCTTCGCCGCATCCCGGATGGCCGAGAGCGAGTAGCGGTAGAGCCGGCCGGTGCCGCCGCCCGCACCCTTCGAGACCCAGACGTCGTCACCGTCGATCGCGACTCCGCCTGCGTGACCGGGACCGGCCTTGCCGTTGTGACCCACGAGCAGCACCTCGGCGGCGGTCTTCCCGCTCTTCAGGTCGACCAGCACCAGCGCCGAACCCATGTCGTGGGAGTAATAGCTCTGGGCCAGCATGTTGGTGTCCGGGCCGTAGCCCAGCCCCTGCGGCGTCCAGTCGTCGGTGCCGCCCGTGGCGAGCGTGTTGGGGATGAGCGGGCCGACGCGACCCCCCAGCCGCTGCCCCCACCTCTCGGTGCGCTTCATCCCGCCCCTGACCCACCGGCGAGTACGTCCCGGGATGGAGTCGAGGTCGAACGGAAGGTCGATCTTCGTCATGACCGTGATATTCGCATGCGGTTCCTACCGCGATCGGATGGCGGGCCGTGCCACGGTCGCTAGGTTCGTCGTGTGACGAGCGACCCCTCTGCTTCCCCTGCCACGCCGACAGCTCGAGAGCTGATCGGCGCCCTGACCGGATTCGGGCGTGGCATGCTGCGTCCGCGCCGCCCGGACGAACGACTCCTCTCCTCGATCACCGACGCCGGCCTGCCCCCGGGTGACCGAACGGTGACGGTCAGCACGATGCCTCAGGTCCCGCGTTCGCTGCCCGCCGGTGGCCTCATCGAGGGCGCGGGCCTCCGCCGGCGCGTACGCAACGCGATGACCTGCTTCGTGATCACTCATCCCGAGGCGACGTTCGTCGTCGATCCGTCCTACTGCCGCGACGCCCCCGAACGCGCCCTGAGCGAGCTCCCGGCCATGCTGCGACGCCTGGTCACACCGCCGGCAGACACCATCGCCACCGTCGACTCGCTGCAGACGGCGCTGGTCAAGCCCGACTTCGCCCTCCCGACACATGCACATTGGGACCACGTCTGCGGCCTCCTAGACCTCCCCGGCCTGCCGGTACGCCTGCGGACCACCGAGCGCGACTGGATCCTCGGCCCCGGTCAGCCTCCTGTCGGCGGCGTGCGCCCGGCCCTGACCGATGGCCGACCCGTGGAGACGTACGACCTCGACGGCCCGCCCGTCGCGACCTTCACCGCCTCCCACGACATGTTCGGCGACAGCTCCGTCCTGCTCGTCGAGCTCGCCGGCCATACGCCGGGCAGCATCGGCGTCCTCGCCCGAACCCCGTCGGGCTGGGTCCTGATCGCCGGCGACGCCGCCTGGCACTACGACCAGGTCGATCTGATCAGGCAGAAGCCGGCCTTCCCCGGAGACCTCGTCGACGAGGACCGAGACGCCGCCTTCGCCACCCTCCACCGCCTGCACCTGGCTCGCCGCCTGATGCGGGTCGTCCCCACCCACGACCACGACGCGTCCAGCCGGCTCTAAAACCAAGAAGCCCCCTCGAAATCGGCCGATTTCCTGGAGCCGGGATCGTCCCGATATCGCGGAGTGGACGCAGTAGCGTGCATTCGTGGCGCGTGACTGGTTACCGTGTTCGGCACCAACGGAACAGTCAGGGTGACTCCTCCTACGTGGAGAGCGACACCACGAAAGTGTGCCGTTGGTGCCGTGGTCTCGGGTACCGACTCGGGGCCGCGGTCTAGTTAACGAGCCTCCGACGGGTCGGCGTACTCGAGGGGACCCCGCGGGCATCCGACGAGCCCTGAAACGAGGAAGAGGCCCCCGAAGGAGCCTCTGACCTGGTGAAACTGCTGTGCGCTTAGGAGGACTTGAACCTCCGACCCCCACATTATCAGTGTGGTGCTCTAACCGTCTGAGCTATAAGCGCAGGCGCCAACTGGAGGGTGGAAGCCCCTACCAGCAGGCGAGAGAAACATTACCCGGCCGCTGCCCAGGGCACCAAAACGATGAGACCCGGAGGACCCCTGCAGGCGATCGTTGCGCGCGAGGATGCGGCGCGGATGCTGGATGCTCAGCGACGGATGCAGGACGGCGTCGCCACCTATGCCCAGCTCACCGCCGGCGGTCTGACCAGGATCGACATCGAGAGGGCCGTACGCCGCAACGAGCTCCGCCGTGTGCACCCGCGCGTCTACGTCAATCACACCGGGCCGCTCACCTGGGAGCAGCGGGCGTGGGCGGCGGTGCTCTACGCTGCTCCAGCCTTGCTGTGCCGCGACAGCCTCGAAGCACCTCGGGGACGCGACGACGGTCGACCGATCCACGTCGCCATCGACCACTCTCGCAAGGTGATGCCCCAGCCCGGCATCGTCGTCCACCGGATGCGCGACCTCGAGCGCAAGGCGTACGGAGGCACGCCGCCACGCCTCAAGGTCGAGGACAACGCCCTCGCGATGGCGAACGAGGCCCGGTCCGAGATCGACGCGATCGCGCGGGTTGCCGAGGTGGCGAGCCGGACCTATGTCACCGCGGCCACGCTCCAGGCGGCGCTGGATCGCGCGCACTCCCTACGTCGTCGCAAGCTCATCCAGGGGTTGGTGGACGACCTCGCGACCGGCACCCACTCGGTGCTAGAGCACGGCTACCTCACCAAGGTCGAGCGGGCGCACGGTCTCCCTCCGGGACGCCGCCAGGCGCCACGGACCGGCGCTTCGGGCAACCAGTTTCGCGACCTCGAGTACGAGGGGTACGCCCTGGTGGTCGAGCTCGATGGTGCGCTCGGCCACGACTCCTGGCGCGACCAGGCCCGTGACGCCGACCGTTCGTTGGACGATCTCGCCGAGCTCGGGACGGTGACCGCGCGACTGCGGTTTCACCAGGTGTTCGACACCCCGTGTCAGACAGCAGCCCGCGTAGGACGGATCCTCACCAGAAACGGCTGGCGAGGAACGATGAAGAGCTGCGGCCAAACCTGCCCCCTGAACGAATGAACCTGGGGAGGGTCATCCGAACGGTGTTCGGACAACCCTCCCCAGGTTGCGGGTTCGAGTGGGGCTCAGTTCTCGGTGAGCTCTACTTCGACGCCGCCCAAGAGCGCGGCGGCCATGTTGTAGAGGAACGCGGCGAGGGTGGCGACTGCGGTCATCAGGACGATGTTGACGACCGAGACGACCATGGTGAAGCCCATGATGCGGGGGAGGCCGAGGTAGTCCTGCACGTTCCAGCCTGCGCTGGAGTCACCGACGACGTCCTGGACCGCCTGGTTGATCGAGTCCCACACACCGGCGGCACCGAGCACCGACCAGATCACGAAGACGGCGACGATCACCACGACGCTGAGCGCGATCGAGAGCAGGAAGGCCATCTTCATGACCGACCACGGGTCGATGCGGCTCAGGCTCAGCCGGGCCCGGCGAGACGAGCCACTGACCGCGTCCCGCTCCGCACCGGCGGGGCCGGAGGTGCGGGCGGTCGAAGCCACCGCCGAGCTGGTACGCCTAGCCGCGTTGGCGACCGTGTCCGTGATCCGCTGGGTCACCGGCTGCGCGGTCTCGTTCCGCTCGGTCATCGCGACTCCCCCAGTCGTGCGGTCGGCGGTGCGGTCCGTCATCAGGATTCATCTTCCGTCGTGGTCTCGGACGGCGCTCCGTGCTCGCCGTCTTCCCCGATTGTTACATCATCCGCAACCTCTGTCCCGGTGACGACGTCATCGTCGACCTCGCGGGCCTCGACGGAACGCGCGACGACGGCGACCGAGTCACCCTTCTTGGGCGAGACGAACTTGACGCCCTGGGTGGAGCGGCCGGTTGCCCTGAAGTCGGCGTTGATCGGGCTGCGTACGACCTGACCGGTCGCGGTGATCGAGAGGATCTCGTCGCCGTCGACCACGATGAACGCCCCGACCAGACCGCCGCGGTCGGCGTTGGCCAGGGCCATCGTCTTGATGCCCAGACCGCCGCGGGACTGCAGCCGGTATTCGGAGATCTTCGTACGCTTCGCGAAGCCACCGTCGGTGATCGTGAAGACGAACTGCTCCTTGACCTCGTCCGGCGACTCGGCGCCGGAGACAGGAGCCGCAACGTCCGCGGTGTCCTCGTTGGCCTCGGAGAGCCCGGCCGCGATCTCGGCGGCGACGTGCTCGGCCCGGATGACCGACATCGACAGCAGCGAGTCGCTCTCCCGGAACTTCATGCCGGTGACACCCGAGGTCGCCCGGCCCATCGGCCGCAGCTGGTTGTCGTCGGCGCGGAACCGGATCGCCTGACCCTTGCGGGAGACCAGCAGGATGTCGTCCTCGGAGTTGACCAGCTCGGCGCCGATCAGCTCGTCGTCGTCCTCGCGGAAGTTGATCGCGATGACGCCGGCCTGACGAGGCGAGTTGTAGTCACCGAGCCGCGTCTTCTTGATCAGACCGGAACGGGTGGCCAGCACGAGGTAGGGCGCCTGCTCGTAGTCGCGGATCGCGAGCACCTGGGCGATCGACTCGTCCGGCTGGAACGAGAGCAGCCCGGCCACGTGACCGCCCTTGGCGTCACGCGCCGCCTCGGGCAGGTTGTAGGCCTTGATCCGGTAGACCCGGCCGGCGGTGGTGAAGAAGAGCAGCCAGTGGTGGTTGGTGGTCGAGATGAAGTGCTCGACCACGTCGTCGCCGCGCAGGGTGGCGCCGCGTACGCCCTTTCCACCGCGCTTCTGGGTGCGGTACTCACCGGCGAGGGTGCGCTTGGCGTAGCCACCGCGGGTGATCGAGACGACCAGCTCCTCATCGGGGATGAGGTCCTCCATGGAGAGGTCGCCGTCGGCCGCGATGATCTGGGTGCGGCGGTCGTCGCCGTACTTCGCGACGATCTCGTCGAGCTCGTCCATGACGATCTGACGCTGGCGCGTCACGTTGGCGAGGATGTCCTCGAGGTCGGCAATGATGACCTCGAGCTCGGCCAGACGATCGACGATCTTCTGCCGCTCCAGCGCTGCGAGGCGACGCAGCTGCATGTCGAGGATCGCGTTGGCCTGGACCTCGTCGATCTCGAGCAGCCGGATCAGGCCCTGGCGAGCGTCGTCGACCTCGGGGGAGGAGCGGATCAGCGCGATGACCGCGTCGAGCTGGTCGAGCGCCTTGACCAGGCCGCGCCAGATGTGGGCGTCCTCCTCGGCCTTACGCAGCCGGAATGCCGTACGCCTCCGGATGACGTCGATCTGGTGCTCGACCCAGTGGGAGATGAACTGGTCGAGGGTCAGGGTGCGCGGCACCCCGTCGACCAGCGCCAGCATGTTGGCGGAGAAGTTGGTCTGCAGCTCGGTGTGCTTGAGCAGGTTGTTGAGTACGACGCGGGCGACCGCGTCGCGCTTGAGCACGACCACGAGCTGCTGCCCGGTGCGGGAGGAGGTGTTGTCCTTGACGTCCGCGATGCCCTGCACCTTGCCGGTGTCGGCGAGGTCGGCGATCTTCTGGGCGAGGTTGTCCGGGTTCACCATGTAGGGGAGCTCGGTGATCACCAGGTTGGTGCGGCCCTTGGCGTCCTCGTCGACCTCGATCACCGCGCGCTGGGTGATCGAGCCGCGGCCGGTGCGGTAGGCCTGCTCGATGCCCTCGCGGCCGGCGATCAGGGCGCCGTTGGGGAAGTCTGGGCCCTTGATCCGCTCGAGCAGCGCGTCCTGGAGCTCCTCACGAGTGGCGTCGGGGTGCTCGAGCGCCCACTTGGCGCCGGAGGCGACCTCACGCAGGTTGTGCGGCGGGATGTTGGTCGCCATCCCGACCGCGATGCCGGCCGAGCCGTTGACCAGCAGGTTCGGGAACCGCGCCGGCAGGATCGCCGGCTCCTGGGAGCGACCGTCGTAGTTGGGGCCGAAGTCGACGGTGTCCTCGGTGATGTCGCGGACCATCTCCAGCGCCAGCGGCGCCATCCGGCACTCGGTGTAACGCATGGCCGCGGCCGGGTCGTTGCCGGGCGAGCCGAAGTTGCCCTGGCCGTGGATCAGCGGGTTGCGCAGCACCCACGGCTGCGCGAGCCGGACCAGGGTGTCGTAGATCGCCGAGTCGCCGTGGGGGTGGTAGTTACCCATCACCTCACCGACGACACGGGCGCACTTGGAGAACCCGCGGTCGGGGCGGTAGCCCCCGTCGTACATCGCGTAGAGCACCCGGCGGTGGACGGGCTTCAGGCCGTCGCGGACGTCGGGCAGCGCCCGGCCGACGATGACGGCCATGGCGTAGTCGATGTAGCTGGCCTGCATCGAGGACTGCAGCTCGATGGTCTCGATCCGGCCGCCGGCAGCGGTCTGCCCGGGGCCTTCCGGAGGAGTCTCGGTCACGATTTCACTTTCTGCATGCGTCTATCGGTATCTAGGGCCTCGGCGAGACTCAGATATCGAGGAATCGGACGTCCTTGGCGTTGCGCTGGATGAAGGAGCGTCGCTCGGCGACGTCCTCACCCATGAGGATGGAGAAGATCTCATCGGCGTGAGCGGCGTCCTCGAGGGTGACCTGCAGCAGCAGTCGCTGCGACGGATCCATCGTGGTCTCCCACAGCTCGTCGGCGTTCATCTCGCCCAGACCCTTGTAGCGCTGGATCGCGTTCTCCTTGGGCAGCTTCTTGCCCTGCTCGAGACCGTCGCGCATGAGGGCGTCGCGCTCGGAGTCGGAGTAGACGAACTCGTGCTCGGCCGGCTTGTTCCAGCGCAGGCGGTAGAGCGGCGGCTGGGCGAGGTAGACGTACCCCTGCTCGATCAGCGGCTTCATGAACCGGAACAGCAACGTCAGCAGCAGCGTGTTGATGTGGTGGCCGTCGACGTCGGCGTCGGCCATCATCACGATCTTGTGGTAGCGCAGCCGGTTGATGTCGAAGTCGTCGTGCACGCCGGTGCCCAGCGCGGAGATGATCGACTGGACCTCCTGATTGGCCAGCACCTTGTCGATCCGGGCCTTCTCGACGTTGAGGATCTTGCCTCGGATCGGGAGGATCGCCTGGATGCGCGGGTCGCGGCCGGACTTGGCCGAGCCACCCGCGGAGTCACCCTCGACGACGAAGATCTCGCACTCTTCGGGGTTGGTCGACTGGCAGTCGGCGAGCTTGCCGGGCAGACCGCCACCGCCGCCGATGCCCTTGCGGTTGCGGGCCAGGTCACGGGCCTTGCGGGCGGCGATCCGGGCCGAGGCGGCAGCCATCGACTTGCGGATGACCTCCTTGCCCTCGGCCGGGTTCTGCTCCAGCCAGGCGCCGAGCTGGTCGTTGACCGCGCCCTGCACGAAGCCCTTGACCTCGGTGTTGCCGAGCTTGTCCTTGGTCTGACCCTCGAACTGCGGCTCGCTGATCTTCACCGAGATGATCGCGGTGAGACCCTCGCGGATGTCGTCACCGGTGAGCCGGTCCTCCTTCTTCTTGATCAGACCCCACTCCTCGCCCCAGCGGTTGACCAGGGTGGTGAGCGCGGCGCGGAAGCCCTCTTCGTGGGTGCCGCCGCCGGGGGTGTTGACCGTGTTGGCGAAGGTGTGGACCGACTCGTTGTAGGAGGACGCCTGCCACTGCATGGCGATCTCGACGCTCATCGGGTTGGGCGCCTTGTCGTCGGTCTCGGTCTCGAAGGCGATGATGCTGGAGACCGGGGTCTTGCGCTTGTTGAGGTGATCGACGTAGTCGGCCAAGCCGCGCTCGTAGTAGAAGGACTGCTCCAGCACCCGCTCGCCGTTGCCGGAGCTGTGCAGCTCGTCGGCGCTGTCGGTGTCGGACTCGCTCGTGCCGTCCTCGACGGCCTCGGCGATGGCGGAGGCCTCCGGACGCTCGTCGCGCAGCTCGATCCGCAGCCCCTTGTTGAGGAACGCGGTCTCGCGGAAGTGGCTCGAGATGGTCTCGAGGTTGTAGTCGGTCGACTCGAAGATGTCGCTCGAGGCGTTCCAGGAGATCGTGGTGCCGGTGCGCTCGCCCTGCTCGAGCTCACGCACCTCGCGCAGGTCGTAGTCGGGTACGCCGCTGGTGAACTCCTGCTCCCACAGGCGGCCCCGGTTCTTGATCTCCATGTGGAGCTTGGTCGAGAGGGCGTTCACCACGGAGGAGCCGACGCCGTGCAGGCCGCCGGAGACCTTGTAGCCGCCGCCGCCGAACTTGCCGCCGGCGTGCAGCACGGTCAGCGCCAGGGTCGCAGCGGGGATCTCCTGGCCGGCGGCGGTGTCGGTCGGGATGCCTCGGCCGTTGTCGGAGACGCTCACCCAGCCGTCGTCACGGAGCGTCACTTTGATGGTGTCGCAGTAGCCGGCGAGCGCCTCGTCGACCGCGTTGTCCACGATCTCCCAGATCAGGTGGTGCAGGCCGCGGGCTCCGGTCGAGCCGATGTACATACCCGGTCGTTTGCGGACCGCTTCGAGCCCTTCGAGGACCTGGATGGCAGACGCGTCGTATTCGACTCCGTCTGTGGTCTTGTCGTCCGGCATAGGAGTCGTCTGGTCGGCAGCGGTCACCGGTGCGATCCACCTGTCATTTCGGTCCGGATTCGGACATGGTGTCGGTCGGGCATGCAACGGGCCGACCAGCGCCGGGAGGTTAAAACCTAGGACGATCGACCCAATCCCCATATTACCCCGTAGAACCCCGGATTCCACGCATGCCGCCGTTCCTGAGGGGGAACTGTCATCGAAATGAGCGTCTGTACGTCTCCTGACGGTGTCTCTGCGCCCTCAGCAGGGGGCTCGGTGAGTCCCTATACGTCCTCGGGGCGCCTAGAGCGGCAGATCGCGGCTCACGCACTGAGGCTCGAACACGTGTTCACGCTCTGCTCCCGACTGGGAGCTCAGCCGTAGGTGTCGCGCGGCCCGCGGCCGTCGCGTAGGCCCCGGGGACCCTTCTTCCACGAGGGCAGATGCGGTCCGAGCACCTCGATGAGGAGGACGGTGCCGTGACCCAGCTCCTCGTTGAGACGCTTCACCAGGGTCGGCGCCAGCAGCTTGAGCTGGGTGGCCCAGGCGGTGGAGTCGGTGCGTACGGAGAGCTTGCCGTCGGCGTACGACTCCGGGGTCGTGTGGTCAGCGATCTCCTCACCGACGATGTCGGGCCAGCGGGCCATCACGCCGTGGACGCGCAGCGAGGTGTCCCAGCCGTGGTCGTTGACCATCCGGCTCACCACCGATTCGATCATCTGGGGGTCGCGGTCGTCTGGCCGCGCGCCGGAGACGGTCCCGCGTCGGGTGGCGTTGTCGGGCGCACGCCGCTTCTTGCGCATCCCTGCCTTGGGCGCGGGCATCTTCGCTGTTGCCCGAGTCAGGGAGCGGGCCAGGTCGAGGCCGTCGGCGCGCTTCTCCGGTTCCTCTTCTTCCGGGGTGGTCTCGACAGGCTCGACCACCGGCTCGTCACTCATCGCGGGTCACCTCGCCTGCCTTGACGTGGTAGCGCGCACCGGCGAGAGCAGCAGGTACGTCCTCGGGGACCGCCGCGGTGACGAGAACCTGCTCGGCGTCGGCGACCAGCTCGGCCAGCTGGACCCGGCGCTGGCTGTCGAGCTCGGCGAAGACGTCGTCGAGGATCAGGATCGGGTCGTCGCCGTCGGCCCGCAGCAGGTCGTACGCCGCCAACCGGAGCGCCAGCGCGAAGGACCAGGACTCGCCATGGCTCGCGTAGCCCTTGACCGGGAGGCGCTCGGCGCCGGCACCGTGGCCGAGGTGCAGCAACAGATCGTCACGGTGGGGGCCGACCAGGCTGATCCCGCGGTCGAGCTCGTCCTTCTGGCGTCGGGCCAGCTCGGACAGGATGGCCTGGCGGAGGGTCTCCACGATGGGAGTGGTCTCGACAGGCTCGACCACCTCGACCACCGACTTATAGGTGATCTCGGCGTCGTCGCGGCTCGCGCCGCGGGCGACCGTCTCATACGACTTGCCGACGTACGGCCTCAGCGCTTCGACCAGGGCGAGCCGCTGGGCCAGGATCTCGGCACCGATGGCGGCGAGGTGGTCGTCCCAGACGGCCAATGTGGCGAGCGCACCCTCGCGAGCGGAGCCACGCGCCAGGCCGGCGGTCTTCAGCAGCGAGTTGCGCTGCTTGAGGACGCGGTCGTAGTCGCTGCGTACGCCTGCCAGACGGGGTGCGCGCAGGATCATCAGGTCGTCGAGGAAGCGCCGCCGGTCGGAGGGGTCGCCCTTGACGAGGGTCAGGTCCTCGGGGGAGAAGACGACGGTGCGGACCACGCCGACCAGGTCGCGGGTGCGGGGGAGCGGGCTCTTGTTGATCCTGGCCTTGTTGGCGCGACCGGCGTTGATCTCGACCTCGAGCGTCGCGGTGCGACCGTCGCGTACGACGGCGGCGCGCACGACCGCCTGCTCGGCGCCGGCCCGGACCAGCGGCGCATCGGTGGCGACGCGGTGGGACTGCAGGCGGGAGAGGTAGTCGATCGCCTCGACAAGGTTGGTCTTGCCCTGGCCGTTTCGCCCGACGAAGGCGGTCACGCCCGCCTCGAGCGGGACCTCGACGCTCGGATAGGAGCGGAAGTCGTGGAGAGAGAGGTGTGAGACGTACATCGAGTTTCCTCTCTCGTTAAGGTGCCTGCATGACCCAGTCTCCCAACCCGTACGGCCCGCCTCCAGGGCAACCCGCCTATAGCGAGCCGGCCGGGCCTTTCTATCTGTCGGTGATGGGCCAGGTCCACGGGCCCTACCCGGTCCAGCAGCTCGCTCAGATGGCTGCCGCCGGGCAGATCAAGTCGGACACCCCGGCCAGCCTCGGCACCGACCAGCAGTGGTTTCCCGTGAAACAGATCCCGGGTGTCTTCTCGAGCCGCGAGTGGCTTGTCACGCTGCTGCTCTCGATCTTCCTGGGTTCCTTCGGCGTGGACCGGTTCTACGTCGGACAGATCGGCCTCGGCATCCTCAAGCTGATCACCTGTGGTGGCTTCGGGATCTGGACGATCATCGACCTCATCCTCGTCATCGTGCGAAAGTTCCCGGATGCCGACGGCAAACCCCTCGCCTGACCTGCATCAGCGCATCGCGGCGGTGAGCTCCACGGAGGTCACCGCCGCCATCGGCGTCGGCGGGATCGTCATCGCGGCGCTCCTGCCGGCCGGCGGCATCGAGGACGGCCCGGTGCTCTGCCCGTTCCGTGCTCTGACCGGCCTTCCCTGCCCCGGCTGCGGTCTGACCCGGTCGTGGGTCTACCTGATGCACGGCGACATCGGTTCGTCGCTGGCGAGCAACTGGTTCGGACCGGTGCTCATCGTGGCGATCATCGTCCTGGCCGTCGTCTCAGTGCGCGCCCGGCTGAGCCGGAGACGTCCTGCTGACCTCGACAAGCTGGTGCGAAGCCCGATCATCCTCGGCTTCTTCGCCCTCTTCGTCGCCTACGGCGCCGTACGCCTGATCCTCACCATGACCGGAGCAATCCCCCCGATCTAACGGTGGTCGAGCCGGTGGTCGAGCTTGTCGAGACCACCACCCCGAGCCGAGGACTCAGGCCTCCGACTCCGAGATCACCGCGTGCCCACCGAACCCGTTGCGCATCGCGGCGATCGCCTTCATGGCGTGGTCGTCCTCCTGGCGCGAGACGAACCGCGCGAACAGCGAGGCCGAGATCGCCGGCATCGGGACGGCGTTCTCGATCGCTGCCTCGACGGTCCAGCGACCCTCGCCGGAGTCGTCGGCGTAGCCCTTGATCTTGTCGAGGTGCTCGTCGGCGCGCAGCTGGTCGACGAGAAGATCGAGAAGCCAGGAGCGTACGACTGTGCCCGTGCGCCACGAGGCGAAGATCTCGGGGACGTTGTCGACGATGTCGACCTTGTCGAGAAGCTCCCAGCCCTCGGCGTAGGCCTGCATCATCGCGTACTCGATGCCGTTGTGGACCATCTTCGAGAAGTGGCCGGCACCAGGCGTGACGCCGCAGTGGACCAGACCGTCCTCGGTGCCGGTCGGCTTGAGCGCCTCGAAGGCGGGCATCACCTTGGCGGCGTCCTCGTCGGAGCCGCCGTACATCAGCGCGTAGCCGTTCTGCAGACCCCAGACGCCGCCGGAGACACCGCAGTCGACGAACCCGATGCCCTTCTCGGCCAGGCTCGCGGCGTTCTTGGCGTCATCGGTGTACTTCGAGTTGCCGCCGTCGACCACCAGGTCGCCCTCGCCGAGGAGCTCCTTGAGCTCGGCGATCGTGGAGTGCGTCGGGTCGCCCGCCGGCACCATCACCCAGACCACCTTGGGACTGGGCAGCGCCTCGACCAGCTCCGCCAGGCTCGCCACGTCGGCGAGATCGGGGTTGCGGTCGTATCCGACGACGGTGTGACCAGCCTCCCGCAGCCGGGTGCGCATGTTGCCACCCATCTTGCCGAGGCCGACGAGTCCGATGTGCATGCAAGTTCCTATCAGGCGAAATCCGTGGTCGAGCTGACGAGCGGTGGTCGAGCTTGTCGAGACCACCCTACGAGGCAGAGTTCAGGAAAGCAGGCGCCGCGGCATCAGCAGGTAGCGGAACCCCGGCTCCTCGCCACCCTCGGCCGGCTTGCCGCTGATCACCACGGGCTTCGGAGCCTGCGTGAAGGCGAGCTCGACGACCTGCTCGTCGATGGCCTGCAGCCCGTCGAGGAGGAACTGCGGGTTGAATCCGGTGGTCAGCCCCTCGCCCTCCATGGTCGCCTCGATCGACTCGGACGCCTGGGCCTCGTCGCCGGAGCCGGCGTCGAGGGTGAGCACGCCGTCCTCGAAAACCATCTGGACCGCGGTGTTGCGCTCGGCGACCAGGGCCACGCGCTTGACCGACTCGACCAGGGAGGCCTTGTCGACCAGCGCGGTGGTGAGGTGCTCGGCCGGGAAGAGGCTGCGCACCTTCGGGAACTCACCGTCGAGCAGGCGCGTCGTGGTGCGACGTACGCCACCCGCGGCCGCGCCCTCGAAGCCGATGATGCCCTCGCCGGTGCCGGTGGTGGACAGCGCGAGGGTGACCTCGCTGCCGCTGGTCAGCGACTTGGCGGTGTCACCGAGGACCTTCGCCGGCACCAGCGCGGCCAGGCTCTCGTCGGGAGTCGCCGGGTTCCACTCGAGCTCGCGGTGGGAGAGCCGGAAGCGGTCGGTGGCGAGCAGCGAGATCGTGGAGCCTTCGATCTCGAGCCGCACGCCGGTCAGCACCGGGAGCATGTCGTCGCGACCGGCGGCGGTCACGGCCTGGGCCACGGCGTGGGCGAACAGCTCCGACTTCACCGTGCCGGCCGCGGTCGGCATCTCCGGCAGGGTCGGGTAGTCCTCGACCGGCATGGTCTGGAGGCTGAACCGCGCACTCCCGCAGGTGAGCGAGACGCGGGCACCATCGGTGACCATCTCGACCGGCTTGGCTGGAAGGCTGCGGCAGATGTCTGCGAGCAGCTTGCCGGAGACCAGTGCCTTGCCCTCGTCGGCGACCTCGGCCGAGAGCGTCGCCCGGGCGGAGGTCTCGTAGTCGAATGTCGAGAGCACCAGGCCCTCGTGACCCGCCTCGATCAGGAGACCTGAGAGCACCGGGGTGCTGGGGCGGACCGGAAGGCTGCGGGCAGCCCAGGCGACGGCATCCGCGAACACGTCGCGGTCGACGCGGAACTTCACGATGACCTGTCCTTCTTCTAACTCGACATCGGGGCGGTTGAGGACATGCGGTCCGGGCTGTGCTTGAACCATGGGGAAGACGACACCGGTTCCGGAACGCCCCCGCGTTGACATGACCTGGAGTACGCATCCTGCCACGGACCGCCGACAACCGGTAAGCGCTCAGCAGTGTCGGGTCTGCACAGGCGTCCTTGTGGACTCCGCTCGCCGAGTGGGTTGTCCCCAGGGAAGGGCGTTCGTGGAATTTCACGGAGGATCCATGGATCTAAATAGTTTCGTACGTCGTAAGAGCATCTGTGGGAAATGTGGATGAGCAGCGTCTTCCCTGGTCATGCCCGGAAATGTGATTCCACAGGGGATGTGGACGCCATGCTGAAATGACGCACGTCACTGTGGGCTGTGGAGAGTTGTCGGCCCGTTCGAGTGTTTTGTGCACAGGCCATCCCCTTTTCCATCCCATTTGAACGGCCGGTTCTCCACAGGTTCCACCCAGCCTGTGGGCTGTGGACAACCTTGGGAAATCTCGGCCTGTGGGTTTTAGCCATCTCAAAACGCGATACAGCCCAAAAACGCGAAACGGCCGCCGGCCCAGGAGGGGCGGCGGCCGCGTACGACGGCTGGTTCGGCTAGGCCTGGCGCGCCTGCATCTTGACGCGGTTGGTGAGCTCGGAGACCTGGTTGAAGACGGCCCGGCGCTCGGCGAGCAGCTGGTTGATCTTGCGCTCGGCGTACATCACGGTGGTGTGGTCGCGGCCGCCGAAGTGCTTGCCGATCTTGGGCAGGGAGTCCTCGGTGAGCTCCCGACACAGATACATGGCGATCTGGCGGGCCATGACGAGGTGACGCCCACGGGAGGGTCCGGTGAGCTCGTCGATCGACAGCCCGAAGTAGGCCGCGGTCTGGGCGATGATCAAGCCGGCGGTGATCTCGGGCTCGCCGCCCTCGGGGATCAGATCCTTGAGCACGATCTCGGCCAGCGTCAGGTCGACGTCCTGCCGATTGAGGTTGGCGAAGGCCGTCACCCGGATCAGCGCACCCTCGAGCTCACGGATGTTGGTCTGGATCTTGCTCGCGATGAACTCGAGCACGTCCGGCGGCGCGGTGAGCCGCTCCATGGCGGCCTTCTTCCGAAGGATCGCGATGCGGGTCTCGATGTCGGGCGGCTGGACGTCGGTGATCAGACCCCACTCGAACCGGTTGCGCAGCCGGTCCTCGAGCGCCTCGAGCCGCTTGGGCGGCCGGTCGGAGGTGAGGACGATCTGCTTGTTGGCGTTGTGGAGCGTGTTGAAGGTGTGGAAGAACTCCTCCTGCGTCTGGGTCTTCCCCTCCAAGAACTGGATGTCGTCGATCAGCAGGACGTCGACATCGCGGTAGCGCCGTTTGAACCGGTCCTGCCGGTCGTCGCGGATCGCGTTGATGAACTCGTTGGTGAACTCCTCCGAGCTGACGTAGCGCACCTTCGCCCCGGAGTAGAGGCTCCGCACGTAGTGGCCGATCGCGTGCAGCAGGTGGGTCTTGCCCAGACCCGACTCCCCGTAGACGAGCAGCGGGTTGTAGGCCTTGCCCGGCGCCTCGCTGACCGCGACCGCGGCCGCGTGCGGGAACCGGTTGGAGGACCCGATGACGAACGTCTCGAAGGTGTACTTCGGGTTCAGGCGGGTCTCGAGGACGTTGTGGCTCGGCTCGCTCGGCCGCGTGGGCGGACCAGGGACGAGAGGCCGGGGCGGAACCGGCTCCTCGACGGGAGCCACCGAAGGCGCCGGGGGATTTGTCGACATGTCGCCATACCCGGGACGTACGTCTCCATGCGCCGAGGGCGGAGCTGGCTGCTGCGCGGTCGGCGGCGCGACGGGAGCCTGCGGCGCCGAGTACGCAGCGGGCGCGCCCTGCTCGTCGTGCGGCGCGCTCGCCGGCGGGGCGCCGGGGATCAGACCGGGCGAGTTGGGCGGGTAGACCGACTGGTGCGGGAACGCCGACTGGTTCGGGGCTGCGCTGTTCGAGAACGGCGACTGCTGCTGCAGGGCAGCGGCGGCGGCAGCGTCCGCGGCGGCGATCTCCCGCTCGGAGATCATGATCGCCTGAGTGTCGGGATCCGGCGTGACGTCGAGATCGGGGTTCACGGTGACCGCGATGCGGATCTCGCGATGGAAGATCTCGCCCAGCGACCTCTCGAGGGAGCCACGCAGGCGGCCCTCGATCTGGTTGCGGGTGAAGTCGTTGGGGACCTCGACGATCGCGGTCGACCCGTGCAGAGTGAGGGGCTCACTGTCCCGGAGCCAGGCTCGCTGGTTCGGCGGAAGCTCGGCGACCACCTTCGTCCATGCGGACTGGAGATCTGGCTGTGGTTCTGGCGCGAGGCCGGATTGCTCCACAGGTTCCTGCCTTCCCTGATGGCTCGGGTGGGTGGTCTTTATTGATGCAGCCTGGATTGATGCAGCGGTTCGGTCTACATCCTCCACAGACTTTTCCACAAGCTGTGGAGCATCCCCGAATGTAGGCATCGGAGACCAACCGAGACACTTCGCCGTCCTCGAGAATCCGACCGTTTCGGCAGGTCAGGCGGGAAAACTAGTTCCCTGCGTGGCATCCCCCCGAATGCGGCCGATGCTCCTGACGATGTGCAGGGAAACCTCGGTAGAGGACGAAACTACCGGCTGGCGAGGGTCCTGGGCAACCCGTCCTCCACAGGGGGAGGGCGAATCACAGGTGTGTGATAGGGCGCGAGTTTGACCGTGGTTTCGCCGTCCACGTACCGTTACTAGGTCGCCCGTTCCACGGGTGCGTGATTCTTGGTCCTAACAAGCAGGACAGCCGGAAGAGCGACCGGCCACCACACCACACACTAAGGAAGCACCCGTGAGCAAGCGTACTTACCAGCCGAACAACCGCCGCCGTCACAAGACGCACGGTTTCCGCCTGCGCATGCGCACCCGTGCCGGCCGCGCGATCCTCGCTGCGCGCCGCGGCAAGGGTCGCAAGAGCCTGACCGTCTGAGGCCGCGGCCTCAGCCACCACGCGCGTGTTGCCACGTCGCCACCGACTGGTCGATTCGTCGGGCTTCAAAGAAGCAGTACGACGAGGCAAGCGCGCGGGCTCGAAGAGCCTGGTGGTCCATCTGCTCGTCCCTGGCACCGGCCCAGCTGCCGACCGGGAGAGCGAGCCGCAGGTGGGCTTCGTGGTGAGCAAGGCCGTCGGTCCGGCCGTCGTCCGGAATCGCGTGAAGCGCAGACTGCGTCACCAGGCCCGGGAGTCCCTGAGCGGACTCCCGGGCTCTGCTGTGCTTGTGGTCCGTGCGCTTCCTGCTGCAGCCGACGCGGACTACGACGCACTGGGCGCCGATCTGCGGCGCTGCCTGGAGCGAGTGCTCCGATGAGTACTGCGGTCCGCGTCGTACGTGGCGGTGTCGACAAGCTCAACCACCTGGTCGCGGCCGTCCTGATCGGACTGCTTCACGTGTGGCGGACTCTGATCAGTCCGCTCTACGGCGATGTGTGTCGCTACTACCCGTCGTGCTCGGCGTACGGGCTCGAGGCCGTCAAGACGCACGGCCCCTGGCGCGGGAGCTGGCTGACGGCGCGCCGTCTGGCCCGCTGCGTCCCGTGGGCCAAGACCCGGGGCTTCGATCCCGTACCGACCCCGACGAAATTTTCAAGAGACCCTGAAGACCTGGTCCGTGTAAGTGCGGACTCCCCAAACCGAGGAGCCTGATTCCGTGGGAGCCATAGGCGATCTGTTCGGATGGATCGCAACACCGCTGTATTACGCCATCTCGGGCATCCTGCTCGTATGGCAGAAGGCGTTCTCGTACGTCATTCCGTCTGAAGGTTGGCAGTGGGCCCTGGCCATCGTCGGCCTGACCGTGACCATCCGCGCGCTGCTGATCCCGCTGTTCGTGAAGCAGATCAACTCCAGCCGCAACATGCAGCTGCTGCAGCCGAAGGTCAAGGAGCTGCAGAAGAAGTACGGTCACGACCGCGAGAAGCTCGCCAACGAGACCATGAAGCTCTACAAGGACTCGGGCACCAACCCGTTCGCGTCCTGCCTGCCGCTGCTGCTGCAGATGCCGATCTTCTTCGTGCTGTTCCGCATGCTCGAGCACGCCTCGGACGGTGTCGGCAAGGGCTTCCTGAGCGACGAGGCCGCGCACGAGTTCGCGACGTCGACCTGGCTCGGCTCGCTGCTCTCGGACCAGTTCACGACGGCCGACCACATGAGCACGTACTTCCTCACCGGGTTCCTGGTCGTCGCGATGATCGCGACCACCTTCCTGACCCAGCGTCAGCTGATGTCGAAGAACATGCCGGCCGACGCCATGACCGGTCAGTACGCCCAGCAGCAGAAGCTGCTCCTCTACGTGCTGCCCGTCGTGTTCGCCGTCGGTGGTATCGCCTTCCCGGTCGGAACGATCCTCTACTGGACCTCCTCCAACCTGTGGACGATGGGCCAGCAGTTCTACGTGATCCGCAACAACCCCGCACCGGGGACGCCGGCGTTCGACGCCAAGCAGGAGCGCGAGCGGGAGAAGCGCCGTAAGAAGGGTCTGCCCGACGCGGAGATCGACATCGCCGAGGCCAACGAGGCCGCGGCCGAGAAGCGTCCCGCGCAGCGCACCCAGCCCAAGGCCCAGACCAGGAGCCAGCGGAAGAAGGCCGGCACGACCGCCGGTCGCTCCACGACCCAGAAGGACGGGGGAACCAAGTGACGACTCAGGATGTGAGCGAGACCGTGACTGAGCCTGTGGAGGAGGTCAGCGAAGAGACGCGCCTCAAGCAGCTCGAGCAGGAAGGTGACATCGCGGCCGACTACCTCGAGGAGCTCCTCGACATCGCCGACCTCGATGGAGACCTCGACATGGACGTCGAGGGTGACCGTGCCGCCGTCTCGATCGTCGGTGGCGACCTGCAGCAGCTGGTCGGCCGTCACGGAGAGGTCCTGGACGCGCTCCAGGAGCTGACCCGGCTCGCGGTCTACCGCGAGACCGGCGAGCGGTCCCGCCTGATGCTCGACGTCGGTGGCTACCGTGCCGACCGTCGCTCGACGCTCATGGCGCTCGCCGAGGAGACCGTCGCAACGGTCAAGGAGTCCGGTGCCCCGGTCTCGCTCAAGCCGATGTCGCCCTTCGAGCGGAAGGTCGTCCACGACGCCGTCGCCGCCGCCGGGCTCACCTCCGAGTCCTCCGGTGTCGAGCCGCGGCGTTACGTGGTCGTCCTGCCCTCCGGCCCGACCGCCCAGGAACGTACGCACCATCGCGCCCGTGATCGCGGGCGGGAACGCCGAGACCCCGTGCTGGGCGACGCCATGGTCACCG
>NZ_JBEXJF010000008.1:0-191491 GCF_040608935.1 Nocardioides sp. NPDC004968
CTCTGCTCCAGCGACCATCGCCGAATCCATGACCCTAAGTACGGGTATGAGCGACTTCCGAATGGGCGGATCCGGTTCACCCGGCGCACCTGAGCGAGCTGCTCTGGCACGACCGCTCACCCGTGCGTCCTTGTGAAGGATTCACAAGGTGTCATCGTCTTGTAAAGGCACGAGGAGGCCTTCGCTCTCCAGGGGCCACCAGCCCGCGAGGAACAGCTAGCACCCAAACGGCCCGGCAACTACCTACCGATTCATCTGGATGATCGCGTCGAGAACTCGGCGTACGACCGGACTGACAGACCCCCGCGCCCAGATCGCATGGAGCTCGACGGGGCGCTCGGGGTCCTTGTCGAGACGGGTATCGCCGCCGCCGTGCTCGATGGGACGGAAGACAACACCTTCGACGTGGAGCGAGCTGGCCGAGACCGGGACGAAGCCGACGCCTCGCTCGGCGGAGACCAGGAGCATGGCGGTGAGGACCTGGTGCACGCGCTGCTCGATGCGGGGGTGGGCGTTGGCCAGGAAGCGTACGGAGAGCTCGTGGAAGTAGCGGGACTGCTGCGGGTGGTAGCCGATGACGGGTTGGCCCTCGAAGTCCTGCGGCGTCAGCGGTCGGTCGAGCTCGGCCAGCGGGTGGCCCTGCGGGAGTACGGCCATCAGCGGTTCGCGGGAGATGACTCTCGAGGAGAGCAGCTCGGTGTCGAAGGGCGGACGGGCCAGACCGATGTCGATCTCGCCGTGGCGGATGCCGTCGACCTGGGCCAGGGTGACTCTCTCGGAGAGCCGCACCTCGACATCCGGGAGCTCGACGGTGAGGCGGCGCAGCAGGGGTCCCAGGATCGAGATCGCGGAGACCGCGGTGAAGCCGAGCCGGACCACGCCGGCGGCGCCCGCGTCGACCCGGCGGGCCAGGTCACCGGCGCTCTCGACCAGGTTGAGCATCCGGTAGGCCTCGTCGAGGAAGGCTGCTCCGGCACCGGTGAGAGCGACTCGGCGATTGTCCCGCTCGAGCAGCTGCGCGCCGACGGCCTTCTCCAGCTTCTGGATCTGTCGCGACAGCGGGGGCTGCGTCATCCGCAGCCGTTCGGCAGCCCGGCCGAAGTGAAGCTCCTCGGCGACCGCCACGAAAGAGCGCACCTGGTCGAGCGTGATCATCTGGCCAGAGTAGACCACGATGCACCAAGTGGAACACTCTATGCCGAAACGGGCTTGGACCGGTATCGCTAAGACTCTTAGTGTCGGTGGTCACACGACGTCGGGCCATCCCCTGCCACAACCAGCCCGACCACCAGGACCTAGGAGAGCAACGATGCGAACCACAACCCACCTTCTCGCCGCGACCACCGGCATTGCGGCCCTGGCCCTCTCCGCCTGCGGTGTCGAGAACACCACCGGAGGCAGCGGGGACGGTGAGGAGTATCCCGCCGGCAACGTCGAGATGTACGTCGGTGCCTCGGCCGGCGGTTCCAGCGACCTGATCAGCCGGGCCGTCTCCAAGGGCCTCTCCGACGAGCTCGGCGCCTCCTTCCCGGTGATCAACCAGGAGGGCGCCAACGGTGCGCTCGCCGCCAACAAGGTCGCCAAGGCCAAGCCCGACGGCCAGACCATCGCCATCCAGAACGCGTCGCTCTTCGCCATCACGCCGCTGGCGGTCAGCGAGGACGAGGTCACCGACCTCGGCGACTTCGACGTCGTCCAGGGCGTCTCGCGTGACGACTACGTCATGGTCACCGGCCCGAAGAGCGGCTTCAAGACGCTCGACGACATCAAGGCCGCGAACGCGAAGGTCACCTACGGCACCACCGGCGTCGGCACGGGCGCGCAGCTCTCCTGCGGCCTGACGTACGGTTCGGCCGGCGTCGACGCCGAGGCCGTTCCGTTCGACGGCGGCGCCCCGGCGCTGACCGCGGTGCTCGGCAACCAGGTCGACACCGCCTGCCTCCAGGTCGGCGAGGCGATCGAGAACATCGAGTCCGGCAAGCTGACCCCGCTGAGCGTCTTCGGTCCCGAGCGGGTCGACTACCTGCCGGACGTCCCGACCGCCAAGGAGCAGGGCCTCGACGTCGAGGTCGCGCAGTACCGCTTCATGACCGTCCCCAAGGGCACCCCGGACGACGTCAAGGACACCATCGCCGAGGCGATGCAGGCGACGTTCAAGACCGAGGAGTACCAGGCCTTCAACAAGCAGAACAGCCTCACCCCGATGGAGATCTCCGGCGACGAGGTGGTGACCCAGCTCGAGGAGGACAAGAAGCGGTACGCCGACCTGGTCGAGCAGTACGGTCTCAACCTCGGCGCGAGCTGACTCCCGCCCAACACGACGAAGGCATGACGATGAGCGACGGACGTACCCCCTCTCCTGACCAGGACATCCTGGCCGAGATCCAGGCCGAGGTGGCCCATGAGCTGGAGGAGGAACGACCTCCGGCCGGCGGACCGGTCTACCAGGTGGTGGGTGCGCTCGTCGCTCTCGTCGTCGGCATCGGCGGCGCGGTCCTCTCCTACGGCTACGGCCTGGGTTCGCTGCGCCAGCCCGGGCCCGGGATGTGGCCGTTCGTGGTCAGCATCGCCATCACCCTGATGGCCGTGGCGCTGCTCGTCGTCGGCCGCCGACTGACCGACAGCGAGAAGTTCACCCGCTCCAGCATCCTTCCCGCGGTCGGCCTGGTCACCTTCATCGTGCTGGCCCTGCTGATGCCCGTGATCGGCTTCGAGATCCCCTCCCTGCTGCTGTGCGTCGTCTGGCTGAGATTCCTCGGCGGCGAGTCCTGGCGCAGCACGATCATCACCTCGGTCGCCACGGTCGCCGCGTTCTACTTCCTGTTCCTCTACGGGCTGCGCATCCCGCTGCCCCACCTGTTCTGAGCGGAGCCCCCAGTGGACGTCAACGCATTCCTCGACGGCTTCGGGCTCGTCACCGAACCGCAGAACCTGCTCTACTGCCTGATCGGCGTGCTCATCGGCATGCTGATCGGCGTACTCCCCGGCCTCGGGCCGGCGGCCACGATCGCCATCCTGCTGCCGATCACCTACAGCATCGACCCGGTCTCCGCGATCATCATGCTGGCGGGCATCTACTACGGCGCCCAGTACGGCGGCACGATCACCTCGGTGCTGCTCCGGCTGCCGGGTGAGGCGTCATCGGTGGTCACCGTCTTCGACGGCTTCGCCCTCGCCAAGCAGGGAAAGGCCGGCACCGCCCTCGGCATCGCCGCGATCGGCTCCTTCGTCGGCGCGACCATCTCGATCCTGGGCCTGACCCTGGTGGCCCCGCTGATCGCCGGCTGGGCGCTCAGCTTCGGCGACCCGGAGTACGCAGCCCTGGCCCTGCTGGGCGTCCTGCTGGTCGCCACCATCGGCAACGGCAACAAGCTCAAGGCCATGATCGCCGCCGCGTTCGGCCTCCTGCTGGCCACGATCGGCCGCGACAGCTTCAGCGGCGCCGAGCGCTTCACCTTCGGCAGCCTGCAGCTGACCGAGGGCATCGACTTCGTCGTCGTCGCGATGGGCCTCTTCGGCGTCGGCGAGATCCTCTACAACCTCGAGGAGCGGCACGGGAAGCCCCACGTGCCCGCCATCGTGGCCAACATCTGGCCCTCCCGCAAGGACCTCAAGCAGTCCTCCGGCGCCATCGGCAGAGGCTCGCTGATCGGCTTCGTCCTGGGCGTGCTGCCCGGTGGTGGCGCGGTGATGGCCTCCCTGGCCGCGTACGCCACGGAGAAGCGGATCTCGAAGCACCCCGAGCGCTTCGGGCGCGGTGCCATCGAGGGCGTCGCGGCTCCCGAGAGCGCCAACAACGCCGCCGCGACCTCCTCGTTCATCCCGCTGCTGACCCTCGGCATCCCGGCCAACGCGTCGATGGCGATGCTCTTCGGTGCCCTGCTCATCCTCGGTATCTCGCCCGGTCCGCAGCTGGTCGAGGAGCGCCCCGACCTGTTCTGGGGCGTCATCAACTCGATGTACATCGGCAACCTGATCCTGCTCGTCCTGAGCATCCCGCTGGTCGGCATCTTCGTCCGCATCCTGCGGGTGCGCCCGGCGATCCTGGCCCCGATCACCGCGCTGATCACGATCCTGGGCGTCTACACGATCAACAACTCCACCTTCGACATCTTCGTGATGATCGTCTTCGGCCTGATCGGCTACCTGATGAAGAAGGTCGGCTTCGAGCCCGGTCCGATGGTGCTCGCCTTCGTCCTGGGCACGATCGTGGAGGACGGCGTACGCCGCTCGATGCTGATCTTCGACGGTGACCCGACCGGGTTCTTCACCCGCCCGATCTCGGGCACCATCCTGGCCGCCTTCGTCCTGGTCGCCCTCTGGCCCGCCGCCAAGGCGATCCTGGGCCGGCGCAAGGCCGCCACCGTCCCCGCGGCCCCGGCCGAGCGCGACGACGCCGACACCCCGACCCGCTGAGAGAGGCACACCATGACCATCCTGATCGGCTACGTACCCACACCGGTAGGTGAGGCGGCTCTCGAGGCCGGCCTGGCCGAGGCGGCGGCCCGCGGCGACGACGTCGTCATCGTCAACAGCCCGCGCCGCGGCGCCACCGTGGACGCCGACCTCGTCGACGAGGCCGCAGCCGCGAAGCTCGTCGCCCGCGCCGCCGAGGCCGGGGTGAGCGCCCGGGTCGACCACACCACGCATGGCGCCGACGTCGTGGAGACGTTCGACAACCTGGTCGCCTCGACCGGTGCTCGGCTGATCGTGATCGGGCTGCGCCGCCGCTCGCCGGTCGGCAAGGCGCTGCTGGGCAGCGACGCCCAGCGCATCCTGCTCGACGCCGGCGTGCCCGTCCTCGCCGTGAAGCCGACCGCATGAGCGAGCGCCAGCGAGCGACAACAAGCCTCAGGCCGCCGCGTCCGTATTCTTCGCTTTGCCCTACGGAGGTGGCGGCATGACCGGCCCCAACGCCAGCCGGATCTCGAAGGTCGTCGTCACCCCGGTCGCGTTCGCGGACCCACCGCTGCTCAACGTGGTCGGCGTCCACCAGCCGTGGGCGCTGCGCGCGATCGTCGAGCTCCACACCGACACCGGCCTGGTCGGCCTCGGCGAGACGTACGCCGACGAGACCCATCTCGCCCGGCTCGACGCCGTCGCCCGGGCGCTCCCGGGCGCCGACCCCTACGACACCCACGGCCTGCGGCGGCTCGTCGTCGACGTACTCGGCAAGGAGACCGGCGGGGCGGGTGCCTCCTTCGGCGGCATGCTCGACGTCTCCTCCGCCGTCGACACCGTCTACTCCCCCTTCGAGGTCGCCTGCCTCGACCTGGTCGCCCGCGAGGCTGGCCGTCCGGTGAGCGACCTGCTCGGCGGCGCGGTCCGCGAACGGGTGCCGTTCAGCGGCTACATGTTCTACAAGTGGGCCGGCCACCCCGGTCAGCCCAACGACGAGTGGGGCGAGGCGCTGAACCCCGAGCAGATCGTCGCGCAGGCGAAACGGCTGGTCGATGGCTGGGGCTTCGGCTCGCTCAAGCTGAAGGGCGGGGTGTTCCATCCCGACGAGGAGTGCGCCGCGATCGAGGCGCTCCGCGACGCCTTCCCCGACCTGCCGCTGCGGCTGGATCCCAACGGCGCTTGGACGCCGGAGACCTCGGTCAAGGTCGCCGAGCGGCTCGCCGGCGTCGTGGAGTATCTCGAGGACCCCACCCCCGGGATCGAGGGGATGGCGCAGGTCTCGGCCCGCACCGACGTACCTCTGGCCACCAACATGTGCGTGATCGCCTTCGAGCACCTCAAGCCGGCGATCGCGGCAGACGCGGTCCAGATCGTGCTCTCCGACCATCACCTGTGGGGCGGGCTGCGGCAGTCGGCGCTGCTGGGCGGCATCACCGACACCTTCGGGCTGGGCCTGTCGATGCACAGCAACTCCCACCTCGGCGTCTCCCTGGCAGCGATGGTCCACCTGGCCGCCGCGACCCCCAACCTGACCTACGCCTGCGACACCCACTACCCGTGGAAGACCCAGGACGTCGTACGCCCCGGAGTGCTCGACTTCAGCGGCGGCGCGATCACGGTGCCGACGGGTCCGGGCCTGGGCGTGGAGCTCGATCGTGACCTGCTCGGTGAGCTGCACGAGCAGTACCTCAGCTGCGGTGTGCGCCGCCGGGAGGACACCGTCTACATGCGTTCGTTCGAGCCGGATTTCACGCCGAACACGTCGCGCTGGTGACCCTATTGGGCAATACCGTCAGGGTATCGCCTGATGCGATAAGTGGCTTGGACACGAATCGCGCATCCTGACAGTCTCCTGTGACCGGGGCCACACGTGGGCCCGGTCACAGTACGACGAGCCAGGAGCAACCACCGGTGACACAGATCGACAGCGGCGAGACCGGGGCAATACTGCCAGTACCGGTCGTCGGCTATGCCTACCCCTGGGACGTGATCGGCGATCCGACGTTCGCCGATCGCGCCCGCAGCCTCGGAGTCACGAAGGTCGCCCTCGCCGCGGCATATCACACCACCCGCGCCGCGACCCCGCTCCACCCCGAGCACCGGATCGTCGAGGCCCGCAGCGCGGCGCTCTACCGCCCGGTGCGCGCCGAGACGTGGGACGGCGCGCGGCTGGTGCCGCCCGCGGCGACCTGGGTCGCTGTGCAGGACTCTGTGGCGGCCGACCCATACGGCGAGGCCGCGAGCATCCTCGCCGAGGCGGGGTTCGAGGTCGCCGCCTGGATCGTGCTGACCCACTCCACGCTCCTCGGTGAGGCCAACCCGGACCTCGCGGTCGTCAACTGCTGGGGCGAGCCCTACCCCTACGCCCTGTGCGCCCGCCACGAGGACGTCCGCCGCTACGCGGAGACCCTGGCCGCGGAGGCCGTGCGCGACACCCCAACCAGCACGGCCATCCTGGAGGCGTGCGGCCAACTCGGCTTCGGCCACGGCGGGCACCACGAGAAGACCGACGGCGCCTACGACGCCACCGCTCAGCAGCTGCTCTCGATCTGCTGCTGCGCGGGCTGCCGCGAGGACTGGGCCGGCCGGGGACTCGACGCCGAGGCCACGGTGGCGGACCTGCGGGCCGCGACAGGTGCCGACGCCGCCGGCGCGACGGTCGACGCTGCGGTCCTGGACACGATCCTCGCCTCCCGGCACGCCGCGGCCGACGAGCTCCGCCACCGGGTGATCGCGGCCGTCCGCGAGGCGGCTCCCGGCGTCGTCGAGATCGCCGTGCACGCCCAGCCCGACCCCTGGGCCACCGGAGCCAGCCCGGGTCTGACCCCGACCACGGCCGAAGACGTCGACCTGGTCGTCTCCTTCTGCTGGCCGACCACCGAGGCCGCGGTGGAGACCGGGCGTCAACTCGTCCAGGCAGTCGACGGGAAGGCAGCGGCCGCTGCGTACGTCACCGTTCTCCCGCCCACCACCGAGGACGCCTTCGGTGGCCATGTGCGGGCGCTGGTCGATGCCGGGATCGACCAGATCCACCTCTACCACCTCGGTCTGGCGGGTGCGGACAGGCAGCACCTGCTCGCCGAGGCGACCAAGGTCCCCACCACCGCCGCGACGAGGACGGAATGACGCCCATGAACACCCGCAACGAGAACCGAACGCTCAAGCGCGCCTGGCGCGCGGTCGACACGGTCTTCGAGGCCTTCTGCATCCTGTGCCTGGTCGCCACGCTGCTCATCGTGCTGTGGCAGGTGTTCAGCCGTGAGCTGCTGAGCAACTCCCCCAGCTGGAGCGAGGAGACCGCCCGCATCCTGCTGGTCTGGATCGGCTTCCTCGGCGCCGCGATCGGCTTCCGCGAGGGCGCCCACATCGCGGTCACCTTCCTGGTGGACAAGTTCCCGGCGACGCTCCAGGCGGTGATCGACCGGTTCGTCCAGGTGCTGCTGCTCGCCTTCGGCCTCTTCCTGGTCGTCCAGGGAAGCCAGTTCGTCATCGACGCCCAGACGGCGACCCTGGCCGGCACCGGGCTCCCGCGCAGCGTCCTCTACCTCATGATGCCGGTCGCCGGCGCCATGATCCTCCTCTACACCGTCCTCCAGGCCTTCGGCATCAGTACCCAGCGGTACGCCGAGCCTGACGATGCAGCCGAGCTCGGCTGAGCCGCCGAAAGTCGAAGGACTCCCCCATGCCCATCGATCCGCTTGCCATCGCCATTCTGCTGGGTGGCTTCGCCGTCCTCGTCCTGCTCCGCGTCCCGGTCGCCCTCGCTCTCGCCCTGGCCGCCATCTTCGAGGCCCTCTACATCGGCCTTCCGCTGACCACCGTCGGCCAGCGGATGGTCGCCGGTCTCGACACCTTCGCCCTGCTGGCCATCCCGTTCTTCATCCTCGGTGGCGAGATCATGGGCACGGGCGGCATCTCCCGCCGTCTGATCGCTCTGGCCGGGCTGCTCGTCGGCTGGGTCCGCGGCGGCCTCGGGATGGTCAACATCGGCGCCAGCACCTTCTTCGGCGCCCTGTCCGGCTCCTCGGTCGCGGACGTCTCCGCGATCGGGTCGGTGACGATCCCGATGATGAAGAAGCGCGGTTACGACACCGACTACGCGGTCGCCGTCACCGTCTCCGGCGCCACCCAGGCGGTCATGATCCCGCCGAGCCACAACCTGATCATCTACTCGATGGCCGCGGGCGGCGTCTCGATCGGCGCCCTGTTCACCGCCGGCGTCATCCCCGGCCTGCTGCTCGGCGCGTCGTTGATGGTGATGGCCTACATCGTGGCGGTCAAGCGCGGCTACCCGAAGGAGGAGCTGGTCCCGCTCAAGGACGTACCGAAGATCGTCGCCGAGGGCCTGCTCAGCCTGCTGATGCCGGTGATCATCCTGGGCGGCATCCTCAGCGGCATCTTCACCGCGACCGAGTCGGCGGCGATCGCCTGCCTGTACGCCTTCATCCTGACCTTCTTCGTCTACCGCGACCTGCCGCTCAAGGCGATGATCCCGATCCTGCAGAGCGCCCTGCGCACGCTCGGCGTGGTGCTGTTCATCATCGCGGCGGCGGGTGCCTTCGGCTACTTCCTGGCGTTCCTGCAGGTGCCGGCGCTGGCCACCGACGCCCTTCTCGGCATCTCCGACAACATCGTCGTGGTCCTGCTGCTGATCAACCTGCTGCTGCTCGTGCTCGGCGCGATCATGGACATGGCCCCGCTCATTGTGATCATGACGCCGATCCTGCTGCCGGTCGCCACGGGGCTCGGCATGGATCCGGTCCAGTTCGGGATCATGCTCGTCTTCAACCTGGCCATCGGCCTGATCACGCCGCCGGTCGGCAACGTCCTCTTCGTCGGCTGTGCCATCGGACGTACGTCCATCGAGAAGGTCATCAAGATGGTCGGCCTCTTCCTCATCCCGATGCTCATCGTCCTGCTGCTGATCACCTACGTCCCGTTCTTCTCGCTCGCCCTCCCCGATGCGCTCGGACAGTAACTCCACCTCTCGAAAGGAACCACCCGTGAACCCCACATCCCCCAAGCCGGTTGCCCGGCGCTCCCTGTTCAAGGCAGGCGCCTTCGGTGCCGCGGCCGTCGCCGGCGGCCTCGCGCTCAGTGCCTGTGGCGGCGGTTCCCTCGCCGGCAGCGGCGGCGGAGGCGGCGGCTCGAAGACCTTCAAGCTGGCCGAGACCCACCCCGACGACTACCCGACCACGCTGGGCGACAAGAAGTTCGCCGAACTGGCCGAGAAGTACAGCGACGGCCGGATCAAGATCCAGGTCTACCCCAACGCTCAGCTCGGCGAGGAGTCCGACGCGATCGAGCAGGTGCAGATGGGCTCGATCGAGATGACCCGGATCAGCTCGGCACCGATGGGCGAGTTCGTGCCCGCGATGGGGCTGTTCAGCCTGCCGTACCTCTTCGACGACGCCGACCACCTGTGGCGCTTCCTGGAGAGCGAGAGCGGCAAGAAGCTGCTCGGCGAGGCCGACGGTGCCGGTTTCAAGGGTCTGGGCTACTTCGACCCCGGCGCCCGCAGCTTCTACACCTCGAAGAAGCCGATCAAGGCGCCGGCGGACGTCAAGGGACTCAAGATCCGGGTCCAGGAGTCGCAGGTGCAGATCGACTTCATCAAGGCTCTCGGCGGCTCCCCCACCCCGATGGACTACGGCGAGGTCTACAGCTCGCTGCAGAGCGGGCTGCTCGACGGTGCCGAGAACAACGAGCCGTCCTACTACTCCGCGTCCCACTACGAGGTGGCGCAGAACTACACCCTCGACCGGCACATGCGCGTCGCCGAGGTGCTCCTGATCAACAAGGACACCTGGGCCGGACTCGACACCAAGGACCAGGAGGCGCTCCAGAAGGCCGCCGACGAGGCGGCCCCGTTCCAGCGCGAGAAGTGGGACGCCCAGGTCGAGGCCGACCTGGAGAAGCTGCGCGGTGAGGGCGTCACGATCAACGAGATCACCGACCTAGCCCCCTGGCGCGAGGCGACCAAGTCCGTCATCGACAAGCACGGCGCGGACCTGGGCGAGTACATCTCCGCCGTCGAGGAGCTGCGCACCGCATGACGCAAGTTGTTCTGATCACTGGGGCCAACGGTGTCGTGGGGCGGCTGATGCGCACCCGCCTGGCCCGTGAGGGCCGGGTGCTTCGGCTCCTCGACATCGTACGTCCCGAGGATCCCGCCGAGGGCGAGGCCGTCGAGGTCATCGAGGCGTCGGTGACCGACGAAGCGGCGATGCGGGCCGCCTCCGAGGGCGTGGAGGCGATCATCCATCTCGGCGGCATCAGCGTCGAGGCCCCGTGGGAGGACATCCTCTCGGCCAACATCGACGGCACCCGCGTGGTCCTGGAAGCCGCCCGGGACGCCGGGGTCCGTCGCGTCGTCCTGGCCTCGAGCAACCACGCGGCCGGCTTCTACGACCTCGACGACGCACCCGCCGAGGGGCTGGCCGCCGACGCCTTCCCGCGGCCGGACACCTACTACGGGGTCAGCAAGGTCGCGATGGAGGCGCTAGGCAGCCTCTTCCACGACCGCTACGGCATCGACGTGACCGCCCTGCGGATCGGCTCGTGCTTCGAGAAGCCCTGGGACCGCCGCTCGCTGTGGACGTGGATGTCGCCCGACGACGGTGCCCGGCTCCTCGAGGCGTGCCTGGCCACTCCCGAGCCCGGCTTCCGGGTGGTGTGGGGCATCTCCCGCAACACCCGGCGCTGGTGGTCGCTGGCCGAGGGTGAGGCGATCGGCTACCACCCGCAGGACGACTCCGAGGTCTACGCCGCCGAGCTGCTCGGCGATGCGATCGACGACGGCCCGCAGGGCCCCGAGGAGCGCCTGGCCGGAGGGAAGTTCTGCTTCACCCCGCTGGGTGAGCACCAGAAGAAATAGGCCCCATGGGGAACGGGTGGTCCGGCTGTCGCCGGGCCACCCGTTCCTCTTTTCAGGGGTCAGTTCAGGGGTCAGGAGGCGGCGGCGCGGATCAGCGTCCCCAGGTTCGCCACGAACGTGGAGGTGTTGATCAGCTGGGGCGGCTCGGCGGGCTGGTAGGGCGGCACTGCGGGCGGGTTGTCGGAGGGATAGGGCGAGGTGTCGAACGTGTCACCGACGTGCTTGCTCATGTAGGCCTTCCCGTCATAGGGGTGCCGGGTGCCCGGACCGCGGAACGGGTTGGTGACCGCCTCGGCCGCAGAGAGCCAGTAGTCCTTCTCGCCGAGGTCGGCGATCACCTCCGCGACCTCGGTCTCCTCGGGCGCCTCGACCTCGTGGGAGGTGTCGCGGAGCAGCTCGAGCAGGCCCAGGTCGTGCAGCGAGAAGAACGGCGGCAGGTCGTACGTCGGCCCGGGGGTCAGCGGTGAGCGCGCGACCAGGTCGGCGACCTCGGCATCGGTGAGCGCGATGAGCCGGTCGTAGTCGGCGCGCAGGCGTGCCTCGGGCACCGACCGGCCACCCGAGTAGTGACTGAGCGTGTCGTGGTGGTCGTAGTCGTAGTAGTAGGCGCCGTTGACGATGTTCGACCCGAACCGGTGCACGAACAGCGCTCGGTTGGTCCCGGGCTCCACGAAGGTCGGGTGCGTCCGGCTCGCGATCAGCGGGTTCTCCGCCCGCTGCTCGGCGGTCAGCCGGCAGCTCGCCAGCCAGTCCAGCGCTGCCGGGACGCCGTCGAGGAACGTACGGTCGCCGGTGAGCTGGAAGTAGGTGAAGAGCTGCTCGACGTTGGTCTGGGTGGTGTGGGTGGTCAGCGCGCGCGGCTCGTAGGAGCGTCCGGCGGCCACCGCGCCGGCCGGGCGGCCGTCGCCGTCCTCGGCGAGGTGCTGGAGGCCCCAGCCGGCCTGGGGCGCGGGCTGCTGCATGCGGCGTACGCACTCCATGGCCCGGCGCACGGGCTCGACGAGGTCCTTGCGCCCCAGGGCGATGACGCACATCAGCAGGAGCTTGATGTTCTCGCCGAGGACGTTGTCGTTGAAGGTGACGTGCTGGGTGTAGTCGCCGTCGACCATCCCCTCGCGGGCGTCCTCGGGGAGCCAGGACGGCAGCTTCTTCGGCCACGGCATCTCGGTGGTGGCCTTCGGGTCGACCGGCCACCGCTGCGGCCAGCCACCGTCGCCGACGCCACCGGCGATCTGGGCGTCGGTGATGAAGGCGATCACCTTGTTGAGCGACCGCCTGAAGCCGCGGTCGCGCGGGTCGAGCAGGTGCAGCCGCAGGATCAGCTGGCCGGCGGTCGAGGTGGCCGCGTCGTCGAAGGTCGAGTTGTCGTAGAGGTGCTGGAACTCCTCCAGGCGCCAGCCGTTGATCCCGATCGACTCGTACCAGCGCCGCAGCGACTTCGCGCCCGCGAAGTCGTGGATGTAGTTCCAGCCGCCCTCGGGGCGCTGCGCACGGGCGAGAGCCCGGCCGGTGCGCCGCGCGGCGTGCAGGAACCGCTTCTCCCCCGTGGCGGCGTACGCATCGAGCAGGGCGTGCCCGACGGTCGGAGTCCCTGGCGGCTGGACCCAGCACATGGTGCGCCGGGCCTCCATCTCGCCCCAGGTCAGCGAGAGGTCGGGGCGGTAGCTCCAGACGTAGGCGCCCTCGTAGGACACCGTCTCGTCCATGTAGGTCGACGCCCGGAGCATCGCGTCACGAACGGAGTCTGAGGTGGACGTGGCGGCTGCGGCGGAGGTGGTGAGGCCGACGGTGGTGACGCCGCTCGCGGCGCCGAGGAGGGGCGCGGCCGTTGCTGCTTGAACGAGCCGGCGCCGGGTCAGTGTCGAGCTCGGTGGGGACTTCTTCGCAGGTGAATTCATCCCTCAATCGTGACGAGGCTCACATCTCTGGAGCCAATACCGATGCAGACTCACGCGATGCCCATGGGGGCAACGTCTTTCACCGCCGCAGACGGCGCCGCGTGCTGCCCAGATGCACCCGCATCGCGGCCCGGGCGGTGTCGGCGTCACCGGCGAGGATCGCGGCCGCGATGTTGTCGTGCTCGCGCTGCACCCGCTCGACATGGAGCGCGTCGCTGGGCGAGTAGGCGTCGCCGAGCCGGGTGCGGGGCAGCATGATCATCATCGGGCCCAGCGAGTCCATCAGGTCGAGGTAGAAGCGGTTTCCGGTCGCCGCCGCGACGGCGCGGTGGAAGGCGAAGTCGGCCTCCACCGCTTCGTCGGGATGCGCGGTGGCCAGCGCGGCGAGCGCCTCCTCGATGGCGCGCGAGCCCTGCTCGTCGAGGTGGGCGGCGGCCAGGGCCGCCGCCTCACACTCCACGCCGAGCCGGAAGTCGACCATGTCGAGCACGTCGTGCTGGGTGCGGATCGCGGAGGACTCCAGCGCGAACGGCGAGGGCTCCGGCACCGCCAGGACGAAGGAGCCGCGCCCCTGGAAGGTCTCGACCAGGCCTTCGGCACGCAGGCGGGTGACCGCCTCGCGCGCCACGGTCCGCGACACCCCGTACGTCGCGACCAGGTCGGACTCCGAGGGCAGCTTCGCCCCCGGAGCGAGGTACCCGGCCAGGATCTGGTCCTTGACCCCCGAGACGACACGGTCGGCGAGCCCGGCACTGACTGTCATACCGAGAACTTAGCCGTCTCCACGGTGAGCTTGCGCATCTGGTCGCTGAGCGTGAAGCCGAGACCCGGGCGGTCCGGCACCCACATCTGGCCGTCGTGGATGTCGATGCGCTCCTCGAAGAGCGGGTTGAGCCACTCGAAGTGCTCGACCCACGGCTCGGTCGGGTAGGCCGCGGCCAGGTGCAGGTGGATCTCCATCGCGTAGTGCGGCGCGAGCGCCAGACCGGCGTGGGCGGCGAGGGTGGCGAACTTCAGGAACGGGGTGATCCCGCCGATGCGCGGCGCGTCGGGCTGCACGATGCCGCGGTAGCCGGCGTCGATGAGCGCCATGTGCTCGGGCACCGAGGTCAGCATCTCGCCGGTCGCGATCGGGGTGTCGAACGTACGCGACAGGTCGGCGTGACCGACCGCGTCCCAGGCGTCGAGCGGCTCCTCGATCCAGATCAGGTCGAACTGCTCGAGCTCACGGCACATCCGGCGGGCACGGGCGCGGTCCCACTGCTGGTTGGCGTCGACCATGAGCGGGGCGTCACCGAGGTGCTCACGCATCGCGGCGACGCGCCGCAGGTCCTCGGCCCAGTCCGGCTGGCCGACCTTGATCTTGATGCCGCCGATGCCGGCCTCGAGCGAGGCGGTGGCCTTCTCCTTGATCTCCTCGACGCTCGCCTGGAGGAAGCCGCCGGAGGTGTTGTAGACACGGCAGGAGTCGCGGTGGGCGCCGAGCAGCTTGGCCAGCGGCAGGGCGGCGCGGCGCGCCTTGAGGTCGTAGAGCGCCACGTCGAGGGCGGCCACGGCCTGGGTCGCCACGCCGCTGCGACCGACCGAGGCGCCTGCCCACATCAGCGACTCGTAGATCTTGGCGATGTCGGAGGGGTCCTGGCCGATGGCGATCTCGGCGATCTCCTTGAGGTGGGCGTACTGCGCCGGGCCACCGGCGCGCTTGGAGTAGCTGAAGCCCATGCCCTCAAAACCCTGCTCGGTGGTCACCTCGACGAAGAGAAGCACGGTCTCGGTGAGCGGCTTCTGCCGCCCGGTGAGCACCTTGGCGTCACTGACCGGGTTCTCGAGCGGGAGGACGACGTGGGAGAGAGTCAGTGACGTGATGCGGTCGGCGGCCATGGCGGGATGCTCCTCGATGGGCTAAGTTGTATGACAAGTTCAGAACTTATCCGATGAGTGGTGAGGAGTCCAGAGCGTGGCCGCCGATTCTCAGGTTGTCCGGCAAGTCGTCCGGCAGGTCCCCCGATGGCGCGATCTCGCGCCCTTCCTGCAACCGCGCCCGTTCCGCTGGCGGGCGGCCGACCGCCGGCTGGCCCGTTGCCTCAGTGTCGACGACCTGGAGCGGGCCGCGCGCCGGCGGGTGCCGACAGCGGTCTGGGACTACGTCTACGGCGGGTCGGACGGCGAGCACGCGATGCGCCGGAACCGGGCGGCCTTCGACCGCGTGGAACTGCGGCCCACGGCCTTCGGCCAGGTGGCCGAGCCGGAGGTGCGTACGTCGATCCTCGGCCGGCCCGCGGCGGCACCCATCGTGCTGGCGCCGACCGGCTACACCCGGCTCAGCCACCACACCGGCGAGCGGGCGGTCGCCGCGGCGGCGGCCGCTGCCGGGCTGCCCTACACGCTCTCGACGTACGCGACGACCTCGATCACCGACGTCGCCGAGGCGGCTCCGCACGGACGCAACTGGTTCCAGGTCTACCTGATGAAGGACCGCGAGGTGACCCTTGACCACATCACCGAGGCGGCGTCGCAGGGCTATGAGGCGCTGATGCTGACCATCGACACGACCGTGACGGGCATGAAGCGCAAGGACAAGCTCAACGGGTTCGCGATCCCGCCCCAGCTGAGCCTGCGTACGTTCGCGGACATGACCCGCCATCCCGGCTGGGTCGCCAACATCCTGACCACCGAGCCACTACGGTTCGCGACCTTCCCCGAGGGGTCGCACCACGGCCGCTGGGGCATGTCCAACGAGCTGCGCGAGCAGGCGATCCGGCCCTCGGACATCGGCTGGCTCAAGGAGCACTGGAACGGCCCGGTGGTCGTCAAGGGCGTGCTCTCGGTCGCCGACGCGGTGGCTTGTGCGGACGCGGGCGCCGACGCGCTGGTCCTCTCCAACCACGGCGGCCGCCAGCTCGACCGCGCGCCGGTGCCGCTGGAACTGCTGCCGGCGGTGGTCGACGCGGTCGGCGACCGGACCGAGGTGTACGTCGACTCCGGCGTCCGCTCCGGCGGCGACATCACGGCGGCGCTCGGCCTCGGCGCCCGCGGCGTGGTGATCGGCCGGCCCTACCTCTACGGCCTGATGGTCGGCGGACAGCATGGGGTCGACGCCACCCTGACACTGCTGGTCGAGGAGCTGCAGCGGGCGATGTGCCTGCTCGGCACTCCCGACATCGCCTCGATCGGCCCCGAGCACGTCCGGCTGAGGTCGGCATGAACCTCGTATCCGACCTGCGCGCCGCCCTCGGCGAGAGCGCCGTGCTGACCGATCCGGCCGACATGGCGGCGTACGTCACCGACTGGACCGGCAGCTTCTCCGGCACCGCGCTCGCGGTGGTGCGCCCGGCCTCGACCGAGCAGGTCGCGACCGCGATCCGGCTGTGCGCGGCGGCGGGCGTCGGGGTCGTCCCGCAGGGCGGCAACACCGGCCTCGTCGGCGGCGGCGTACCAGACTCCGGCAGCGACCAGATCGTGCTCTCGCTCGGCCGGATGCGCCGCGTCCGAGAGGTCGACCCGATCGCCGACACCCTCACCGTCGAGGCCGGCACCCCGCTCGCCACCGTCCAGGAGGCCGCCGCGGCCGCCGGGCGGCTCTTCCCGCTCTCCCTCGGCTCGGAGGGCTCATGCACCATCGGCGGCACGATCGCGACCAACGCCGGCGGCACCGCGGTGCTGCGCTACGGGATGATGCGCGAGCTGGTGCTCGGCCTCGAGGTCGTGCTCCCCGACGGGCGGGTCTGGGACGGGCTGCGGCCGCTACGCAAGGACAACACCGGCTACGACCTCAAGCAGCTGTTCATCGGCTCCGAGGGCACCCTCGGCGTCGTCACCGCGGCGGTGCTGCGGCTGCTGCCGGCGACACCGCGCCGGGCGACGGCGTTCGTGGCGCTCGAGTCGGTGGAGGCGGCCACCTCGCTCCTCCCCCTGCTCCGCGAGCACGGCGGCGGGCAGCTGACCACCTGGGAGCTGCTCGGACGCCAGGCCGTCGACCTGGTCCTCGCCCACCTGCCGGGTGTGCGCGACCCGTTCACGGAACGGCACGAGTGGTACGGCCTCGTCGAGCTCGCCGGCACCTCCGCCGACGTGGACGAGCGGCTCGAGGAGGCCCTCGCGGCCGCCGCCGAGCAGGGGCTGCTCCTCGACGCCGTGGTCGCCGGCAGCCCCGCTCAGCGCGAGTCGCTGTGGGCGCTGCGCGAAGGCGTCTCGGAGGCGCAGAAGAGCGAGGGCGCGACCCTCAAGCACGACGTCACCCTGCCGATCACCGCCCTGTCCCGGTTCGTCGCCGAGGTCGGCCCGACACTGCTCGCCGCGCTGCCGGGGCTGCGGCTGGTGACGTACGGACACATCGGGGACGGCAACCTGCACTACAACATCTCCGCCCCCGTCGGCGACGACGCGGCGCTGAAGCGGGACGCTCCCACCTTGACCCGGATCGTCTACGACGCCGTCACGGCGCTCGGCGGCAGCATCTCCGCCGAGCACGGGATCGGCGCGCTCAAGCGGGATGCTGCCGCTGCGTACAAGACGGGTGTCGAGGTCGACCTCCTGCGAGCGGTCAAGCAGGCGATCGACCCCGACGGGGTCATGAACCCCCGGAAGGTCCTGTGACTCAGAGACCCTGGGCGACCCGGTAGAACACCTGGTTCCAGCGCACCTGGTCGGCGAAGCCGCGGCGGGTGGTGGACTCGTCGATGACCAGCAGCTCGGTGCGGGCGATGTTGGCGAAGACCTCGAAGGCCTCGATCCCGGCGGCGGTCGACATCACCGTGTGGTGCGCGCCGCCGGCGGTCAGCCAGGCCTCGGCCGAGGTCGCGAAGTCGGGGCGCGGCGCCCAGACGGCGCGCGCGACCGGAAGGTTGGGCAGCGCCTGCGTCGGGGGGACGACGTCGACCACGTTGGCGGTCAGCCGGAAGCGGTCGCGCATGTCGGCCAGGGAGACGACCACGGCACCCTCGCCGGCGTCGGCGTCGAAGACCATCCGGACCGGGTCCTCGCGGTCGCCGATCCCGAGCGGGTGGATCTCGACGCGCGGGGTGGAGGTGGTCAGCGAGGGGCAGACCTCGAGCATGTGGGCGCCGAGGATGACCTCCGCGCCCGGGGTGAGGTCGTAGGTGTAGTCCTCCATCAGGGAGGCGCCACCGGGCAGCCCCTCCCCCATCACCTTCGCGGCCCGCACCAGGACCGCGGTCTTCCAGTCGCCCTCGGCACCGAAGCCGTAGCCCTTGCTCATCAGCCGCTGTACGGCGATGCCGGGGAGCTGGCGCAGACCGCCGAGGTCCTCGAAGTTGGTGGTGAACGCCTTCGCGTCGCGCTCGACCAGGAACGCCTCCATGGCGATCTCCTGGCGCGCGGCGTAGCGCAGCGAGTCGTGGCGCTCGCCGCCCTTGCGGAGTTCGGGGACCACGTCGTAGAGGTCCTCGTACTCGGCGACGAGCGCGTCCACGGCGGCCTCGTCGACGGCCTCGACCGCCGCCACCAGGTCGTTGACGCCCCAGGTGTTGACCGAGACGCCGAAGCGCAGCTCGGCCTCGGTCTTGTCGCCCTCGGTGACCGCGACGTTGCGCATGTTGTCGCCGAAGCGGACCAGGTTGAGCCCGTGGGTGGCGGCCCAGCCGGCGGCGCCGCGGACCCAGGTGCCGACGCGGCCGGTGACCGCCGGGTTGGAGACGTGGCCGACGACGGTGGTGCGGGCGACGCCGAGGCGGGTGGCGATGTAGGCGTACTCACGGTCGCCGTGGGCGGCCTGGTTGAGGTTCATGAAGTCCATGTCGATCTCCGACCAGGGGAGCTCGACGTTGGCCTGGGTGTGCAGGTGCAGGAGCGGCTTCTGGAGGGCGTCCAGACCGGCGATCCACATCTTGGCCGGGCTGAAGGTGTGCATCCAGGTGATGACGCCGAGGACGTTGTCGTCGGAGTTGGCCTCGAGCATCGCGCGGCGGATGGCCGCGGAGTCCTTCAGGACGGGCTTCCACACGACCTTCGCCGGTACGTCCGAGGAACCGTCGAGGGCGCGGGCGACCTCCTGGGACTGCTCGGCCACCTGACGAAGGGTCTCCTCGCCGTAGAGGTCCTGGCTGCCGGTGAAGAACCAGACCTCGCGGTCGCCATAGGGTTTCGGCGCTGTGGGCTTGCTCATGTGGGGGTCCTTCCAGTGCTGAAAATTTGAGGGGCGGGCAGCTCAGTGCTGGCCGTAGACGTTCTGGTAGCGGTCGTAGAGCGAGTCGATGTGGCCCTGGTCGATCGGCAGAGGCTGGCCGAGCTGGCGCGCGATGTGCACCGTGCGGGCGACCTCCTCGCACATCACCGCGGCCTTGACCGCGGAGCGGCCGTCCTTGCCGATGGTGAAGGGACCGTGGTTCCGCATCAGCACCGCGGGGCTGCGCGACTCCCGCAGCGTCTCCACGATGCCGCGCCCGATCGAGTCGTCGCCGATGATCGCGAACGGTCCGACCGGGACCGGTCCGCCGAACTCGTCGGCCATCATCGTGAGCACGCAGGGGATCTCCTCCCCGCGGGCGGCCCAGGCGGTGGCGTAGGTGGAGTGGGTGTGGACCACTCCACCGACCTCGGGCATGTTGGCATAGACGTACGCATGGGCGGCCGTGTCCGAGGACGGCGACCGCTCGCCCTCGACGAGGTTGCCGGCCAGGTCGCACACGACCATCGCCTCGGCGGTGATGTCCTCGTAGGCGACCCCGGAGGGCTTGATGACCAGCAGGTCCTCACCATCTGGGTTCGGCACGCGCTCGGAGACGTTGCCGGCGGTCCACACGACCAGCTCCCAGCGGGGCAGCTCGGCGTGCAGCGCGGCGACGCGCTCCTTGGCGGCATCGACGGCGGTGCGAAGAGCGGCGGGGACGCCCGTCATCACTGGTCTCCTTCTTCTGCGTCTCGTGCGCTGTCTGCGGTATCTGCGCTGGGGGCGAGCGAGGCCACGGCGGCGCGCTCGATGTCCAGGCCGGCCTCGTAGCGTTCGAGGTAGGCCCGGAACCCGGCGAGGTCGGCGGCGTCCGGCTCGACGACCTCGAGGTCGATGTCACCGAAGACGCGCTCGGCGAGATAGGCGCTCAGGCTGAGGTCACCCTCGGCCTCGGCGGCCCGGGTGTACGCAGCCAGGACAGCGATCCCCCAGGCACCGCCCTCGCCGGCGGTGCGGCCGACCGCGACCGGGGCGCCGATGGCCGCGGCGAGCAGCCGCTGTGCGACGCCCGCGGTGCGGAACAGTCCGCCGTGGGCGAACATCGCGTCGATCTCGACGCCCTGGTCGGCGAGGACACGCATGCCGAGGGCGAGGGTGCCGAAGACGCCGTAGACCTGGGCGCGGGCGAACCCGGCGAGGTCGAGGCGGCTGCCGGGGGTGCGTACGAACAGCGGACGACCCTCGTCGAGGCCGGTGATCGGCTCGCCGGCCAGGTAGTTGTAGGCCAGCAGGCCGCCGCCGTCGGGCGAGCCCTTCAGGGCCGCGGTGAGCAGGGCGCCGAAGACGGCGTCGGGCTCGCAGGGGTGGCCGAGCGCGGCGGCGAACTCGCCGAAAACCCCGGCCCAGGCGTCCAGCTCGCTGGCGCCGTTGTTGCAGTGCACCATCGCGACCGGGTCGCCGGCCGGGGTGGTGACGATGTCGATGGCGTGGTGGACGGTGGCCAGCGGCGCCTCGAGGACGACCATCGCGAAGATCGAGGTGCCGGCGCTGACATTTCCGGTGCGCTTGGCGACGGAGTTGGTGGCGACCATCCCGGTGCCGGCGTCGCCCTCGGGCGGACACAGCGGGATGCCCGGCTGGAGGGTGCCGGTGGGGTCGAGCAGCGCGGCGCCGTCGGGGGTGAGCCGGCCGGCGTCGGCACCTGCCGGGAGGACGTGCGGGAGCAGCCCCTCGACCTGCAGACCGGGGCGCTTGGCGGCGGCGAGGTGACCGAGCTGCTCGAGCATCCGCTGGTCGTAGGTCCCGGTGGCCGGGTCGATGGGGAAGACGCCGGAGGCGTCGCCGACGCCGAGCACGTGCTCGCCGGTCAGCGCCCGGTGGACGTAGCCCGCGAGTGTGGTCAGCGAGGCGATCTTGGGCAGGTGGGGCTCGTCGTCGAGGATCGCCTGGTAGAGGTGGGCGACCGACCAGCGCAACGGGATGTTGGTGCCGAAGATCTCCGACAGCTCGGCCGCGGCGACGGCGGTGTTGGTGTTGCGCCAGGTGCGGAACGGCACCAGCAGCTCGCCGGCCTCGTCGAAGGCGAGGTAGCCGTGCATCATCGCCGAGACGCCGATCGACCCGAACGTGGTCGGACGGGTGCCGTAGCGGCGCTCGACCTCGTCGCCGAGGGCTGCGACGGCGCCCTGTACGCCCGCCCAGACCGCCTCGAGCGAGTAGGTCCACAGGCCGTCGATGAGCTCGTTCTCCCACAGATGGGACCCGGTGGCGACGGTCGCGTGGTCGGGCCCGATCAGGCACGCCTTGATGTTGGTGGAGCCCAGCTCGATGCCGAGCGCGGTCTCTCCGAGGTCAGGCAGGTGGCCTGCTCGCTGCGTCATCACGGCTCCGTTTCTGCCCGACGGCTCGGGGTGGGGTTCGAGGCGATGTGAACGCTAACATATGACGAGCGGGTTACCGGCGTGTTCCCCGCACAGCCCGTTGCGAAAGTGCTAGTCGCGCGGGTGCGGGGCGGCCGAGGACCGCACGACCAGCTCGGGCGCCAGCAGCGGCGGCACCTCGACGGTCCCCTCGGCGATGGCCTCGATGGCCACCTCGACCGCGAGCTCGCCCAGCGACGCGAAGTCCTGCCGGACCGTGGTCAGCGGCGGCCAGAGGTACGCGGCGTCCGGGACGTCGTCGAAGCCGACGACGCTCACGTCCTGCGGGACCCGGCGGCCGGCCTCGTGCAGCGCCCGGATCACGCCGAGCGCCATCGAGTCGTTGGCGGCGAAGACCGCGGTGACCGAGGGGTCCCGGGCGATCTCGGCCCCGGCCTCGTAACCGCTCTTGCTCGACCAGTCACCGAAGATCTCGGGCCCGGGCTGCACGTCACTGTCCCGAAGCGCGGCCAGCCACCCCTCCCGGCGCTGCCGGGCGTCGATCCAGCCGACCGGACCGGCCACGTGGGCGATGTTGCGATGGCCGATGTCCAGCAGATACTGCGTGGCCAGCACGGCCCCGGCGTGCTGGTCGATCCCCACCGAGCGCACCCCCGCCGGTGGGTCGCTGTGGATCATCACGACCTCGACCTTGGTCGAGAGCTGGGCGACCAGGTCCTCGAACGACTGGTGCGAGACGCCGAGGAGCACGGCCTCGACCGCGTCGTCGAGGAGCGCCTCGATCGCCCGCTCCGCCGAGGTCGCCTCGAGGTGCGGCACCGGGCTCAGGATGATGTCGTAGCCGGCCCGCTGACCGGCCTGGTGCACCGAGGCGGCCAGCGTGCCCGGCCCGTAGAGGTGCGGCTGGGTGTAGAGCAGGCCCAGCCGTCCCGACTTCCTCGTCACCAGGGCACGCGCCGACTTGTTGCGCCGGTAGCCCAGCTCCTCGATCGCCGCCAGCACCCGGTCGCGGGTGTCGCCGCGTACGGCGTCGGAGCCGTTGACGACGCGAGACACGGTCTGGTGCGAGACCCCTGCCCGGGCCGCGACATCTGCCATGCTCGGCGCGTTCTTCGACTCAGGCGGGACCATGCTGTGATCCTAAGAGGCATCCGCGCCCCCGTCTCGCAGCGCCCTGCCGCCAACGCCGACTCCGCGCCGAATCTTGTGCGCGGTCGCTCTTTCCTCTCCCGCTACTTCGGCGGCGTGGAGACCAGGCTGGGATCGGCAGACCCTGGATAGATCCTGGTGGGCGACCGAGGATGGATTCGACCCGAGATCCTCTCTCCAGGAGCAGACCGATGCCACGCCGACCCATCGACATCACCATCCCCGACCTGTCCGGCAAGCGAGCCCTGGTCACCGGAGCCAGCGACGGCATGGGCCTGGTGATGGCCACCCGTCTGGCTGCAGCCGGGGCCGAGGTCGTGATGCCCGTACGCAACGCCGGCAAGGGCGAGAAGGCACTGGCCACGGTCCGCGGGCACGTCCCGGAGGCCCAGATCTCGCTGCGTGACCTCGACCTGTCCTCGCTGTCGTCGGTGGCGGCGCTCGCCGAGACGCTGCTGGGCGAGGAGCAGCCGTTCCACGTGATGATCAACAACGCCGGCGTGATGACGCCGCCGGAGCGGCAGACGACCGCCGACGGGTTCGAGCTCCAGTTCGGCACCAACCATCTCGGCCACTTCGCCCTCGTCGCCCGGATCCTGCCGCTGCTGCGAGCCGGGCAGGCCCGGGTGACGTCGCAGGTCAGCGTCGCCGCGAGGCGCGGCGCGGTCAACTGGGAGGACCCCAACTGGGAGGAGAGCTATGAGGACATGAAGGCCTACAGCCAGTCCAAGATCGCCGTCGGTCTCTTCGGGCTGGAGCTGGACCGGCGCAGCCAGGCCAACGGCTGGGGCATCACCAGCAACCTCTCCCACCCCGGCGTCGCGCCGACCAACCTGCTGGCCGCTCGCCCTGAGATCGGACGTACGACGGACACCCTCTCCGTACGCGTGATCCGCTGGCTCTCGGCCCGCGGGATCCTCCTCGGCACCCCCGAGACCGCCGCCCTTCCCGCGCTGCTGGCCACCACCTCGCCCGAGGCGACAGGCGGCCGGCTCTACGGCCCCAGCGGTCCCGGGCACCTCGGTGGCGCCCCCGCCGAGCAGGCGCTCTACCGGCCGCTGGTCAGCGCCGAGGACGCCACCCGGCTGTGGGAGATCTCCGAGAGCCTCACCCGCACCGCGCTCCCGACATCCTGATCCGGCGGCGCGGGAGCCTTATGCTGCCGTCGTTCTCGGGCCCGGCCCGATGCCCATAGAACGGAGCCATGGATGCGCGTGCTGCTGTCGACGTACGGGTCGCGGGGAGACGTCGAGCCCCTGGTGGCGCTGGCGGTGCAGCTGCAGCGGCGGGGCGCGGAGGTGCGGATGTGCGCGCCGCCGGACGAGGAGTTCGTCGACCTGCTGGCGCGGGAGGGGGTGCCGCACGTGCCGTTCCTGAAGCCGTGGCGGTCGTGGGAGCGTCCGCCGACCTCCGAGGAGCGTCACCAGCGGGTGACCGACTTCATCACGGCGCAGTACGACACCGTGGCGGAGGCCGCTGCGGGCTGTGATGTGGTCGTGGCTACCGCGATGTCACAGTTCGTCGCACTCTCCGTCGCCGAGACGCTGGCCATCCCCTATCACTACGTCCTCTTCTGCCCGGACGTCGTCGACGGCCTGGACGGGCGCGGCTTCGACGAGCTGTTCAAGGCGCCGATCGACGCCCATCGGGCCTCGATCGGGCTGCCGCCCGTCACGGATGTCACCGAGTTCATGTTCACCGCTCGTCCCCTCCTCGCGGCCGATCCCACCCTCGGGCCGTGGCACGGGACCTCCAGCCTCGACGTCGTGCAGACCGGCGCCTGGATGCTCGAGGACGACCGTCCGCTCCCGGCCGACCTGCTGGGCTTCCTCGAGGCCGGGCAGGAGCCCGTGTACGTCGGTTTCGGCAGCATGCGCACGGTCGGCGAGGAGAGCGTGCGGGTCGCGGTCGAGGCCATCCGCGCCCACGGCCGGCGCGTGGTCATCGGACGCGGATGGGCAGGGCTGGACGTCATCGACGGTCGCGACGACTGCTTCGTCATCGGCGAGGTCAACCATCAGCAGCTCTTCGGCCGGGTCGCCGCCGTCGTCCACCACGGCGGCGCGGGCACCATGACGACGACCTACCGGGCCGGCGCGCCGCAGGTGGTGGTGCCGCAGGCCGGCGATCAGACCTACTGGGCCGGGCGGGTGGCCGAGCTCGGCATCGGGGTCGCCCACGACGGCGCCGCACCGACGGTCGAGTCGCTCACCGCGGCTCTCGACGCCGTCCTGGCGCCTGAGGTCCGCACGCGGGCGACGTCGCTGGCTGCCGCGGCCCGGGTCGACGGAGCGGCGGTGGCCGCGGAGCTGCTGCTCAGCGGTGAGGCCTGACCCTCAACGACCGAGTACGTGACGCAGTGCCGCCTCCAGCTTCGGGTGACGGAACTGGTGCTGGCTCCCGAGAGCGGCCGGCTCGATGCGCTGGCTCGCCAGCGCCAACTCCTCGGCCCCCTCCTTGCCGAGCAGGAGCCGCGGGCCGAGGGTCGGCGTGGGCAGGATTGCGGGCCGGTGGAGCACGTGCGCGAGCGTCTGCGCGTAGACCCGGCCGGTGACCGGCTCGGGGGCAACCGCATTGACCGGTCCCACGAGCGCCTCGTCGAGGACGGCGCGGTGGTAGATGTCGACCAGATCGTCGATGCCGATCCAGCTCAGCCACTGCTCGCCGCTCCCGAGCCGGCCACCCAGGCCGGCCGCGAACAGCGGTCGCTGGAGCCGCAGCGGTCCCCCGGCGGGGGTCTGCACGATCCCGGTCCGCACGTTCACCACGCGCGGCCCGTCCACCCGGCTCGCCGCCTCCCAGTCGGCGACCAGATCGGCGAGGAAGCCGGTGCCCCGCGTCGAAGCCTCGGTCAGGATCTCGTCACGCCGGTCGGCACCATAGATCCCGATCGCGGAGGCGCTGACGAAGGTGCGTACGCCGCCGCCTGCCGCCGCCTCGGCGAGCCGTCGGGTCGGCTCGATCCGGGAGTCGCGGACGGCCGCCTTGTGCGCCGCGGTGAAGCGGCCCGCGATCGACGCCCCGGCCAGATGGACGACCGCGTCCACCCCGTCGAGCAGGTCCGAGCCGGGCGCCGACGGATCCCAGCGGCGCTGGTCAGGGCCTGCCGGCGCGTGCCGGACCAGTCGGATCACCCGATGACCGCCAGTGGTCAGGAACGGGACCAGGGCCTGCCCGACGGTGCCGCTCGAGCCGGTGACCGCGATGGTGAGCGACCTGCCCGCTGCGTACGTCCTGTGGTGGGCCGCGAGGTCGGCGACCAGCTGATCGTGGCGGTAGCCGAGCATCCGGTCCACCATCCGCCCGAGCACGTTCGTCTCGACCCGGTCGGTGACCAGCGTCGCGTCGCCGTCTGCGGCGAACTCGTGCCGGTGGGTCCACGTCAGCGGCCGCAGCGAGGCGAGCCGGTCGGTGAACAGGTGCGGCGGGTCGTAGGCGTCAGGATCGTGGCGGGCCACCCAGTCCACACCACGGCCGAGCGAGATCACCGCCGTCCCGTCGGCCAGCTCGGTCGCCTCCACCCGCACCTCCCCCGGCGTCCACGGCGGCGTCAGCCGGCGGATCGCGCCCGGGCGACGATGCCACCCGAAGACCTCCTCGACCGGCGCCTCGACGCGCGTCGTCAGCGTGTGGACCCGGACCAGCGGGGACGTCATACCTGAAGCCTCGCGCGGATCGGCCGGGCGTACAACCGGCACGCCGTCCGGCCTCAGGCGCTGATGAAGTCCGGCCTCCGGCGTTCGAGGAATGCGGCCCGGCCCTCGGCGAACTGCCGGCCCGTGAGCAGGTCGACCTGGAGGTCGGCCTCGGCCGCGAGTACGCCGTCGAGGCTCTGGTCGGGCTGGGTGAGGATGCGCCTGGTGCCGGCGACCATCGGCCCCGAGAGCTCGGCCAGCCGCGAGGCCAGCTCGACCGCGTGGTCGACGGCGGTGCCGTCGTCGACGACGGTCTCGACCGCTCCGATCCGCTCGGCCTCGGCCGCGTCGAAGGTGCGTACGGTCAGGAGCAGCTCGCGCGCTCTGCCCTGTCCGACGCGCCGCGGGAGCGTGTACGCGAGCCCGGTGTCGGGGCCGAGCCCGATCTTTCCGAAGGACGTCGAGAAGGTCGCCGAGCGGCCGGCGACCACCAGGTCGCAGGCGGCTGCCAACGCGAGGCCGAGCCCGTAAGCGCCACCCTCGACCGCAGCGAGGACCGGCCGGTCGCCGGTGACCAGCTGACGTACGACGGCGTTGACGACCTCGAGTCGCTGCCTGGCGACGTCGCGGTCCTGCGACATCGACCGGATGTCGCCGCCCGCGGAGAACACCGAGCCCGCGCCGGTCAGGACGACGGCGCGCGCCTCCTGGTCGGCAGCCCGGAGCGCCGTCAGCAGGTCCAGCCGGTCGGCGAGGTCGAGCGCGTTGCGACGCTCGGGACGGTCGAGGGTGAGGATCCGGACGTGGCCACGGTCCTCGACCCGGACCGCTCCGGTCCGCGACTCCTCGCTCACCCCTGGAACTCCTTGACCATCTGCTTGGCGATGATGAGCTTCTGGATCTCGCTGGTGCCCTCGTAGAGCCGGAACAGCCGCGCGTCGCGGTAGAACCGCTCGACCGGCACCTCGCGCATGTAGCCGAGGCCGCCGTGGATCTGAACCGCGCGGTCGGCGATCCGGTCGACCGCCTCGGTGCAGAACAGCTTGCACAGCGACGGCGCCGTCCGTCGGTCGCTGCCGTCGTCCCAGCTGCGGGCGGCCTCGAGGACCATCGCGCGACCGGCGTACGCCTCGGTCCGGCTCTCGGCGAGCATCGCCTGGATCAGCTGGAACCCGGCCAGCTTCTGACCACCTTGGCTGTTGGTCGTGGCGTGGCGCAGGCTCTCCTCGATCAGCCGGTCCGCCAGGCCGACGGTCAGTGCCGCGATGTGCAGACGGCCCTTGGCCAGCGATCGCATCGCCGCGGAGAAGCCCTCGCCCTCGACCTCGCCGACCAGGTTCTCCGCGGGCACCCGGACACCGTCGAGGAAGATCTCCGACGTCACCGAACCGCGCTGGCCCATCTTGTGGTCCTTCGGACCGATGGTGACGCCGGGGGTGTCGGTCGGCACCACGAACACCGAGATGTTCTTCGCGCCCTCGTCGAGGTCGCCGGTGCGGGCGAACACCATCAGCAGGTCGGCCCAGATCGCGTTGGTGATGAAGCGCTTCTGCCCGTTGAGGACGTACGCGTCGCCCTCGCGGACCGCGCGCGTGCGCAGGCCGCTCGGGTCGGAGCCGGCCTCGGGTTCGGTGAGCGCGAACGAGGCCACCAGGTCACCGCTCGCCAGCCCAGGCAGGTACTGCTGCTTCTGCCGCTCGGTGCCGCAGTTGACCAGCACCTGACCGGCGATGCCGTTGTTGGTGCCGAACATCGAGCGGAACGACGGCGTGGTCCAGCCGAGCTCCATCGCCAGCCGGACCTCCTCCGACATGGTGAAGCCGAGACCGCCGTACTCCTCGGGGATGGCATAGCCGAACAGCCCCATGGCCGCGGCCTGCTGCCGGAGCCGGTCGGGGATCTGGTCGGTCTCCTCGATCTCGTCCTCGGCCGTGACGACCTCCTTGCGGACGAACGCGCGGACGGCGTCGAGGATCGACGTGAACTCGTCGGGCTCCATGGGTGCTCCTTCGTGCGGGAGGGGTCAAGGTGTGGGAACGGATACGTCGGTGGGCCGGCCGACCACGCCACCGGCGGCCAGCCGGTCGATCGCGCCGGCGTCGAGACCGAGCTCCGCGAGCACGGCATCGGTGTGGGCGCCGAGATCGGGGATCGCACCCATCGGCAGCTCGACGTCGCGGAAGGTCATCGGAGGCAGTACGCCGCGGACCGGCCCGGCAGGAGTGGCGACCTCGCGCCACCGGTCGCGACCGGCGAGCTGCGGGTGCTCGACCAGGCCGGACATGTCGTTGATCTGGGCCGCTGGAACGCCGGCGGCGGCGAGCCGGGCGTCGAGGTCGGCGGTGGCGAACCCACGGGTGTGCTCAGCGACGACCGCATCGCACTCCTCGCGGTGGGCGACCCGCAGCGGGTTGGTGGCCAGCCGGGGGTGGTCGGCGAGATCGGGCCGGTCGAAGACGTCGGTCACCAGCGCCCGCCAGCCGCGGTCGTTCTGGACGCCGATCAGGATCTCCCCGTCGGCGGTCGGGTAGGCGTTGTACGGTGCGATCGAGGCGTGGCTGAGCCCCATCCGCGGCACCTGCCGACCGCCGTACATCTGCATGTACATCGGGTGGCCGAGCCACTCGACGGTCGCGTCGAACATCGATACGTCGACGATGCCGCCCTTGCCGGTGCGCTCGCGGCGGAACAGGGCCGCGACGATGGCCTGGCTCGTGTAGAGGCCGGCGGCGATGTCGGAGCTGGGGACGCCGGTCTTGGTCGCCGTCTCCGGGGTACCGGTGATCGAGATCAGCCCGGACTCGGCCTGGATCAGCATGTCGTATGCCTTGCGGTCCCGCAGCGGGCCGCCGGTGCCGTATCCGGAGATGCCGGCGACGACGAGCTGGGGGTGCCGTTCGGCGAGCTCGTCGGCGCCGAGCCCGAGCCGCTCGGCTGCGCCGGGGGCGGCGTTCTGCAGGAACACGTCGGCGCGCCCGACCAGCTGCCGCGCGAGCTCGGCGCCGTCGGGCGACTTGAGGTCGAGCGCCACCGACTCCTTGCCGCGGTTGAGCCAGACGAAGTGCGAGGCGAGGCCGTGCACGGCGTGGTCGTAGTTGCGGGCGAAGTCGCCCTCGCCCACCCGCTCCAGTTTGATCACGCGGGCACCGAGGTCCGCGAGGTGACGGGTGGCGAGCGGGGCCGCGACGGCCTGCTCGAGGGCGACCACGGTGATGCCCTCCAGCGGCAGCAGGTCGATGGCCATGTCGGTGGTCATGCAGAAAGCATCCCGCGACTTCTTATGCGCGTCCAATACCTAATCCTTGGAGGATTGTTCCCACTGATGCAAGAGTTGTCCCTATGGACCTGCACCATCTCGAGGCCTTCCTGGCCGTCGCCGAGGAGCTCCACTTCGGCCGGGCGGCCGAGCGGCTGCACATCGCCCAGCCGCCGCTGAGCCGCACCATCAAGCAGCTCGAGCGCGACCTCGGCGCCCAGCTGTTCGACCGCACCACCCGGAGCGTCCGGCTGACCTCGGCCGGCGAGGCACTGGTCCGGCCCGCCCAGGACGTGCTCGAGGGCCTGCGCACCGCGCGCCGGGCGGTCCGCTCGGCAGGCCGGGGCGAGACCGGCCGGGTCCGGATCGGGTTCGCCGGCCCCTCCTCCCACGTGCTGGTCGGCCAGCTCGGCCGGATCGTCCGCGAGCAGCACCCCGGGATCGAGCTGATGCTGCAGAGCACGACGTACAACTACGAGGCGCTGCGCTCGCTCCAGGACGGCGAGCTCGACCTGGCCATCGCGCGGTGGCGGATCGAGCCGCAGGGTCTGGCACACCGCGTGATCGCGGTCGAGCACTACGTGCTCGCCGTACCCGCCGGCCACCGGCTCGCTGGCCGCGAGGAGGTCAGCATGACGGAGTGCCGGGACGAACCGTTCGTGGCACTGCCCGCCGACCCGGGCTCCAGCGTGCGCGACGCCTTCATCGAGACGGCCTCCCAGGCCGGTTTCGTGCCCAACATCGTGCAGACCGCGCCGGACAGCTGGACCGCGGTCGCGCTGGTCGCGGCCGGCGTCGGCATCACGTTCACGCTCGACACCGCGATCGCCAACGTGGTGCAGACCGGCATCGAGGTGGTCCGGATCAGCGAGTGCGACCGCCCCACGTTCCAGCAGCTCGCCTGGCGGCAGGAGGACCGGAGCCCGGCGCTGCACGCGGTGCTGCACGCCTCGGAGGAGGCGCTACCCACCCCGGACCTGCCGAACGGCCCGCCCGCCTGACCCACCGGTCAGCAGTCGGTCGAGACCTTCACCAGGCCGACCTGCGACGCGGTGGCGACGTGGCGACCGGCCGCGTCGAAGAGCTCGCCGACGCCGTGGGCACGCCCGTGGGCGATCGACTCCACCCGGCAGTCGAACTGGTGCCAGTCGGTCAGGTCGGAGGCGGCATGGAACGTCAGTGCGTGGGTCAGGCTGAGGATCCGGGCGCCAGGCTTGTGCCGTGCTGATCCAAGCGCCAGGAACGACGCCTCGAGGATGCTCATGTCGCTCACGTAGGCGACCAGCGCCGCCCGCAGGACCGGGTCGTCCGGCAGCGGCCCGGTCGCCCGGAAGAAGGTGGTCTGCCGGTCGTTCGGCTCGGCGACGGTGAAGTATGGCGGGGCCACCGCGTGCCTGAAGTGGACCGGCCGCCGGAGCCGCCACCAGGGCGGGATCCGCTCGTCGGAGCCGAACCGATCGGCCAGGTCCGGCAGCGTCTCGGGGTCGGGCGCGGGCGCCGGCCGGACGGAACTGTAGGAGGGCAGGTCGGCACGGACCGTCGCCCATCGCGTGACCGCACTGAAGAGCTCCTCTCCCGCGTCGTCGAGCAGCCGGCTGCGCCGGGTCACCAGCGAGGGAGCGTCCGAGACGACCGTGACCTCCCATTGCAGCGGCCGGTCCGTCGGCACTCCGCCGACGAAGTCGGCCTGCAGGCTGATGATCCGCTGGTCAGCCCCGACACCGCGGCCGGCGGCGACCAGCGCCTGGGCCAGGAGGAGGCCACCGAAGAGCCTGCCGGCGGGATGCTTCTGCGGCTTCCCGGCCCAGTGACTGACCCGGCCCGCCGGGTCGTCGGCACAGCTCAGGTCGAGCAGCTCGAGCAGCTCGTCGAGGGTCACCGCAGCACGGACGTCAGCGATAGGAGAGGCAGGGTCCACCCGGCTCATTGTGCCGTCGTTTGTCATCACTTTCGATATCTGTCTCGAACTATTCATACGTATCCGTCAACAGTGAGCGGCGGAAGAAGTATTGGAGTTCGGCACGCGGCTGGCGGCAGGCTGGGGCCACTGACCAATCCCCGTCCGCCCCTGAGGAGCACCCATGGCCGCGCCCGACAAGGTCACCGATCTCAGCTCGGCGGTGGCCGCCCACGTACGGGACGGCATGACGGTCGCACTCGAAGGCTTCGGCCACCTGATCCCGTTCGCCGCGGGCCACGAGATCATCCGCCAGGGCCGTCGGGACCTGACGTTCTGCCGAATGACCCCCGACCTGCTGGCCGACCAGATGATCGCCGCCGGCTGCGTCTCCAAGCTCGTGGCCTCGTTCTTCGCCAGCGGCTCGGCGGGCTCCCTGCACGAGGTCCGGCGTCGCGTCGAGAACGCCGATCCGAAACCGCTCGAGGTCGAGGAGTACAGCCACTACGGCATGGTCTGCCGCTACCAGGCAGGCGCCGCCGGGCTGCCGTTCTTCCCGCTCCGCTCGTACGCCGGCAGCGACCTCCCGAAGCTGAACCCGCTGATCCGCAAGGTCTCCGATCCCTACGGCGGCCCGGACATCTACGTCGTGCCGCCCCTGCGCCCCGACGTGACGATCGTCCACGCCCAGCGCGCCGACCGCTCCGGCAACGTTCAGATGTGGGGCATCGTCGGGGCCCAGCAGGAAGCGGCGTACGCGGCCGAGACCGTGATCGCGACCGTCGAGGAGATCGTCGAGGAGGACGTGGTCCGCTCCGACCCGAACCGCACCGTGCTGCCGTCCCACGCGGTCACCGCCGTGGTGGAGTGCCCAGGCGGCGCGCACCCGTCCTACACGCAGGGCCACTACGACCGCGACAACGCCTTCTACCGCGAGTGGACGCCGATCAGCCGCGACCGCGAGGCGGTGCTCGGCTGGCTCGAGGAGTGGGTGCACCAGGTGCCCGACCGCGCCGCCTACCTCGCCAAGCTCGGAGCGGAGCGCTGGGACGGGCTCGGCGTCACTCCTCGGCTCTCGCAGCCCGTCGACTTCGGCCGCCGCCGGGTGGCCGCCCAGGAGGAGGCCTCATGAGCGTCCCGCTCTCGGACGTGGCTCCGTCCAGCACCGAGTTCCTCGCCGCGGTCGCCGCCCGGCAGCTCGTCGGCAAGCACCGGGTCTTCGCGGGTGTCGGGCTGCCGACGCTCGCCGTCGACCTGGCACGGCGCACCGTGAACCCGGACGTCGAGCTGGTCTACGAGTCCGGTGTCTGCGGCGCACAGCCGGAGGGCCTCGCGGAGGGTATCGCCGACTCGGTGCTGGTCTCCGGCGCCGCGGCGGTGCTGAGCATGCCCGCACTCTTCGGCTACGTACTCCAGCGCGGCCATGTCGACGTCGGCTTCCTCGGCGCCGCGCAGGTCGACCGCTGGGGCAGCCTCAACACCAGCTTCATCGGCGACTGGGACCAACCGACCGTCCGGCTCCCCGGCGCCGGCGGCGCCGCCGAGATCATGCCGAACGCCGGCGCGTGCATCGTCGTGCTGCGCCGCCACGACCCCGGCGCCCTCCCCGCGCAGCTCGACTTCTGCACCTCCCCCAGCCCGGTGCGCGCGTACGAGGAGGACCCCCGGATGGTGCCTCCCGGCCACGGGGTCTCCACCGTGATCACCCCGATGGCGGTGCTGCGCCGCCCCGACAAGCTCGGCGAGCTCGAGATCGGCGAGGTCCACCCCGGCCTCACCGTCGACGACGTCCGCGCCGCCACCGGGTGGGACATCGCCGTCGCCGATGACGTACGCGAGACCGCCCGGCCGACCGTCGAGGAGGTCCGGCTGCTCCGCGACGAGATCGACACGGTGCGGCTCTACCTCCGATGAGCCCGGCCACCAGCACCTACGAACCGCGCCGGTCGGCGTACGTCGCCCTGCTCGCGTGCTCCACGCTCGGCACCCTGTCGAGCACGATCATCAGCGCGCCGATCAACGTGATGGCCCACGCGATCGGGGCCTCGTCGCGCGGGATCGTCTTCGCGGTCAGCGCCTTCACCCTGGCGATGGTCGTCTTCGCCCCGGTCTCGGGCTGGATGTGCCAGCGGTTCGGCTCCCGGCGGGTGCTCGCCGGGTCGCTGCTGTTGATGGTCGCCGCACAGGCGGGCGCGGCGTTCAGCCAGGGGCTCGGTTTCCTGGTCGTGACGCGCGCCCTGCAGGGAGTCGCCTGCTCGGCGGTGCCGCCCGCGATCCAGCAGGTGCTCGGCCGGCACTGGGCCGGCAACCGCGCCCGGGTGATGGCCGCCTGGGCGGCCGCGATCGGCGTCGGCCAGGCGCTCGGCCCGCCCCTCGGCGGGCTGGTCGCCGACACCCTCGGCTGGCGCTGGGTGTTCATCACCCACGCCTCGCTCAGCGCCGTCCTGCTGGTGCTGTGCCTGACCGTGGTGCCCGACGTGCCCGCCTCGTACGCTCCGCTCCACGTCAGCGGGATGGCGACGCTCCTGGTCGGGATCGGCGCGCTCGTCGGCGCCGTCAGCTGGCTCGGGCAGCACGGCGAGGTCGCGGTGGCCGCGGGGATGGTGGCGGTGGGTGTGCTCGCCCTTGCCGTGCACAGCCAGCTCGGGCGCACCAGCGCCGGTCCGTTCGTCCCACCCGGCCTCCTCACCGAGCGGAGATTCGTCGCGAGCACCATGGCCGCCGGCACGGTGATGGGCTGCCTCGGTGTCGCGATCGTCGCCACTCCCCTGCACCTGGGCCGCGACCTCGGCCTGGGCCCGGGGCACATCGGCATCACCATGCTCGCGCTGGCTCTGGCGATGACGCTCGCGGCGCCGCTCTCCTCCCGGGTCACCGAACGGTTCACCGCCCGGCGCACGCTGCGCGGCGGGCTGGTGCTCCTCGCGCTCGGCCTACTCGCCCTCCCCCTGGCCGCGACCGCCTCCGGGCCCGGCACGATCGTCACGCTCACCGTGGCCGCGCTCGTGCTGACCGGCGCGGCGATCGGCGTCGTCCAGGCGACCTCCGCGCTCGGTCTGATGACCTCGCCGGCCGCCGCCGATGGTGTCGCGCTCGGCCTCCACAACATGCTCCGCTTCACCGGCCTCGCCGTCGGCTACTCCTGGGTCGCGATCGCCTACCCGACCGGAAACCTCTCCCTCGTCTACGGCGTCCCGGTCGCCGCGGTCGCCCTGACCTGGGCGATGGCCGGCCCCTCGGCCCCGTCCTCCGAGCCCTCCGCAGAAAGGGTGTTCCATGACCACCGCTGACTCCACGCCCGACCCCGCTCCCGGACCGCTCGCCGGCCTGCGGGTCGTCGAGGTGTCCAGCTTCGTCGCCACGCCCCTGTGCGGCACCACGCTGGCGCAGCTCGGCGCAGAGGTGATCCGCGTCGAGCCGCTCGAGGGTGCGTCCGACCGGACTCGCTGGCCGCTGAGCGACGACGGCGCCAGCCTCTACTGGAACGGGCTCAACCCCGGCAAGAAGGCCATCGCCGTCGACTGCACCCACCCGGAGGGGCGGCAGCTGGTCGCGGACCTGGTCGTCTCGGGCGGCCCGTCCGGCGGCATCGTGGTGACCAACACCGAGCGCTGGTCGGAGCTCGGGTACGCCGCGCTGCGCGCCCGCCGCGACGACGTCATCCATGTGCTTCTCACCGGACGTCACGACGGCGGGACCGCCGTCGACTACACCGTGCAGGCCGGCACCGGCTTCCCGCTCGTGACCGGCCCCGAGGAGCATGCGGCGCCGGTGAACGGCGTGGTGCCGGCGTGGGACCTCGCGGCCGGGCTCCACCTCGCGACCGGTCTGCTCGCCGCCGAGCGCCGGCGCGCGGTCACCGGCGACGGCGCCGAGGTGCGGGTCGCGCTGGAGGACGTCGCCCTCGCGGCCGCCGGCAACCTCGGCTATCTCGCCGAGGCGCAGCTGCGGCCTACAGGCGAACGGGGCTCGATCGGCAACCACGTCTACGGCACCTTCGGCCGCGACTTCACCACCGCGGGCGGCGACCGCTTCATGCTGGTGGCCCTCACCCCGCGGCAGTGGTCGGACCTGCTGGGCATCACCGGCCTCGCCGAGGCGGTCTCCGCACTGGCCCGAGCGCTCGATGCCGACTTCTCCGACGAGGGCGCGCGGTTCCGGCACCGGACCGTGCTCGGCGGCCTGATCGCCGCCTGGTTCGAGCAGCACGAGACGGCGTACGTCACGAGGGCGCTGTCGGAGACCCGGATCCTGTGGTCGCCCTACCGCAGCTTCCGTGACCTCGCCGCGGATGACGCCCGGCTGCTGCGCGAGCACCCGCTGTTCTCGACGATCACCCAGCCCGGCGTCGGCGAACTGCTCGCCCCGGGCGCGCCGATCACCGTCGACGGCCGCCGGAGCGCGCCCCGGCCTGCGCCCTCCGTCGGGCAGGACACCGGTGAGGTGCTCGCCGGCACCCTCGGGCTGGCCGCCGAACGGCTCGACGACCTGCTCACCCGCGGCGTCATCGGCACCCGGGAGGTGGTGGCGCGATGAGCACCGCCGAGATCGCCGGGGCGGCACGCACCTGGCTGTTCGTACCCGGGGACCGACCGGAGCGGTTCGCCAAGGCTGCCGCCGCCGGCCCCGACGTCGTGGTCGTCGACCTCGAGGACGCCGTCGCCCCGGCGCACAAGGACGCGGCCCGCGCCCACGTCACCGACTGGCTCCCCCGAGCAGGAGTCACCGTCGCGGTGCGGATCAACGCCGCCGGCACCACCTGGCACGACGCCGACGTCGCCGCGCTCGCCGCCCTCGCCGGGCCGTCGTTGGTGGTGCTGCCGAAGGCCGACAGCCCCGCGACCGTGGCGGACGTCCTGGCCGCGCTTCCCGACGGCTCCGCCGTCGTGGCGCTGGTCGAGACCGCGCTCGGCGTCGCGCGAGCCATCGACCTGGCCCGCTCCCCCGGAGTCGTACGCCTGGCCTTCGGCAGCTACGACCTGGCCGCCGAGCTCGGCGTCGATCCCGACCACGCACCCGCCCTCGCTCCCGCGCGCGGCAACCTGGTGCTCGCCTCCGCCGTCGGCGGCCTGGCCGGCCCGATCGACGGGGTCACCGGCGACGTACGCGATCACGAGCGGCTGACTGCCGACGTCACCGCGGCCGCCGCCCTCGGGTTCGCCGGCAAGCTCTGCATCCACCCCGGCCAGGTGGCCCCCGCCGCCGCGGCCCTGGCACCCAGCCCCGACGAGGTCGCCTGGGCCGAACGCGTCCTGGCCGACGCGACCGAGGACGGCGTCGCCCTCGTCGACGGCCGGATGGTCGACGCCCCCGTCGTCGCCCGCGCCCGCCGCATCGTCTCCCTCAACCGACCCACCCCAGGAGCAGCCAGATGAGCAGCCTGACCCCCGACGAGCAGGACATGGTCCGGCTCGTCGCCGACTTCGTCGACGAGCGCGTACGCCCCCGGGTGCGCGAGTTCGAGGCGGACGACATCTACCCCGAGGAGCTCATCGAGGAGATGAAGAAGCTCGGCTTCTTCGGCCTCCTGGTGCCCGCCGAGCACGGCGGCGTCGACGTGAGCACAGCCTGCTTCGCGCGGGTCACCGAGGAGCTCGCCCGTGGCTGGATGAGCCTGGCCGGCGCGATCGGCGGACACTCGGTGATCAGCTATCTGGTCCGCCACTTCGGGACCCCGCAGCAGCAGGAGTCCTACCTGCCCCGGATGGCCGACGGGAGCCTGCGCGCCACGATGGCGCTGACCGAGCCGTCCGGCGGCAGCGACCTGCAGGGCATGCGTACGTTCGCCGACACCGACGGCGACGAGCTGGTCATCACCGGCTCGAAGACCTGGATCTCCAACGCCCAGCACGCCGGCCTGATCGGGCTGCTCTGCATCACCGACCGCTCCGCCTCGCCCGCGCACCAGGGCATGAGCGTGGTGCTGGTCGAACCCGGCGACGGGCTCACCGTCTCGGGCAAGATCCCCAAGCTCGGCTACCGCGGCGTCGAGGCCTGTGAGCTCACCTTCGACAGGATGCGGGTGCCCGCGACCGCGGTGCTCGGCGGCACACCCCACCTCGGCTGGGGCCACATGATGCGCGGCCTCGAGGTCGGTCGGATCCAGGTGGCGGCCCGCGCCGTCGGCGTCGGCCAGGCCGCGCTCGACGACGCGCTCTCCTACGCCCAGACCAGGGAGAGCTTCGGCAAGCCGATCTGGAAGCACCAGTCGGTCGGCAACCTGCTCGCCGAGATGGGCACCAAGATGCGCGCCGCCCGGCTGATGACGATCGACGCGGCCGAGCGGCTCGACGCCGGCGACCGCGCCGACATGGAGGCCGGGATGGCCAAGCTCTTCGCCTCGGAGGCGGCCATGCAGGTCGCCCTCGACGCGGTGCGGGTGCACGGCGGCTACGGCTACTCCAAGGAGTACGACGTGGAGCGCTACTTCCGCGACGCCCCGCTGATGATCGTCGGCGAGGGCACCAACGAGATCCAGCGCAACGTGATCGCCGCCCAGCTGGTGGCGCGCGACCAGAAGGGAAAGAACTGACATGGCACTTCTCGAGAACCGGACCGCGGTCATCACCGGGGGCGCCCAGGGCATCGGCCTCGCCGTCGCCGAGCGCTTCGTGGCAGAGGGGGCACGCGTGGTGCTCGCCGATCTCGACGGCGCCGCCGCCGAGGCCAAGGCCTTGGAGCTCGGCCCGGACGTGGCCACCGGCATCGCCTGCGACGTGGTGAACGGCGAGGACGTGGAGCGTGCTCTGGAGACCGCGGTCGCGACGTACGGCTCGCTCGACATCGTCGTCAACAACGCCGGCATCACCCGGGACGCGACGATGCGGAAGATGACCGAGGACCAGTTCGACCAGGTCATCGCGGTGCACCTCAAGGGCTGCTGGCACGGCACCCGGCTCGCCGCCGCCCGGATGCGCGAGCAGAAGTCTGGCGCGATCGTGAACATCTCCTCGATCTCCGGAAAGGTCGGCATGGTCGGGCAGACCAACTACTCGGCCGCGAAGGCCGGCATCGTCGGGCTGACCAAGGCCGCGGCCAAGGAGATGGCCCACCACGGGGTCCGGGTCAACGCGATCCAGCCGGGGCTGATCCGCTCGGCGATGACCGAGGCGATGCCGCAGCGGATCTGGGACGAGAAGATGGCCGAGATCCCGATGGGTCGCGCCGGTGAGCCGGCCGAGATCGCCAACGTCGCGCTCTTCTACGCCTCCTCGCTCTCCTCCTACATGACCGGCACGGTCGCCGAGGTGACCGGCGGAAGGTTCATGTGACCTGGCGGCCACGCCGGGCGACGTCGGTCGAGACCCTCGACGCGGGGCCAGCCGCCGCCCTCGGCGCTCTCCTCGACAGCGGCTCTCCGGTGCCCGCCGCCGGGGACGTACTCCCGCCGTTGTGGCACTGGGTGGCGCTTCCGCGCTGGCCGGTGTCGTCGGTCATCGGCGTCGACGGTCACCCGCGCCGCGGCGACTTCCTGCCGCCGATCGACCTGCCTCGGCGGATGTTCGCCGGCGGCGAGGTGACCTTCCACGGCGACCTCCTGGTCGGCACCGAGGTCGTCCGCGAGTCCGAGGTCGTCTCGGTCGAGGAGAAGTCGGGTCGCAGCGGCCGCTTGGCGATCGTCACGGTGGTCACCCGGCTGGTCGACACCGGCCGGGACGATCTGCTCGTGGAGGAGCGGCAGGACCTGATCTACCGCGATGCCGCGCCTGCGCCGACGTCGTTCCCTGACCCCGAGCCCGCCTCGGCGATCGCACCGGCCGGCCCAGCGCTGGTCGCCGAGGACGACGGCTGGCGGTTCGTCACCGATCCGACTCTGCTCATGCGGTTCAGCGCGGCGACCGCCAACCCGCACCGGATCCACTACGACTGGCCCTACGCCACCCGGGTCGAGGGCTATCCCGGGCTGGTCGTGCACGGCCCGCTCTCGACCCTGGTGCTCGCCGAGGCTCTTCGGCTGGCCCACCCCGACCGCGTCGTACGCCACCTGCGGCATCGCAACACCGCTCCCCTGTTCTGTGGCGACCCTGCCCAGGTCCGGGTCGACCGCCCCAACCCCGACACAGCGCCCGACTCTGTCGAGGTCGCGCTGCGGCGCCCCGACGGCACCGCGCTGGTCGGCCTGACGGCCGAATTGGCCACCCTCATCCCGAAAGGCACCAACCATGAGTGACACCGCCCGCGACGTGGTCATCTGTGAACCCGTCCGCACCCCGATCGGCCGCTACGGCGGCGCCTTCAAGGACCTGAGCCCGGTCGACCTCGGCGTCACCGCGCTGCAGGGGCTGCTCGCCCGCACCGGCATCGACCCGGAGCGGATCGACGACGTCATCCTCGGCCACTGCTACCCCAACGCCGAGGCACCGGCGATCGGCCGTGTGGTCGGACTCGACGCCGGGCTCCCGGTCACCGTCGGCGGTCAGCAGGTCGACCGTCGCTGCGGCTCCGGGCTGCAGGCCGTCGCCAACGCGGTGATGCAGGTGGCCTCCGGTGCCAGCGAGATCGTGGTGGCCGGCGGCGCCGAGTCGATGAGCAACGTCGCCTTCTACTCCCTCGACATGCGCTGGGGCGGCGCACGCACCGGCGTACAGATCCACGACGGCCTCACCCGCGGCCGGCAGACCCCGGGCGGCCGGTTCCACCCGGTGCCCGGCGGCATGCTCGAGACCGCCGAGAACCTGCGCCGGGAGTACGCCATCGGCCGCGAGGAGCAGGACCGGCTCGCCGTCAGCTCCCACCAGCGCGCCGTCACCGCCCAGCAGAGCGGTGTCTTCGCCGAGGAGATCGTGCCGGTCACCGTCCCGTCCCGGAAGGGCGATGTCGTCGTCGACACCGACGAGCACCCGCGCGCCGACACCACTCTCGAGTCGCTCGCGAAGCTGCGGCCGATCCTCGGCTCCTCCGACCCCGAGGCGACCGTGACCGCCGGCAACGCCAGCGGCCAGAACGACGCCGCCGCCATGTGTCTGGTCACGACCGCCGATCTCGCCGAGAGCCTCGGCCTGCGGCCGCTGGTCCGGCTCGTGTCCTGGGCCGCCGCCGGCGTACGTCCCGACGTGATGGGCATCGGCCCCGTCCCCGCCACGGAGGCGGCGCTCGCCAAGGCCGGTCTGACCCTGGCCGACATCGACGTCATCGAGCTCAACGAGGCCTTCGCCGCCCAGGCGCTGGCGGTGATGCGCGAGTGGAAGTTCACCGACGAGGACCTCGAGCGCACCAACGTCCACGGATCCGGCATCTCCCTCGGCCATCCCGTCGGCGCGACCGGCGTACGGATGCTCGGTACGCTCGCCCGTGAGCTGCACCGCCGCGAGGCCCGCTACGGCCTCGAGACCATGTGCATCGGCGGCGGCCAGGGCCTCGCCGCCGTCTTCGAGCGGGTGGTCTGATGCGTACGTTCACCTCGGTCGCGGCGATCGAGGCTGCTGCCGGCGAGGAACTCGGCACCACCGACTGGGTGCAGATCACCCAGGAGCGCGTGGACCGCTTCGCGGAGCTCACCGGCGACCAGCAGTGGATCCACGTCGACGTCGAGCGCGCCACCGCCTCGTCCTTCGGCGGCACCATCGCGCACGGCTACCTCACGCTGTCGATGCTGCCGGCCTTCGCCGCCGAGCTCTACACGATCGATACCGGCTCCGCCCGGCTCAACTACGGTCTCGAGAAAGCGCGGTTCCCCGCGCCGGTCGAGGTCGGCACGAAGATCCGGGCCACGCCGCGGATCAAGGAGGTCCGGGCGGTCCCGGCCGGGACTCAGGTGCTGGTCGCCTGGACCGTCGAGGCGGAGGGCACCGAGCGACCGGTCTGTGTCGCGGAGAGCATCACGCTGGTCCTGCCCTGACGCCTCACGAGTGCCGCCGATCTCCCGTCGGGAGATCGGCGGCCTTGGCATGCCCGGAGCATCATTGGGCTCACGAGTGATATCAATGCCATCTAGATTTGGTGTTGGACGTGCAATGGCGCGGATTCCTAGTGTGAACGCGGTCACACAGCATTCCGGTGCGTGACGACAGACAACCCCCGGAGGAGCAGTCCCCATGACCCAGTCAACGCGCGTCCCCGACGAACGGATGGCCCGCAAGGCGGGCATCGCCGCGTTCGTCGGCACCACCATCGAGTGGTACGACTTCTACATCTACGGCACCGCGTCCGCTCTGGTCTTCGGGCCACTGTTCTTCAGCAACGCCGAGCCCGCGGTCGCGACCCTGCTCTCCTTCGCGACGTTCGCCGTGGGCTTCCTGACCCGGCCGCTCGGCGGCGTGGTCTTCGGCCACCTCGGCGACCGGATCGGCCGCAAGCGCTCCTTGATCCTGACGCTGCTGCTCATGGGCGTCACCACGGTCGGCGTCGGCCTGCTGCCGACACACGCGGCCATCGGTGCCGCCGCGCCGGTGCTGCTGATCGTGCTCCGGCTGCTGCAGGGCCTCGCCGTCGGCGGCGAGTGGGGCGGCGCGGTGCTGATCGCGACCGAGCACACCCGCCCCGACCGCGGCTTCCTGTTCGGCGCCTTCGCCCAGCAGGGCTCCCCCGCCGGCCGGATCCTGGCCACCCTCAGCTTCCTCGCTGTCACCGGCCTGCTCCCCGACGACGCTCTTCTCGAGTGGGCCTGGCGACTGCCGTTCCTGGCGTCGGCCGCGCTGGTCGTGGTCGGGCTCGTGATCAGGCTCAGCCTCGAGGAGTCCCCGGCGATGAAGGACCTCCACGAGCGCAACGAGGTCGTCCGGGTCCCGGTGATCGAGCTGTTCCGCAACAACTCCCGCGAGCTGACCCTCGGTGTCTTCGGCATCCTGTGCGTCTTCGTGGTCGTCTACGCCCGCGACACCTTCGCACTCTCCTGGGCCACCACTCACCTCGGCTTCGAGAAGGACTCCTTCCTCACCATCATCCTGATCGCCAGCGTCGTGCAGTTCTTCGTGCAGCCGTTCGGCGCGGTGCTCGCAACCCGCTGGAACCCGCGCACCCTGGTCACCGTCCTGCTCGCCCTCGAGATTCCCGCGCTCGCGCTGATGTTCGTGCTGATGGGCACCGGGAACTGGACCCTCGCGATGATCGGCGCGGTGATGGCGACCATCCCCGACGTGATGTTCTACGCGGTCATGGCGGGCATGCTCGCCCAGGCCTTCCCGGCCCGGGTCCGCTACACCGGCATCTCGGTCACGTACGGCCTCTCCGGCGCGCTGTGCGGGACTACGCCGATGATCCTGCAGTGGCTCCTCGACACCTCCGGCAGCATCGCCGTGCCAGTCGCCTTCGGAGTCGTGACCACCGTGATCTCCCTGGTGTGCTCCCGCGCGCTGCTCGGCCGCGGCGCCGCCGAGGCCGAGAACTCCGAAGATTCCACGACGGTGACCGCAGCACGCTGAGCCGCGGTCACCACCGGATCGTCACCGGCCGTCGCCCAGCGAGCTACGCGCGAGCTGGGCGACGCGTTGGTTGCTCAGCCCGGCGGCGGCAGATCCACCGTGTACGCGACCCCGCCATCGATGTCCCTGAGTCGTACGGACATCACCCGCGAGCCGCTATCGATGCTGACCTCGCCGAAGTACTGGTACCCGAATCCGGGGTTGTTGACCTCGAGCGAGGGTGCGCCCTGAGAGAAGACGACCTCGGGCCCGAAGGTGCTGTCGACCGGGTTGGGCTCGGGCTCGACCCCGACCGCGGCGTTGAGCGGTCCGGAGACGAACTCCCAGAACGGGTCGAAGTCGGTGAAGGCGGCACGCGAGGGCTGGTAGTGGTGCGCCGCGGTGTAGTGCACGTCGCCGGTGAGCCAGACCATCCCGGTGATCCGGTTCCGCTTGGCGTACGACAGGAGCTCGGCGATCTCGAGCTCCCTGCCGAGCGGGTTGCCGTGGTCGCCTTGGGCAAGCGCCTCGACCGCCGCTCCGTCGGGGACGACGAGGCTGAGCGGCATGTCCGCGGCGATCACCTTCCACGTCGCACGTGAGACCCTCAGCTGCTCCTTGAGCCAGGCGAGCTGCCGGCGGCCGAACACGCCGCCGTCGCTGACCGTCTCCAGGCCGGGAGTGTTCGGGTCCTTGTACGAGCGCATGTCGAGCACGAACACGTCGAGGAGCTCGCCGTAGCGCTGGACCCGGTAGATGCGTCCGTCGTCGCTGCCGGTGCGGGTCGGCAGATACTCGTGGAACGCGCGCCGGGCCCGGGCGGCGAGCACGTCGACCCGCTTCTCCGTGTAGCGGGAGTCATCGAGGATCTCCCCCGGGTACCAGTTGTTGATGACCTCATGGTCGTCCCAGGAGTTGATCTGGGCGACCTCGGAATTGAACCGGCGCAGGTTGTCGTCCAGCAGGTTGTACCGATAGTTACCCCGATACTCGTCGAGGGTCTCGGCGACCTTCGACTTCGCCGGGGTGACGAGGTTGCGCCACACGGTGCCGTCCGAGAGCGGCTTCTCGCTCGGGATCACGCCGTCGGCGTAGATCAGGTCTCCGGAGCAGAGGAAGAAGTCCGGCGAGAGCCGTCGCATCGACTCGAAGATCCGGTAGCCACCTCGGGACGGGTTGATCCCCCATCCCTGACCACCGAGGTCGGCGGACCACACGAAGCGGATGTCGGAGCTCCCGACGGGTGCCGTACGCAGCCGCCCGACCTGCGGCTCGCCGGTCACGCTGTCGTCGTCGGGATCAGCGAGGACGACGCGGTAGTGGACGTCCTTTCCGGCGGGAAGGCCTCGCAGGAGGGTCTTCCCGGTCAGGTCGGTCCGGGTGTCGAGAAGCGGACCTCGTACGCGACGAACCTTCCGGAACGTCTCCGTCGGGCTGATGTCGACGTACATCCGGGCGATGCGGTCGGCGCGCGCCCAGACGACGGCGGCCGAGGCCGACACGTCACCGGACTGGACGCCGTCGGTGAGCATCGGACGCCCGGATCGCGCCAGAAGCGGCGTCGCGGCGGAGCGAGCGGGCAGCAGCAGGGCAGACCCGGCAGCAGCTCCACCGAGGAGAAGAGAACGGCGGCCGAGAGGACCGATGGGCGAGGGCTGAGGCATGGCGACTCCGTGCGGGTCAGGGGAAGAGTGAGGTCACTGCACATCGGTGCGGCTGCGGAGAAGCCGATCAGCGCTCGGTGTCGCTCCGATGAACCGATCCGACAACGGCTCCTCACAGAGCGTCTCCGCGTACCCACGGCCCACGCCATACCTGTCGTTGACCTGCCCTGATTGGGTTCCGGCATCGATCGATCGAAAGACCCGAACGATTCATCGAAGCGACACGCTCCATTGACCGGCGCGCGCCACGCTCATCGCGACTCTCCTGGAGGCGAGATGGACATCAGGCTGCTGGAGTCGTTCCTGGCGATCGCCGAGGAGCGTCATTTCGGACGCGCCGCAGCCAGGCTGCACCTCGCCCAGCCGACCCTGAGCCAGCACCTCCAGCGGCTCGAACGGACGGTGGGCGCGAAGCTGGTCGAGCGATCCTCACACGCCGTGGACCTCACCGACGCCGGACGTGCCTTCGAGCCGGATGCGCGTGCCGTTCTCGCCCACCTCGGCAAGGCGACGAGATCCGCCCGCGATGCCGTCGAGGGGCATGCCGGATCCCTCGGGGTGGGATTCAACTTCCCGGCCGGGCATCACGTGCTCCCGGCCGCGCTCCGCAGGCTGAAACAGGGGCACCCGGGGATCCGGGTCGACCTCGAGGAGCTGCGCTCCGGCCCCCAGCTCACGGCCCTGGCAGAACGCCGACTCGACGTGGGCCTGGTCTACGGACGTCCGACGGCACCCGACATCCGGTCCCACCACCTGATGACACTGCGCCTTTGCGGCGTGGTCGGACCGACCCATCAGTGGGCCCACCGGCCGGCCGCACCGTTCGCGGAGCTCGCTCGGCACCCGTGCGTCATGTTCGAGCGCGGCCAGTCTCCCGCCATGTACGACGTCATCCAGCAGGCCTCGGCACAGGCCGGTATCGAGCTGGACATCGCGGAGACGGCGGACGACCCGGCAGCGACCGGAGTCCTCGTCAGCGCACACCAGCTGATCACCTTCGCCTCGGAGTCACGCGCCGTCCTGCTCGCCCGCTCGGGCGCCGGCCTCACCCCGGTCCGGTTGCACAGCCCTGTGCCGATGCTGGACCTGTACGCCGCCTGGCACGCCGACAACGACTCGCCGCTCCTGACGCTGTTCCTCGATGCCCTCAGGACCGGCCCGCCACGTACCTGATGCTCGCTGATGTGCGTCGCGGCACGACTGCAACATGATCGAAACCCACGGCGACTAGCGTGCAATCATGACGCGGGTGATCGAGCAGCAGTCGCGGGTGGTCCACGGGTACAAGCGCGCGTACCGCATCGGCGGTGACGGCTCCGCGATCATGTTCATCCACGGGATCGGTGACAGCTCGCGGACCTGGGACGACGTCCTGCCCATGTTCGCCGAGAACCATCTGGTCATCGCACCCGACCTGCTCGGTCACGGCGATTCCGACAAGCCCCGTGCCGACTACTCGATCGGAGGGTTCGCCAACGGCATGCGCGACCTCCTGTCCGTGCTGGACGTGGAGCGAGTCACCCTCGTCGGCCACTCGCTCGGCGGCGGCGTCGCGATGCAGCTCGCCTACCAGTACCCGCAGCTGGTCGAGCGGATCGTGCTGGTGTCCAACGGCGGCTCCGGGCGCGGTGTCTCGACCTGGCTGCGACTCGCGACCCTGCCGTTGGCGCCGGAGCTGCTCATGCTGTTGCAGCTGCCGGTCTCGCGGATCTGGCTGTCCGCCGGCCTCGGTCTGCTGCGCCGCATCGACCACGACCTCGGCGTCGACGCTCTGGATCTGGCCAGGATCGTCGACACCCCGCCCGACAGTCACTCCCGCCAGGCGTTCGCCCGAACACTGCGCGCGGTCGTCGACTGGCACGGCCAGGTCGTCACGATGCTCGATCGCTGCTATCTGGCCTCGAACATCCCGATGCTGATGATCTGGGGCGACCGCGACGGCGTCATCCCCTACCGCCACGCCGCACAGGCGCAGGCGGCGATGCCGCAGGCGACGCTCGAGGTTTTCGAGGGCGCCGGCCACTTCCCGTTCCGCTCCGACCCCGGGCGCTTCGTGATGGCCGTCGAGCAGTTCATCCGGAGCACCGAGCCGGCGACCTGGGACCAGCACGGATGGCAGACGCGGCTGCGCAACGGCCCCGAACCGGGAGACCATCTTCATACGTGGACGGGCATCTGACCCGCGCACTACTCTGCGGACATGAACGACGTTGCCGCGCCTGATGCCACCACCGGAGGGGTGCGCGAGGTGAAGTCCGCCGCCCGCACGGTGGAGATCCTCGAGTTCCTCGCCGCGCGCCAGAACCGCCCGGTGCGGCTGCGCGAGCTGAGCGAGGCGCTCGGGGTTCCCCGCAGCAGCCTGCACGCCCTGCTCCGCACGCTCGCCAAGCACGGCTGGGTACGCAGCGACGCCACCGGCACGCTCTACGGCATCGGTATCCGGGCCCTTCTGGCCGGCACCAGCTATCTCGACACCGACCCCTACCTCCCCCAGGTGACCCCGTTCCTCGTCGAGCTCCGCGAGCAGCTCGACGAGACCTTCCACTTCGGCCGTCTCGACGGCACCGACGTGGTCTACCTCGCCACCCGAGAGTCCTCGCAGTACCTCCGCCCCTACAGCCGCGTCGGCCGCAGGCTCCCGGCCTACTCCACCTCCCTGGGCAAGGCGGTCCTGGCCGCGCAGCCCGAGGACGAGGTCGCCGACCACCTGCCGGCCGAGCTCGCGCCGCTCACCCCGCACACGTTCACCGACCGCGGCGCGCTGGCCGCTGACCTCGAGGCGACCCGCCGGCGCGGCTACGCGATCGACAACGAGGAGAACACCCTCGGGCTGCGCTGCATCGCGGTCGCCCTGGACTACGACGAGCCGGTCTCCGACGCGATCAGCGCCTCCATCCCGATCGCCCGGCTCACCCCGGAGCGAGAGGCCGAGGTCATCGCCGCCCTGCGCCAGGCGGCGGACCGGATCGTCCGTGTGGTCGGCCCGATCCGCAACTCTCTGACCTGGACCTGACCTCATATGTCGAACCTTGTCCACAGATGTAGACGCATGACACAATCGCGGACGTGCCCTCCACCTCTCCCACCACGCTGCTGAACGTGCTGGTGACCGAGCCGATCATGGCCCGGTTCACCGACGTACTGACCCGGACGGGCGCCTCACCGCACCAGTGGACGTTCGCCTGGGGAGACGACCCCCGGCTCGCCGAGGCCGCCGCGGCCGCCGACGTCCTGGTCTGCTCCTCGACGACGCCGGAGCTGCTGGCCACGATGCCCCGGCTCCGGCTGGTGCACGTCACTGGTGCCGGCGTGGACCGGATCCCGCTCACGGCGCTGCCCGGTGACGTACGTCTGGCCAACACCTTCCACCACGGACGCTCCATCGCGGAGCACGTGATGATGGTGTCGATGATGCTGCTGCGCGGCGTCCTGCGGTCCGAGGCCGACATGCGCCGCGGCGTGTGGAGCAACGCGATCGTCTCCGGCGACTACCCCTTCGGCGGCGTACTGGCCGGCCGCACCCTGGGGATCGTCGGCTTCGGCGAGATCGGCTCCAGCGTGGCCCGGCTCGGCTCCGCGATGGGGATGAGGGTCCGAGCCGTACGCCGCAACCCCGACGCCCCGCTGCCCGAGGGCGTCGAGCTGGACTGGGTCGGGCCCGACTCGGCCCTGCACGACCTGCTGGCCGCCTCCGACGTGGTCGTCGTGACCGTGCCGCTGAGCGATGCGACCCGCGGGCTCATAGATTCCGCCGCCCTCGCCGCGATGCGGCCGAGCGCCGTGCTGGTCAACGTCGCCCGCGGCGCTGTCGTCGACGAGCAGGCGCTCCACGACGCGCTCACCGCCGGCACGATCGCCGGCGCCGGCATCGACGTGTGGTGGCGCAACCCCCGCGACCCCGACTCTCCGCCGCCCTCGCACCTCGACTTCACCGAGCTGTCCAACGTCGTGCTGACGCCGCACCAGTCGGGGCACACCGCGGAGGTGTTCGCCGGCCGCGCACAGGACATCACCGACAACGTCGACGCGCTCGCCGACGGCCGGCCGCTGCGCAACCCGGTGACCAGGAGCTAGCCGAAGAGCTGGTCGGCCACCAGCACGACGGCGCCGAAGATCGACACCGCGATCGCCGTACGCCGCAGCCGCACCGGCGACATCACCCGGTTGAGCAGCAGCGACAGCCCCCATCCGAGGAACGGAGCCGGCACGAGCGCCGCGGTGACCAGCAGGGTGCGCTGGTCGACGGACCCGGTGGCAGCCAGCGCGAGGAACGACAGCACCGAGCCGACGAGGAAGAACGAGCTCATCGAGCTGCGCAGCACCGCACCGTGCTTCTGCTGCCAGACCAGCGCCATCGGCGGGCCGCCGATCGAGGTGGCGGTGCCGAGCAGCCCGGAGGCCGCGCCCGCGGTGACGAGGTTGCGGCGTACCGGCCGCGGCTGCCAGCCCAGCGAGTTGAGGGCGACGCCGACCAGCACGACGCCGGCCAGCAGCAGGGCGAGACCCCGCTCGGGCAGCGCCGCGACGAGGAGCGCGCCCGCGATCGTCCCGGGCACCCGGCCGAACAGTGCCCAGCCGGTGCCGCCGAGGTCGATGTGCTGCCGTTCGGTGACGACGACCATGACCGTGACCACGAAGGCGAGTATGACCAGTGTGCCGGGCAGCAGCCCCGGATCGACCAGGGCGACGACCGGGGCGGCGAGCATGCCCATGCCGAACCCGATGGAGGCCTGGAGCGCCGAGGCCAGGACGACGGCGACGGCCACGATCGCGAAGGACCCGAGCGAGAGCCCCATCAGCCCGCCTGGGCCGCGGCCAGCTCCTGCTCGTTCGCCCCCAGTGGATGGAAGCACTCCGCCGTGTGACCGCCGTCGACCGGGTCGATGGCGAGCGGCGGGAGGGCGGTGGCGCACTCGTCGGTCGCCTTCCAGCAGCGGGTCCGGAACCGGCAGCCGGACGGCGGGTTGAGCGGCGAGGGAATCTCGCCGGACAGGATGATCTGCTCGCGCCGGCGCTCGTGGTCGAGCGAGGGCGCAGCCGAGAGGAGCGCCCCGGTGTAGGGATGCTGGGGCCGCTCGAACGTCGACTCGGTCTCGCCCTGCTCGACGATCCGCCCCAGGTACATCACCACGACCCGGTCGGCGACGTGCCGCACCACCGACAGGTCGTGCGAGATGAACAGGTACGCCACCCCGAGCTCCTGCTGCAGGTCGTTGAGCAGGTTCAGCACCTGTGCCTGCACCGACAGGTCGAGCGCGGAGACCGGCTCGTCGCAGACGATCACGTCGGGGTTGAGCGCGAGCGCGCGGGCGATCCCGAGACGCTGCCGCTGGCCGCCGGAGAACTCCTGCGGATACTTCCCGGCGTCGCCAGGTCGCAGCCCGACGAGGTCCAGCAGCTCCCGCACCCGGGCCGTCCGCTCACGCGAGGTCTTGTGGAGACCGGTGTGCGTACGCCACGGCTCGCTCACGATGTCGCCCGCCGACATCCTGGCGTTGAGCGAGGCGAACGGGTCCTGGAACACCATCTGCACCCGGCGCCGGAACGCCAGCAGGTCGGCGCCCCTGGTCGTCGTCGGGTCGACCCCGTCGAAGCGTACGGAGCCACCGTCGGGGGTCTCCAGCATGAGCAGCGTGCGGGCCAGCGTGGACTTGCCGCAGCCGGACTCCCCCACCAGGCCGAGCGTCTCGCCCCGGTGCAGGTCGAGGGTGACGCCGTCGAGAGCTCGCAGCTCCTTGCGCTTTCCGGCGTGGCGTACCGGGAAGATCTTGGTGAGGTCTCTGACCTCGAGAAGCGGTGCGTCACTCATCGGTTCACCTCGTCGGGGAAGTGGCAGGCGGAAAGGTGGCCGGGGGCGACCTCACGGGCCGGGGGCCGCTCCTCGCGGCAGCGGTCGCGCGCGATCGGGCAGCGGTCCTGGTAGACGCAGCCGGCCGGGATCGCGGCCAGCTCGGGCGGCGAACCGCCGATCGACTTGAGCTCCGCACCGCGCTCGGCGTGCACGGGCACCGACTCCAGCAGGCCGGCGGTGTAGGGGTGCTTCGGAGAGCCGAAGACCTCCTCGACCAAGCCCTGCTCGACCACGTTGCCGGCGTACATCACCACGACCCGGTCGGCCTGCTCGAAGACGAGCGCGAGGTCGTGGGTGATCAGCACGACCGCCATGTCGCGCTCCTCGCGCAGGTCCTTGAGCAGGCTCATGATCTGGGCCTGGACCGTGACGTCGAGCGCGGTGGTCGGCTCGTCGGCGAGCAGCACGGCCGGCGACAGCGCCACGCCGATCGCGATCAGCAGCCGCTGTCGCATGCCGCCGGAGAACTGGTGCGGGTAGGAGTCGATCCGGGTCTCCGGCTCGGGGATGCCGACCCGGCGCATCAGCTCGATGGCCTCCTTGCGAGCGGCCTTCTTGGACAGGCCACGGTGGATCCGGAACGGCTCGGCCAGCTGCGTACCCACGGTGTAGACGGGGTTGAGCGCGGTGAGGGCGTCCTGGAAGACGATCGCCAGCTCCTTGCCGGCGATGTCGCGCCGGCGCCTCGCCGAGGCCGTCCGCAGGTCGGTGGTGCCACTGTCGCCGGTGATGCGGACGGCACCCTCGGTCACGTCGGCGACCGGCTCCAGCAGGCCGACTACCGCGGTGGCGGTCATCGACTTGCCGCAGCCCGACTCCCCGAGCAGCGCGAGGGTCTCGCCCCGGCGTGCTTGGAAGGTCACCTTGTCGACGGCTCGGACGACACCGTGGGGCGTGCGGATGTCGACGCTCATGCCGTCGACGTCGAGGGCGATGGCCTTCTCGGTCAGAGTGCTGGTCACTGGGCGTCCTCCGTAGCGGTCTGAGTGACGGACTGGGTGACGGTCGGGGTGGCGCGGCGACGCTGTCGCCGCGGAACGGTGAGCCGCCACCGCTGAGCGGGATCGGTGGCCAGCCGCACCCAGGCGGCGAGCACGGCGGCGGACACCGTCGCGATCACGATGGCCAGGCCCGGGAAGAAGGAGAGCCACCATGCGGTCTGCAGATAGTTCTGCCCCTGGGCGACCATCAGACCCCAGCTGACGTCGGGTGCCTGGATGCCGATGCCGAGGAAGCTCAGCGACGACTCGGCGAGCATGACGTAGCAGAAGTCGAGCGTGGCGACCGTCAGCAGCGTCGGCAGCACGATCGGGAAGACATGACGGCGGATGATGCTGAAGCTCCCCGCCCCGAACGTACGGGCCGCGTCGACGAAGACCCGGCTCTGCAGCTCGGCCGACTCGGCCCGCGCGGTGCGCAGGTAGATCGGGATGCGGGTGATCGCCAGCACGATGACGATGTTGCGCGGGCTGGGCGAGTAGACGTAGAGGACGACGACCGCCATCAGCAGCGACGGGAAGCTCAGGATCACATCGGCGATCCGCATCACGAGGGTCTCGCGCCAGCCGCGGTGGTAGCCGGCCCACATGCCGATCACCGAGCCCACGACCAGCGAGATCAGCACCGCCGGGATGGCCACGCCGAGGGTCGTCCGGGTCGCGACGACGATCCGGGCCAGGATGCTGCGACCGAGCGAGTCCGTGCCCAGCACGTAGAGCCAGCCATCGAGCTCGAGCGGTGCCTTGTTGCCTCGAGTCAGGTCCTGGGCGTTGGCCTCGCTGCCGAGCAGGACCGGCCCGAAGACCGCCACGAGCAGGATGAAGCAGAGGATCACGGCGGCAACGGTCGCGACCTTGTCGCGCAGCAGCATCCGCCAGTAGCTCACCCTGCCGGAGCGGCTCGGGGCTTCAACAGAGTCGGTGGTGGTGGAGCTCATCGGTTCTCCTCTCTCACGCCATCGCCTTGTCGCGCACACGGGCGTCGAGCAGGGCGTAGCAGATGTCGATGGCGATGTTGAGCAGGAAGATCGTCACCGCGGTGAGCAGCACGGCCGCCTGCAGGATGGCGAAGTCGCGGCCGGTGATCGAGTCGATCATCAGCTTGCCGATGCCGGGCCACCCGAAGATCGACTCCACGACCACGGCACCGTTGACCAGCCCGACCGCCAGGTCGCCGGCCACGGTCAGCGCCGGGGCAGCGGCGTTGCGCAGGGCGTGATGAGCGACGACCCGGCGGCTGTCGGCACCCTTGCTGCGTGCCAGCCGGACGTACGGCGCGGACAGGGCCGCCACCATCGCACCCCGTACCACCTGGGTGAGCACGCCGACGGGACGCAGCAGCAGGGTCGCGATCGGCAGGACCCAGGAGAGCAGGCCGGCGTCGACACCCGAGGTCGGCAGCACCCCGAGCATCACCGCGAAGACCCAGACCCCCATGATGGCGAGCCAGAAGTCGGGGACGCTCGCGGCCGTCATCGACAGGAACGACGCGAACCGGTCGGCCAGCGAGTTCGGACGGTACGCCGCCCACGAGCCGATCACGACGGCGAGGACGACCGCGATGAGCATCGTGGTGATCGCCAGCTGGAGCGTCGCGGGGAAGGCCCGCAACGCCATGGCGGCCGCGGACTCACCCGTGCTCAGCGACGTACCGAAGTCGAGGCGGAGGATGCCCTGGAGGTAGTCGATCAGCTGCTGCCAGACCGGCAGGTCGAGGCCGTTGACTTCGCGGAAGGTCTCCTTCTGGGTCTCGGTGGCGTTCTCCGGCAGGTACAGGCTGGCCGGGTCGCCGGTGAGGCGGGCCAGGAAGAACACTCCGAGCAGCACCACGACGAGCGGCAGCAGCGAGGTGAGAGCTCGCTTGCGGAGGAACGTCACCATCGATGACCTCCTGGGTGAGTCGCGGCCGGGGTCACTTGGCCGGCTTCATCTCGGTCACGCGCATCTCGTCGCCGGTCGCCGAGTTGGGCTCGTACTCGACGTTGTCGGACTCGCCGATGATCCCGGTCATGTGCGCGATGTAGGCGAACTGCGAGACCTTCTCCGGTTCGTCGGCGAAGATGCCCGCGAACGCGGCCTGGCGGTCATCGCCCTCGGCCTTGTCGGCGGCCCCGATCTGGGCGTCGAACTCCGGCATACCGAACGTCGACTGGGCGCCGTCGCTGAGCATGTACTGGTCGACGGAGAACTGGGCGTCACCGGCCTGGTTGCCGTGCTGGACGAGGATGATGTACGGCCCGGTGTCCTTGGGGAACGGGCGGGACTGGTACTCGACCGACGCGGCGGTGTCCATCATCTCGATCGAGACGTTGAGACCGATGTCCTCGAGCGCCTTCTGGACCACCTCGACGGTCTCGCCGACCTTGGGGAAGAGGCCGTTGCGGGAGATCAGCCGGATCTTGGTGTCGGTCGGCACCCCGTCGGCCTTCGCCTCGGCGATGAGCGACTTGGCCTTCTCCGGGTCGTACGGCCACGCCTTCAGGTCCGGGTTGTGGCCCACGACGCCCTCGGGCACCAGCTGGGAGGCGACGTCGGCGTAGCCCTCGAAGAGGCTGTCGACGATGGACTCGCGGTCGATCGCGTAGTTGATCGCCTGGCGCACCCGGATGTCGTCGAGCGGAGCGTACGTCCCGGTCGACCGCAGCGCGGTCGTCTCGTTGTTCGGGTAGCGGACCGCGGCGTCGCCGGAGAGGTCCTCGGGCGCGAGCCCGGTGGCGATGTCGGCCTCGTTGTTGGTGATCATGGCGGCGCGTACGCTGCCCTCCTCACGCCACTGGTACTCCGCCTTCTTGAAGGCGGGAGCGTCACCCCAGTAGGTGTCGTTGACCGCGAGGGTCAGCTTGGTGCCGTTCTGCCAGTCCTCGATCTTGTAGGGGCCGGTGCCGATCGGCTCGCGCACCTTGGCGGTGTCGCTGGTCGACGCGGGCACGACCTCGATGAAGGAGAGGCGCAGCGGAAGGATCGGGTCCGCCTCGGCGGTGGTCACCTCGAGGTGGGTGGCGTCGACGGCCTTCACCTGCAGGTCGTCGTCACCGAAGACGTACCCCTCGACGTTGCAGCCGAAGGTGCCGTTGACCGCGCGGTCGATGGAGTGCGCGGCGGCCTCTGCGTCGAAGGCGGAGCCGTCGGAGAACTTCACGCCCTCGCGGAGGGTGAAGGCCCACTTGGTCGGCTCGGTCTGCTCCCACTCGGTGGCGAGCAGCGGCTGGAGCTCGCCGGAGGCGGGGTCGCGCTCGACCAGCGGCTCGGTGATGTTGGAGCGCACGACGACGCCCGTCGAGGTCAGGTTGGCATCGCACGGTTCGAGGGTCGGTGGCTCCTGCGGGAGCACGATCCGGACCGTGTCGGCGGCGGCGCCGGCACTGTCGGAGTTGGCGACGCCACACGCCGAGAGGGTGAGCGAGGCAGCCATGAGCGAGGCGCTTGCGAGACCGAAGCGGGACCGCAGCGAGGGACGAAAGTTCATGCGACTGTTCCTCCAGTCGATCGGCGACATCTACATATGTGGACGTCGTTGTCATTCGTGGATGAACCGTACGAGCGAGTTTTGTGTGACGTCAAGCACGTCGGGCAATGCCCATGGGGCATCGAGCGATGCCGTCACGATGTTGGACGCGTATCGCTTCCGCTACCTAGCCTCGGGATCTCCGACGTCATCGAACCCCTTGAGGAGACCCCATGGGCCGCTACTCCCCCACCGAGCTCCGTGACGCCCTCGGCGCCGGCCTGCTGTCGTTCCCGGTGACGCACGCGACCGCCGACTACGCCTTCGACGAGGACGGCTACCGCGCGCACCTGCAGCACCTCGACGGCTTCGACGTCGCCGGCCTCTTCGCCGCCGGCGGCACCGGCGAGTTCTTCTCGCTCACCCACGACGAGGTGTCCCGGGTCCTGCGGGCCACCGTCGAGGAGGTAGGGGACGGCACCCCGGTGATGGGCGCGGCCGGCTACGGCACCTCCCAGGCCGTCGCGATGGCGCAGCGCGCCGAGGCGGACGGCGCCGACGGCATCCTGCTGCTGCCGCCCTACCTCACCGAGCTGCCGGGTCGCGGCCTGTACGAGCACGTCGCCCGCGTCTGCTCGGCGACCTCGCTCGGCGTGATCGTCTACCACCGCGCCAACGCCCGCTACGACGCCGACACCATCGTCCGTCTCACCGAGGAGTTCCCGAACCTCATCGGCTTCAAGGACGGCGTCTGCGACATCGACCTGCTCGCCACGCTCAACGCGCGCCTCGGCGACCGCCTGCTCTACGTCGGAGGCCTGCCGACCGCCGAGACGTACGCCCTGCCGTATCTGGAGCTCGGCGTCAGCACCTACTCCTCGGCGATCTTCAACTTCGCGCCGCAGTGGGCGGTCGAGTTCTACACCGCCGTCCGCAACCGCGACCGCGACGAGGTGCTCGCCCGGCTCCGCGACTTCGTCGTCCCCTACATCGCGATCCGCGACCGTGGGGCCGGCTACGGCGTCTCGATCGTCAAGGCCGGTCTCACCGCCGCCGGCCGTCCGGCCGGTCCCGTACGTCCCCCGCTGACCGACCTCACCGAGCAGGAGCTGGCGGAGCTCACCGCCCTCGTCAAGACCGTCATCTGACGGCCACCCGATCGACAGGAGAAACCGTGACCCGCCGCATCCTCCAGGTAGGACCGCTCAAGCCGTCGCTGGCCGCCACCCTCACCGACCGCTACGACGCCCTGGTGCTGCCCGACGACGACAGCCGCGCCGCGTTCCTCGCCGAGCACGGGCCCTCGATCGGTGCCGTGGTGACCACCGGACGTACCGGCGTACCGGCCGAGCTGATGGCGCAGCTGCCCGCGCTAAGCGCCGTCGTCAACTTCGGGGTCGGCTACGACACCACCGACGTCGAGACCGCGGCCGCACGTGGCGTACTGGTCTCCAACACCCCCGACGTGCTGACCGACTGCGTGGCCGACACCGCGATCGGCCTCGCCATCGACACCCTGCGCCAGCTCAGTGCGGCCGACCGGTTCGTACGCCGCGGCGACTGGCCCGAGGTCGTCACCTACCCGCTGGCCCGCAAGGTCTCGGGCAAGCGGGTCGGGATCCTGGGTCTGGGGCGGATCGGCCAGGCGATCGCGACCCGGTTCGAGGCGTTCGGCTGCCCGATCTCCTACCACTCCCGCCGCGAGGTCGCCGGCTCTCCCTACATCTACGCCGCCTCCCCCGCGCAGCTCGCCGCCGACGTGGACATCCTGGTCCTCGCCACCTCCGGCGGCAGCGGTACGCAGCACCTCGTCGACCGCAAGGTGCTCGAGGCGCTCGGGCCCGAGGGCTACCTCATCAACATCGCGCGCGGCTCCGTGGTCGACCAGGACGCACTGGTCGAGCTGCTCCTCGAGGGCGGCATCGCCGGCGCCGGCCTCGACGTCTACACCGAGGAGCCCGCGGTCCCCGCGGAGCTGATCGGCCTCGACAACGTGGTGCTCCTCCCGCACCTGGCCAGCGGCACCGTCGAGACGCGTGCCGCCATGGAGCAGCTGACCCTCGACAACCTCGACCGCTGGCTCGCCGACGGCACCGTCCTCACTCCGGTGCCGGAGATGTCGAACTGACGGTCATGGTGTCGCGGGGCTGAAGGCGCGACGTACCTCCGTCAGGTCCCACCCGGGCGTCGGGACGCTCGCCCGCAGCCGGCGGGTGTAGTCGTGCTGCGGCGCATCCAGCACATCGGTCGTCGTCCCACGTTCGACGACGGCGCCGTGCTGCATCACCACGACGGTCTCGGTGAGCTGACGCACGACGGCCAGGTCGTGGCTGATCAGCACATAGGTGATCGACAGCCGCTCCCGCAGATCGCTGAGCAGATTGAGCACCTGCGCCTGAATGGACACGTCGAGCGCGGCGACCGACTCGTCGAGGATCAGGACGTCCGGCTCTGCCGCGAGCGCCCGCGCGATCGCCACTCGTTGGCGCTGACCGCCGGAGAGCGCTCGCGGCAGGGCACGACCTTGGCGTTCGTCGAGACCCACCATCTCTATCAGCTCGCCCACGCGCGCAGCCCGCGCCGACGAGGTCCGCTCGCGCTGGTGGAGGCGCAGCACCTCCTCGATCGCGCGGTCGACCGGTTGCCGTGGGTCCAGGCTGGAGTAGGGGTCCTGGAAGACGATCTGCACCTCGGCGCCGCGCCGGCGCCGCTCGGCGCCACCGCGCGCCGGCGCCGTACGGTCTCGACCGCAGGCGCGGATCGTGCCGGCCGACGGCCGCTCCTGGCCGGTGATCATGTTCGCGACCGTGGTCTTCTCGGACCCGGACTCGCCGACGATCCCGAGCGATCCTCCCCGACGTACCGTGAAGGAGACGTCCTCGACGGCGACCACCTCTCCGAACACCTTGCGCAGGCCGGTGACTGCCAGGGCCGGTTCCGCCTCAGTGGTCTCGTACGCCTCAGACATGGGTGCTTCCTCCCAGGACTCCACGAAGCTCCTCTGCGCGTGCGCACCGCACGGCACCGCCGTCGAGGTCGACCAAGGCCGGGGCGGAGGAGACGCAGACGTCGTACTTGTGCGGACAGCGACCGGCGAAGGCGCACGCGTCGGCCGGCGCCTGGAGCGCCGACAGCGGACGCCCCGGGACCGCCGTGAGCCGGGGCATCGCGCGGTCCAGCAGCGGGCGCGCCGCGCCGAGGGCGGCGGTGTAGGGGTGGAGCGGGTCGTCGTGAAGCCTTCCCGACTGACGCACCTCGACGATCTCGCCGGCATACATGACCCCGGTGCGGTCGCAGACCGCCGCGGCCAGGTCCAGGTCGTGGGTGATGAACAGCAGCGACAGACCGAGGTCCTGGCGCAGCTCATCCAGCAAGCCCATGATCTCGGCCTGCGTCGTCACGTCCAGCGCCGTGGTCGGCTCGTCGGCGAGCAGCAGTCGGGGTTCGGTGAGCAGCGCGCCGGCGATCATCACCCGCTGAAGCAGCCCGCCGGACAGCTCGTGCGGATACTGCTCCAAACGTCTCTCCCCGTCCGAGATCCCTAGCTTCGCGAGCATCGCGACCGCTCGGCGAGCCGCCTCGCGCCGCTTGACCCCGCGATTCGTACGCAGCACCTCGGTCATGAAGTCGCCGACCTGGCGCACCGGGTTGATGTGCACCCGCGGGTCCTGGAAGACGACGGAGACCTCGGCGCGGTAGGCGCGTAGGGCGGCGCCGGAGAGGGCCTCCACATCCTGGCCGGCGAACCGGATCGAACCACGCCGGCGTGCCCCCGCGGGCAACAGCCGATCGATCGCCCGCACGGTCATCGACTTGCCCGAGCCCGACTCGCCCACGAGGCCGACCGCCTCCCCGGCAGCCACCGTGAACGACACGTCGCGCAACACCGAGCGGTGCACGCCTCCCACGAGCAGGTCCAGGCCCAGCCCGTCGACCTCCAACAGCGGGCCATGATGGGTCGCGCTCATCGGCCACCCTCCTTCCCAGCCCGCTCGAGGAGCCGCTCGCCGAGCAGATTCATGGCCACGACGACCACGACGATGCAGACGCCCGCAACGAGAGCGGGCATCGGGTAGCCGAGCAGGATGCCCGACTGGTTCTCCGAGATCATCACGCCCCAGTCCGGGTTCGGCGGCTGGACGCCGATGCCGAGGTACGAGATGACCGCCAGGTCGAGGACTGCATAGCCGAACAGGATCGACGCCTGCGCCACCATGAACGGGAACACGTTGGGCAGCAGGTGCCGTACGCAGATCGCGGTCGCGCCCAGACCTTGCACCTCGAGGGCGGCGATGTAGGGCTGGCTGCGCTCCTTGAGCATCGCGCTGCGCAACAGCCTCGCGACGAACGGCGTGTACGCCACCGCCATCGCGAGCACCGCCGCCCACAGGCCTGCACCGAAGACTGCCGCCGTGAGCGCCGCCAGTAGCACTCCGGGGAACGCGAACAGGACATCCAGGCCCGCCGACACCGTCGTGTCGACCGCTCCCCCGCGCCACGCGGAGGCAAGACCGAGCACCGATCCCACCAGCATGCAGAGGACCACGATGAGCAGCGGCCCGAGCAGCGAGGACCGCGCGCCGGCCAGGACCCGGGACAGCACGTCCCGGCCCTGGACGTCGAGACCGAGCAGGTGCCCCTCCCCCGGACCGATCCACGCCTGCGCCAGGTCGGCCTGGTTCGGGTCGTGTGGCGTGAGCACCGGCCCGATGATGCCGATCAGGGCGGCGAGCCCGACCACGACGACGCAGACCCACACGGTCGCGCCGAGACGGGCACGGCGACGGGTCGCCGTCGTGCCGGCGGCGGGCGCGGTGGTGGCGACGGCGCTCATGAGGCCCTCGCTCCGCGCTTGACGCGGGGGTCGAGCACCGCGTACATCGCGTCGACCACGACGTTGACGAGCACGAACGCCACCACGAGCACGAGCGAGATGCCCTGCACGACGGCGATGTCCTTACCCTGGGCCGACTTCACGAGGTACTGCCCCAGGCCGTTGAGGCCGAAGGATGTCTCGACCACGGACGAGATCGCGATGAGGCTCGCGATCGTCACGCCGGTCACCGTGGTGATCGGGATCGCGGCGTTGCGCAGCACGTGGCGGGTGACGACGAGGTGCTGCGGGATTCCGCGGCTGATCGCCGTCTGGACGTGCTCACGCTCCACCTCCTCGCGGATCGCGGTGCGGGTCACTCGTGCCACGACCGCCACTGATGACAGCGCGAGCGCGACCGCCGGCAGGGTGAGGTGCTCGAGGTGGCCGAGGAAGCCCTCGCCGACCCCGATCGTCGGGAACCAGCCGAGAGACACCGCGAAGACCGCGATCAGCACGATGGCCGCGACGAAGGCCGGCACGGCGGCGGCCATCGAGGAGATGACCAGCACCGAGGAGTCGATCCACCCCGGCCGAAGCCCGGCGAGCAGGCCGAGACCGATGCCGAGGACCACGATGATGACGGCGGCGTAGAGCACCAGGCTGAGCGTGATCCAAGCGCGGTCCGCGATGAGCGAGGAGACGTCCTGGTGCAGCGGGATCGACACGCCCAGGTCGCCCCGGAGAGCCCCGGAGAGCCAGTGCCAATACTGCGCGAGAAACGGCTCGTCGAGATGGTATCGCCGCTCGAGCACCGCCTGCGCCTCCGCGGAGAGCGACTTGCCCCCGGAGAGCGCGGCGAGCGGGTTGCCCGGTGCGACGTACGTCGCTGCGAAGATCGCGAAGCTGGCCACCAGGAGTGTTACCCCCAGCATCGCGAGTCGGCGCATCAGGTATCCGATCCGCATGGTCATCGGACTCCCAGATGGTTGGCCCAGGGCGCCGACATGTAGGCGAACGACGACACTGCTCCGGTCAGCTCGCTGTTGGTCACGAGCACCGAGTTCGGCTGGGCGGTCGGGATCCATGGCAGCAGCTCCATGGTGCGCTGCTGCGCCTCGATGACGAGCTTCGCCCGGGCCTCCACGTCCTCGGTGCCGCGCGCCTCCTCCATCAGCGAGGTGATCTCCGGGTCGTCGAAGCCCGAGTAGTTCTGCGCACCGTCCGGCAGGACGACCGTCGCGGAGAGCGCGGCGGGGTCGGCATAGTCGCCGTAGGTCACCGTCGGGAACGCATCCACCCCCTCGCGCGCCTTCGGGTCGATGAAGAAGTTGATGAATGCATCGGCCGAGACCGACTTGAACTCCACCTCGAGGCCGATCTTCTCGCCCGCCGTCTTGAAGGCTCCGGCCTCGTAGGCGATGTCCGGGATCGCCGAGGACATGCCGATCGTGACGGTTTTCCCCGCCGCCCCGGCCTCCTCGATCAGCTTCTTCGCTAGGTCGATGTCCTGCTCGAGCACCGGGCTGTCCTTGTACGCCGCCTGGTAGGTCTCGCTCGCCGAGGCGAAGGTGCCCGGGTTGACGAGCCAGCGCGCGTCCTCGGCCGCACCGTGGAACACGTTCTCGACGATGCCCTTGCGGTCGAGCGCAAGGGACAGCGCCTGGCGCACCTTGACGTCGCCGAGCGTGCCGTCCAGGTCGCTGATCACCAGCGCGGCGGTCGCGTAGCCGGGACCCTGCGTGACGGTAACGGCCTTGTTGCCCTCCAGCACCGGCAGCGTCGAGATCGCCGGCGGGTACGTCCCACCGATCTCGCCCGCGATCAGCGAGGACGTCAGTGCCGCTTCGTCGACGACACCCTTGAGGGTGATCTTCGCGACCCGCGGATCGGCCTCACCCCAGTAGTCGTCGTTGGGCACCGCGACCACCCCGCTCGCCGGCGACCAGGAGTCGAGCTTGTAGGCGCCCGTGCACATCGCGCCACCTGTCGTGGTGCCGTAGGCGGCACCCTTGGCCTCGACGTACTTCTTCTGCACGATGATGCCGGGGAGCGAGGCGAGCTCGCCGTCGAGCCAGTAGTCGGGCTGGGTCAGCGTGATGGTGACCTCGCGGTCGCCGGTCGCCTCGATCGTGTCGACCCGGACGAGGGAGTCGGCGTAGAACCCGCCGAGCTCCGGGTCGCGATGACGCTCGAGGCTGTAGACGACGTCCTCGGCGGTGACCGGGCTGTTGTCCCAGAACTTCGCGTCCGGGTTGATGTCGAAGACCAGCGTCTTGTCGTCCGTGCGCGAGAACGAGGCGAGCCCGTCGGTGATCGCGCCGTCCGGCTCGGTGCGGAGCAGCGACTCACACATCAGGGTGAGCGCGGTGTTGTCCGGGTAGTCGAAGGCGTAGAGGGGATCGATCGTCTGGACGTCGCGGTAGACCGCCCAGGTGATCGGGTCGGCCTCAGCGGTCGCGGCGGTCGTCGTCGGTTGGAGGTGGCTCGCGGTCGTCGAGGACGTCGAGTTGTCGGCCGATCGCCCACAACCGACGATCGCAGTGCAGGTGAGGAGCAGCGCGGTGATGCGCGTGAGGTTGCGTCGGTTCACAAGGATCTCCTTGGGACGGTGCTGTCAGCGGGGGCTGCATGGGTGGTGTCCGAGATCGGGCTCATGAGTCGAACCCCAGTCCGAGGCGGTCGAGCAGGCGGAGCCAGACATTGCGGTGACCGGCTCGCGCGTCGGCGCGCGCGAGCGACCAGCGGGTCAGCTGGATGCCGATCCACGCGATCGGCTCCGGCGGGAACGGCAGCGGCCGCTTCCGAACGGGGGCGAGCCGGGTGCGCTCGGTGTCCTCCCCAGCCAGCAGGTCGAGCATCACGTCGGCACCGAACCGGGTGGCACCGACACCAAGGCCGGTGAAGCCGAGGGCGTAGGCGACGCGGCCGCCGAACGCCGTGCCGAAGAAGGCGCAGAACCGCGTGCAGGTGTCGATCGCCCCACCCCACCGGTGGCTGAAGCGGACGCCGGCCAGCTGGGGGAAGGTCTCGAAGAACTGCCGGGCGAGGACGTCGAAGGTCTCCTGCCGCTGGTCGTACGACGCCCGGACCCGCCGCCCGTAGTGGTAGACGGCGTCGTAGCCGCCCCAGAGGATCCGGTTGTCCGCGGTCAGGCGGTAGTAGTGGAACTGGTTGCCGCAGTCGGAGAGGCCCTGCCGGTTGCTCCAGCCGATAGACGCGAGCTGCTCGTCGGTGAGCGGCTCGGTCATGAGGACGTAGTCGTAGACCGGGACCGTCGCCAGCCGGAGCCGGCGCAGCAGCGGGCGGTAGGCGTTGGTGCCGAGCGCGACCTGCTGCGCATGGATCGTGCCGTGGTTGGTGTGTACTGCGATCTGCCCGCCGGCCCGGCGGATCCGCTCGACCGGCGTGCCTTCGACGATACGCACACCGAGCCGCTCCGCCGCGGCGGCCAGACCCCAGACCAGACGGGCCGGATCGACGGTCGCGCAGCTGTCCTTGCTCCACAATCCGGCCAGGTACGTCGGCGAGTCGACCTCCGCACGGACGGCGGCCCTGTCTAGGAAGACCGCGCTCTCGCCCTCGGCCTCGGCCCGTAGCTCCTCGACCTCGTGCGGTCGGGTGGCGACGGCGAGCTGCCCGGTCCGGCGGAAGTCGCAGTCGATGCCGTAGCGCCGCAAGGTCACCTCGATGTCGTCGAGGTTGGCCAGGCCGAGCTCCTCGAGCCGGGCGGCCTCGTCGGGCCAACGGGTGCGGCCGTTGGCCTCACCATGGGTCAGGCTCGCCTCACAGAAGCCTCCGTTGCGACCGCTTGCGGCGCCACCGATCCGGTCCGCCTCGACCAGGACGACATCTCGTCCGGGGTCACGCTCCTTGGCTCGAAGCGCCGTCCACAGACCGGAGTAGCCGCCACCGACGACCGCCAGATCGCAGCTCTGGTCGCCGGCCAGTGGCGGTCGGGCCGCCGGTCGGTCCGGGTCGTCGAGCCAGAATGGGAGCGGCTTCGCGGACGCGAGAGCGTCGCGGACGTGGCTCGTCGTCATCGGGCGAACACCCGCTCCCCACCCACGAAGGTCTGCTCGACACAGGTGTCCCAGATGTCCGAGGCCGGACCGTCGAACGGGTCCCGGTCGAGCACCGCCAGGTCGGCCAGGTTGCCGACGGTGATGGTGCCGGTGTCGTCGAGGTGGTTCACGTACGCCGTGCCGGAGGTGTACGCCGCCAACGCGCTGCCGAGGTCGATCCGCTCCTCGGCGTAGAAGACCGGGTGGTCAGTGTCGGGCTCGACCCGGTTCACCGCGACGTGGATGCCGCGGATGGGGTCGGCGCTGCTGACGGGCCAGTCGCTGCCGGCGGCGAGCACGGCGCCACTGCGCAGCAGCGAACCGAACGGGTACTGCCACGCGGAGCGCTCCGGGCCCAGGAACGGGATGGTGAGCTCGTCCATCTGCGGCTCGTGGGCGGCCCACAGCGCCTGGATGTTGGCGGTCACGCCGAGCCTACGAAAGCGGGCGACATCCTCGGGATGCACGATCTGCAGGTGCGCCAGGTGGTGCCGGCCGTCGGTGAAGCCGTTCTTGTCGCGGGCCACCTCGATGGCGTCGAGCGCCTCGCGGACAGCGCGGTCGCCGAGCGCGTGGAAGTGGACCTGGAAGCCGTGCGCGTCGAGCGCGGTGACGTGCTCTTTGAGCGCCTCGGGGTCGACGAACGACAGTCCGCGGTGGTCGCCCGCGTCGCGGCAGCCGCAGCCCGAGCCGTACGGACTGATCATCGCGGCCGTGTGGTTCTCGGCGATGCCGTCCTGCATGATCTTGACGCTCGTGGCCCGGAAACCGCCGCGGGTCATCGCCTCGCGAGCCGCCAGCAGATCCTCGATCTGCTCGGCACCGCGGTCCCGGCTCCACCAGAGCGCGCCGACGACGCGGGCGGTCAGCAGGTCGGCGTCGAGCGCGTCGGCGTACGCCGTCGAGGTGTCGCTGATGACCGGATTGATGCCGATCAACGCGTCCTGCCAGGCGGTGATGCCGAGCGAGTGCAGCATCCCTTGGGCACGCAGCAGGCCGGCGAGCTTCTCCTCACGGGTGGTCTCCGGCACGACGGCGGCAACGAGATGCATCGCGCCCTCCTGCAGCAGGCCGGTGGGGACGCCGTCTGCGTCGCGCTCGATCCGGCCGTCGACCGGATCGGGGGTACGAGGGTCGATGCCGGCGAGCTCGAGCGCACGGCTGTTGGCCAAGCCGCCGTGGTGGTCGCGGTTGGCCAGGTAGACCGGACGGTCGGGGACGATCGCGTCGAGGAAGGCTCGGTCGGGGGCGCCGCCAGGGAAGCTCTCCATAGACCAGCCGCCACCGGTGATCCAGGGCCGGCCGGGGTTCGCGGCGGCATACGACGCGATCCGGCTGCGGTACTCCTCGACATCGACCGTCTCGGTGAGGTCGCACTGCCCGAGCTCGACGCCGGCACCGACGGGATGCACGTGGGCGTCCTGGAAACCCGGGACGAGCATACGGCCACCGAGCTCGACGACCTCGGTGGCGGGACCCACGAGCTCGCGCAGCTCGTCGTGCCCGACCCCGACGATCCGCTCCCCCCGTACGGCGACCGCGGTCGCACGGCTGCGGGCGGTGTTTCCGAGATGGACGGGGCCACCGGCGAACAGAAGATCTGCGTACGTGGTCAAGGGGTTCCTCCAGCGGGCGCGGCCTGCCTCGGTGTGGTCAGGATCACTCGAATCGGTACGCTAGAACCGTGACAACAGTGTTGTCAACGGTGTTGACACCATTGTCGATTCGGTAGGATCGTCCAGACTTGAGGAGGTCACGATGAGTGCCGTCACCCGCCGCTCGAAGGAGCGCGTCGCACTGGACCGCGAGGCGATCCTCGCGACGGCGACCGAGCTCGCCGCCAACGGAGAGGCGATCACGTTCCGCAGCCTGGGCACCGCCCTCGGCGCTGACCCGACGGCGATCTATCGACGCTTTCGCGACAAGGACGAGCTGATGGCGGCGCTTCTCGACGGCCTGATCGCGGCATCCATGGTCCGCGTCGACCGGGGCGCGTCGTGGCGCGACCAGCTGCGCGACGGTGCCGTGTGCACCATCGACACGTTCAGCGCCCACCCGCAGATCGGCGCCGAGGCCACTGCCATCTCCACCGGAGGTCCCGGGGAGCTCGCGGTGATCGACTGGATCCTGGACCAGCTGGCCCGCGCCGGGCTCGACAAGCAGCAGGTCGTGCGCTGCTACGCCGCGTACTCCAGCTACGTGCTGGCGGCCGCCGCCACCTTGTCCGAACAGCGACTGCAGGAGCTGGCAGGCGTCCCACCCACCAGTTGGGTGGGCGACCTACGAGCCGTGGACCCGGTGCGACACCCGTCGCTCGCCGCGGTGCTCCCCGAGCTCCTCGTGCTCACCCCTCGCGAGGTCTTCCTCGACGGCATCGACGTCCTGCTCGACTCCTTCGAGGCGATCGTCGACCGTCACTGAAGCAGAGCCGTACTCACTCCGGTGCCGGAAGTGACGCCTCGGGGCGCAGCGCGATCTCGGTGATGCGGTTGCCGTTCCGGGCGGTCACCTCCAGGGTGCCGTCCCGGAGCGCCAGCACCTCCCCGACCTGCGGGATGTGCCCCAGCCGAGCGATGAGATAGCCCGCGACGGTCTCGTACGCGCCGTCCTCGAGCTCGATGCCGGTGGTGTCCGCGAAGTCCTCGATCGTCATCGCGCCGTCGATCCGGGACAGGTCACCGTGGTCGCGGATGCGGGCCTCGCCGTGGTCGTACTCGTCACGGATGTCGCCGATCATCTCCTCGACGAGGTCCTCGAGGGTCACGATGCCGTCGGTGCCGCCGTACTCGTCCACGACCATCGCCAGGTGGGTGCCGCCCTCGCGCATCGTGGCGACCGACGGGATCACCCGCTTGCTCCCGGGCAGCGAGAGCACCGGACGGCAGATGTCCCGGATCGTGAGATCGTCCGTCGCGACGACACCGAGCAGGTCGCGTACGTGCAGGAAACCGAGGATGTCGTCGAAGCCCTCGCCGGTCACCGGGTAGCGGGAGTAGGGCAGGTCACGCACGGTCTCGGCAGCCGCGGGAAGCGGCATCGAGGCGGGCAGGAAGGTGACGTCGCCGCGCGGACGCATCACCTCCCTCAACGTCGTCTCGGTGGTGGCGAACACGTCACGCAGGATCCGGCGCTCGTCCTCCTCGAGGTCCCGGTTGGTGGAGACCATCTCGCGCAACTCCTCCTCCGAGACCTGCTCGGCCGAGGCCTTGGGGTCACCGCCGAGCAGCCGTACGACGGCGTCAGTGGAGACCGAGAGCAGCCAGATCACCGGCCGCATCACGGTGGCGAACCGGTCCAGCACGGGCGCGACGGCCAGCGAGATACCGGCGGCCTTCTGCAGCGCCAGCCGCTTGGGCACGAGCTCGCCCAGCACCAGGGAGAGGTAGGCGATGAACAGGGTCAGCACGATCAGCGCCGTGGTCTCGGCCAGCGCCTCGGTCAGGCCGAGTCGCTCGAGGTAGGGCGCAACGTCGGGAGCGATCGCCGACCCGCCGTAGGCCGCGGAGAGGAAGCCGGCGACGGTCACGCCGATCTGCACCGCGGCCAGGAAGCGGTTGGGGTCGCGGGCCACCTCCGCCACCCGTGCTCCACGTGAGCCTTTGCGTTCGAGCGCGGTCAGCTGGCTCTCACGCAGCGACACCAGCGCCAGCTCGGTCGCAGCGAAGACGCCGCCGACCAGCACGAACACCAGCACCAGCCCGAGGCTGAGAAACGTCTGGCTGTCCATCAGGCCCGCTCACCATCCCATTCGGACACAGGTGAGCGGTAGGAACTTCGAGGCCTCTTCACACGGAGGAATCTACAGGCACGCCCCTCCCCCGCTGGTTGCGAAGGGCCCGTTTGTCGAGCTTGCCCACCGTGTTCTTCGGCAGGGCGTCGAGCACATGGATCGCGGTGGGTCGCTTGTAGCCGCTGAGCTGCTCCCGGCACCTCGACATCAGCGCCTTGACGTCGACCGTCGCGCCCGGGCGGGCCTGGACGAAGGCGACCACGACCTCGCCCCACTTCTCGTCGGGCAGCCCGATCACCGCGACCTCGAGGACGGTCGGGTCGCCGGCGAGGACGTCCTCGATCTCCTTCGGGTAGATGTTCTCGCCACCTCGGATGATCATTTCTTTCGACCGGCCGACGATGGTGAGGTAGCCGTCCTCGTCGACGTGGCCGAGGTCGCCGGTGGCGAGCCAGCCGTCCCTGATCACGGCGGCGGTGTCGTCCGGACGGCCCAGGTATCCGCGCATGACGTTGGCCCCGCGGACATTGACCTCGCCGTTCTCGCCGGGCGGCACCGGCTTCCCGTCCGCGCCGAGGATGCGCAACTCCTGGCCGGGGAACGGCAGTCCGACGGTTCCCGCCTTGCGCGGTCCGCCGACCGGGTTGATGGTCGAGCCGCAGGTGGCTTCGGAGAGTCCGTAGCCCTCGATGAGCGGGAAGCCGAAGCGGTCCTCGAACCGGGCGAGCAGGTCGGCCGACGCCGGGGCGGCGCCGCAGACCGCGAACCTGACCGAGCTCGTGTCTGGTCGTACGTCATCGGGAAGCGCGGCGAGCATGCTGTAGATCGTGGGCACCGCGGAGAAGAACGTCGGGCGCTCCTTCTCGACGGTGTCGAAGAACGTGTGCGGGTTGAACCGGTCCGCGATGACCACGCTGGCGCCGACGAGGAGCGGGGTGAGGATGCTGACGACGATGCCGTTGACATGGAAGAGCGGCAGGATCAGCAGGCAGCGATCCTCGGGACCGACCTCGAGCGCATCGCGCCCCATGACGGTCATGGCCTCCAGGTTGGCATGGTCGAGCATCACCCCCTTGGGTACGCCGGTGGTGCCCGAGGTGTAGATGAGCAGCGCCAGGAGCGCACTGTCCACGACCGGCGGCGCGGCCTCCTCCTGCCTCGGCTCCCGGCGCAGGTCGGAGACCGCGAGGGCGGGTACGTCGCCGATCGGGTGAGCGCCGTCTTCGATGACGTGCAGCTTTGCGCCGGAGTCGTCGAGCTGCCGGGCGACCTCGGAGTCGGTCAGGGCCGGGTTGACCGGTGTGATGGTCGCTCCGAGTCGCCATGCGGCGAAGAGCAGTACGACGAACTCGACGCGGTTGGTGAGCTTGAGCGCGACGACGTCCCCGGCACCGATGCCGAGCTCGGCGAGATGCGCCGCGCCGGCACGGACCAGGTCGAGGAGCTCGACGTTGGTGAGCCGCTGGGACGAGTCGGCGATGGCCGGACCGGTCGGGTTGTCGGTGGCGCGCCGGTCGATGATGGTGGAGAACGTCATGGTTCAGGCCTTCAGGTGACGGGTGAGGAACTCGGTCTGGTCGGCGACGACGGTCTCGAACGCTTCGCCGAGGTAGATGTCGAAGTGGCCGGCGTCGTACCGCTTGATCTCGCCGCGAGGCGCCGTGCGCGCGTAGGCGAGCGTCTCTTCAGGCGGCGTGACGGAGTCGTGATCGCAGATGCAGAAGAGGATCGGCATCCGTACGTCCTTGGCGACCTTGCCCGGACGGTGCCGGGTGATCGTGGGCGCGACGCGGGCGGTGACCTCGTTGACGAAGGCGGCGCCCTCAGGGACGAGGGCGAGGTAGCCGGGCAGGGCGTCCGGGGCGGTCATCAGGGCCTTCTCCCCCGGCGCCCCAGCGAGCGTGATGAGCACCGGGTCCCGCTGCAGGGTCGCGGCGACGAGGTCGCGGGCGACGGTGGGCAGCAGCCGCATCGTGCCGACCGGGCCGAGGGCCCGGGCCGACGCGAGGCCGTCGGTGAACGGGCACTGGGACACCGCCGCGCGCAGCTCGGGGTGGCGGGAGGCGACGACGATGGCATGACCGCCGCCGAACGAGCTTCCCCAGACCGCGACGCGAGAGCCGTCGACGTCGGAGCGCCCTTTGACGTGGGTGATGGCGGCGTCCCAGTCGGCCAGCTGCCGATTGATCGACAGCAGCTGCCGGGGCTGGCCGGTGGAGTCACCGAAGTGGCGATAGGTGAACGCCAGCGCCGCGATCCCGGCCTGGGCGAATCGCTCGGCGAACGCGTCCAGGCGCATCTCTCGGGTGGCGCCGAGGCCGTGCCCGAGGATCACCACGGGAGGGTTGGTGACGCCGTCGGGCAGGAAGAGCCAGGCGGCGCAGGTGTCGCCGGCCGAGTCGAAGCCGACGTCGTGCCGGGTGACGGTGTGGCCGCTCATCGCCGAGCCCCCTGGGGCGTGGAACCGGCACCCCGGGTCGTGCCGGCCTGGAGCACTTCCTCGAAGACTCCGGGCTGGTACAGCGGCAGCTCACCGGCCGCCTGCGTGTTGGCCATGTAGTCGAGCATCAGCTCCTGGCCGATGTCGGAGAGCGCGGTGGCGAGGAACTCGGAGCGCTCGATGTGCAGCCCCGCCTCCAGGTCCGCAGAGCCGCCGAAGTAGACCGATCGCTTGATCGCCGCCCGCGACGCCTTCGGCCGCGACCCCAGGCGCTCGGCGAGCTCGATCGCCCGGTCGAGCACCTGGTCCGGCGCCACGACGTCGTCCACCGCGCCGATCTCCAGCGCTTGCGCAGGTGTGAACGGCTCGCCGGACAGGATCGCCAGCAGCGCCTTGTGGTTGCCCACCAGGCGCGGAAGCCGCTGGCTGCCACCGCCGCCGGGCATGATCCCGAGCAGGACCTCCGGCTGCCCGATGACGTAGTCCCCCTCGGCCATGACTCGCAGGTCGTTGGCCCAGCTGAACTCGGCTCCGAGACCGAGCGCCGACCCGTTCAGGGCCGCGACGAAGACGACGCCGCTGCGGTTCATCTTCAGGAACGTCTGGTGCACCCGCTCCAGCTGGACCGCCGGCCACAGCGGTGTCCTGCCGAACGCCGCCTTCAGCCCGCCCGCCCGGTTCACCCCGCGCGCCGTGTGGGCGAGGGCGGAGGCGCCCCGGACGCCGACCGACGGGACGGTGGCTCCGCCCTCCTGGAGCCAGCGCACCTCGGCGTGCGAGACGAAGCGGTCCGGGTGGGTGCCGGTGAACACGACGGCCTGGATCGCCGGATCACCGTCCGCGCGGTCGACGAGCGTGTCGAGCTGCTCGGCGATGTCGTTGCCGAACAGGCCCAGCGGACCGCCATCGACGCGAGCGACCAGCACCGCGCCGCGGTCCTCGATCTCGAGGTTGCCTCGTACTTCTTCTGTCATGACCGGTCTCCGTTGCGAATGCGGCGAGGGCCTTCGTGAGACCCTTGTCTTCACGACGATAACGAAGTTATTGTGATGTCACAACCCCGAGGAGCCGCCATGAACAGCACCATCCATCCCCCGCTGGACCATGACTGGGTCGTCGTCGGGTCGGGCTTCGGCGGCAGCGTCGCCGCCCTGCGCCTGGCCGAGAAGGGCCACCGGGTCGCGGTCCTCGAGCGCGGCCGTGCGTACGCCGACGACGAGCTGCCCGCGTCGGCATCCGATCGCCGCCGCTTCGTCTGGGCGCCGAAGGTCGGGCTGCGCGGGATCATGCGCAACGTGCTCTTCCGCCACGTGTTCAGCTCCACCCAGATCGGGGTCGGCGGCGGGAGCCTCGTGTACGGCGGCGTCCTGTTCCGCCCGCACGAGGACTTCTTCTCCGACCCTCAGTGGCCGGGGCCGGCCCGCTGGGAGGAGGTCCTCGAGCCTCACTACGTCACGGCGGAGCGGATGCTCGGCGCAAGCACGACCCCGTGGGAGTCGGTGACGAGCGGGTTGACCCGCGAGGTCGCCGACCGGTTCGGCGGCAGCTTCTCGGCGGCGCCGGTCGGCGTCTTCTTCGGCGAGCCGGGCGTCACGGTGCCAGATCCCTACTTCGGCGGCGAGGGCCCGGACCGCACCGGCTGCACCCGCTGCGGGCAGTGCATGACCGGATGCCGGGTCGGTGCCGCCAACCGGCTCACCAAGAACTACCTCTGGTTCGCCGAGAAGCACGGCGCCCAGGTCTTCGCGGAGCGCGAGGTGGTCGACGTGACTCCGCTCGGGGCGGCCGATGGGAGCGACGGCTATCGGATCACCACCCGCGGTTCCGGAGGCCGGGGCGGCCGCCGCACAAGCATCACCACGCGTGGGGTCGTTTTCGCCGCCGGCACGGTGGGCACCAACGCGCTCCTCGCGGACTGCAAGCACCGTGGAGCACTTCCCGCGCTCAGTGACCGCCTCGGCCACCTCGCGCGTACGAACAGCGAGGCCGTGCTCTCCGTCCTGCTCCCCGAGGACGTCGGCACCTGGCGCGACGTCACCGCGAGCAGCCGGGTGGTCCTCGACGGCGACACCCAGATCGAGTTTCTCACCTACGGGCCGCGAGGCGACTTCATGCGCCTGATGTTCACGATCCTGGTGGGCGAGGGCCGGGGCGTACGGCGCCTGTCAGCCTGGCTCCGCACCGTGGTGCGCCACCCACGCCGCTGGTTCTCGACGATGCGATCGGGCTGGTCGGCACGCACCCTGATGATGCTGGTCATGCAGCCGCGAGACAACGCGATCCGGTTCGTCGCGAGGAGGCGACTCCTGGGTCGGGGATATCGGCTCGCCACCGAACGTGACCGCGAACGGCCGGCCCCGACGTACATCGACGCAGGCCACCGGGTCGCGAAGTGGCTGGCCCAACGCACCGGAGGCGTCGCGCAGAGCAGCGTCTTCGAGGTGTTCGGCAACCGGCCGATGACCGCCCACGTGCTCGGCGGCGCCGTGGTCGGCGCGAGCCCGGCGACCGGAGTCGTCGACGCCGACCTTCAGGTGTTCGGCTACCGGAACATGGTCGTCTGCGACGCCGCCGCCCTGCCGGCCAACCCCGGTGTCAACCCAGCGCTGACGATCACGGCGCTGGCCGAGCACGCCATGTCGCACATCCCCGACGCCGGTTTGGGACGATGACGGCCATGTCGAGGAATTCCACGGTGACGGACGGCCCCTCCAACGGGATCCCGGAGCGACTGATCGCCGCCGCCGTCACGATGCTCGCCGAGGAGGGCCCCTCTGCCATCAAGGCCAGGACGGTCGCCGCGAAGGCCGGCATGTCGAGCATGGTCGTCTACAACTACTTCGGCGGCGTCCCGGAGCTGCTCGGTGCCGTGGTGGACCACGGCTTCGACCAGCTGGGCGAGGCGTTCGCTCAGGTCGGTGCCAGCGAGGACGCCATCGCCGACCTGTTCACAATGGCGCTGACCACGCTCTCCTACGCACAGGCCAACCCACACCTGTACGACGCGATGTTCGGCCTCTCCACCCGGGCCACCTACCGGCCCACCCCGGCCAAGGGCGAACGGCGAGCCGGCCACTCCCCCGCGTTCAACGCCGCCTACGCCCACGTGGTCGAGGCGGCCACGCGGCTGAGCACCAACGGCGACCTCACCATCGAGAATCCGAGAGCGGCCGCCGGGGCGATGTGGAGCTACGTCCACGGCTACATCACCCTCGACCTGGCCAACCACTTCGTCGAGTTCGCCGACCCGGTGCGCGAGGTGCTGGTCCCGATGGGCGTCACGTTCTGCGTGGGACTCGGGGCCGACCCCGCCTCCGCCCTCGCCTCGCACGAGACCGCACTCGGCCGCGCCTGGCACCCAGGCCCCGGATCCGCAGGATCCGTCAGCCTCCGTTGAGCGCTTCGTCCAGCGCCGCGATCTGGGCCTTGACGAAGGCTCGGGAGACGGGAGGCTTGGCTTCGATGGAGTCGAAGTTGTGGTACGCGCCCGGGACCACGTGCAGCGTGCAGTCGACTCCGGCCTCCTGCAGGCGCCGGGCGTAGGCGACGTCCTCGTCGTGGAAGAGATCGTTGGTACCGACGCCGATCCATGCGGGCGGCAGCCCGGAGAGGTCTTCGTAGCGGGCCGGCGCGGCCAGCGGGGAGACCTCGCCGCCCGATGCGCCGAGGTAGGCACTCCAGCCGAACCGGTTGCTGGCCGGGCTCCAGATGCGTAGGCGCCGCGGGTCGATGTCGGTGCGGGTCGTGGTCCTGTCGTCGAGCATCGGGTAGGACATCAGCTGCAGGACCGGACGGATCTCGCCGCGTTCCTGCGCCAGCAGCGTCAGTGCGGCGGCCAGGCCGCCGCCGGCGCTCTGCCCACCGATGGCGGTGCGTGCCGGGTCGATGTCGGGCTGGCGGGCGAGCCACTGCAGCGCGGTGTAGCAGTCCTCCAGCGGGGTCGGGAACGGGTGCTCGGGAGCGAGCCGGTATTCGACCGAGACGACGACGATGCCCAGCTCGTCGGCGACCCGGCGGCAGAAAGCCCGGTCCTGCCCTGCGTCGCCGAGCACCATTCCGCCGCCATGGATCCACAGCAGCGCCGGCGTCCGGGGCCGAGCCGTTGCCGGCCGGAAGACATGCACCGACACGTTGTCGTCCACGGCGACGACCTGCGCGTCGGGCCGCCGGGCACGAGCGGAGAGCTTGGTGAGGCGACGGAGCGTCGGCAACGTACGAGCCGTGATGATCGTGCGCGGAAGGAACCGCGCGACCCGAAGCTGCGGATGGAAGGGCTGCTCGCGGGTCATCGGCCGACCTCGGCGTCCAGCAGGGACAACGCATTACGGAGACCCTGCTCGAGGAGGTCGTCGGACAGCTGCCGGTCGGCCAGCGCGCGAGAGAGCTGGAGCGTCCCGGCCATCAGGCCGAGGAGGCTCAGCGCCTTCACCCGTGCCGAGGGCGGGTCGTCGGGTGCCATCCGGGCAGCGAGGCCGTCGATGACGACCAGCACGCCTTCGGTGTACGCCTGCCTGGTCGCCTCATGGCTGCGCGCGATCTCGTCGAGGAGGGCGGCGTTGGGGCAGCCGTCGACCGGGTTGTCCCGATGCTCGGCCGACAGGTACCAGCGCACGATCTGCTCCAGGCCGGCCCGGCCCGGCTCCGCCTGCTCGACGATGTTGGCGTGCAGCGTGTGCAGCTGGTCGGTGATCGCCTCCGCGACAAGGCTGTCCTTGGACTCGAAGTGGCGGTAGAACGCGCCGTTGGTCAGGCCCGCGTCCTTCATCAGCGTCGCGACCCCGGAGCCGTCGATGCCGTCACGCTTGAGCCGTCGACCGGCGGTCGCGATGATCCGCTGCCGGGTCTCCTGCTTGTGTTCCTCCGTGTAGCGCACCATCGGTCAGCTCGGCATCCGGTTGAACCGGCGGATGACGCGGTCGAAGCTGCGCGCCGGGGCGATGCGGTGCACCGCGTTGATGGTCCGGGCGGTCGAGCCGGCCGTACGCCGCAGCTTCGGGTTGCGGTCGGTGGCCGCCCCGACGATCACCTTGGCGACGACCGCGGGGTCGTCGCCGCTGCTGAGGTTCTTCGTGATCAGCTCGTCGTAGTTGCGCCGTCCCGCCGCGTAGAGCGGCATCGGGGTGTCGGCCTCGACGCTGTGGCCCGCGAACGGGGTGTTGATCGGGCCGGGCTCGACGAGCAGCACCCGGACGCCGTACTCGCGCACCTCGTGGTCCAGCGACTGGGAGTAGCCCTCGACCGCGTGCTTGGTCGCCACGTAGACGGTCATGAACGGGCTGGGGACGAATCCGCTGAGGGAGGAGACGTTGATGATGCGCCCGCTGCGCTGAACGCGCATGTGGGGCAGGACCGCCTTGGTCATCCGCATGACTCCGTAGACGTTGATGTCGAAGATGTCCTGCGTCTGGCCGATTGAGAACTCCTCGCCCGCACCGGTCGACCCGACGCCGGCGTTGTTGACGAGGACGTCGATGCGCCCGAACCGCTCGAGGACCTGCTCCACCGCCGAGGCGACCGACTCGTCGCTGGTCACGTCGAGGTCGAGGTACGTCACCCCGGCGGGCGCGGTGAGTCGCGCGGTGTTGCGGCTGGTGCCGATCACTCGGAAGCCCGCCGCGACCAGCGCGATCGCTGTGGCCTTGCCGATGCCTGAGGATGCGCCCGTCACGAGCGCGACCTGCGGAGTTGTTTTCATCATGGGTTCCTGACGTTTGGGATTATGTTCATACGACAATAGCACATGGGATGACGATCGTATTCCCAAACATCCGGGCCTGTGCCCGACTGGACGCGCGGCTGACGGCACAATGGCGGTGTGAGCCACGACTACCTGCCCCCTGAGGCCCTCGAGCGTCCTGCTGGTCGGCGCAAGGTCGACGAGCAGCGTCGCTCTGATCTCCTGGCGCAGATCGAGGCGATCCTGCTCGAGGAGGGCTTCGCCAAGCTCAGCATGGACGAGTTGGCCACGCGGCTGCGTTGCTCCAAGTCGACGCTGTACGGCGTCGGCGGCTCGAAGAACGACTTGGTCTCGCTGGTGGTCAAGCGGTTCTTCGAGTCAGCGACGGCGCGGATCGAGGAGGAGACCGCGGCCGAGAGCGACCACCGCCGCAAGATCAAGGTCTATCTCCACGGCGTCGGCCGGGAGATGGGGCGTCACTCGGCCGCGTTCTACGACGATATGGTCACCTACCGCGCAGCGGCCGACATCTACGCCCTGAACTCCGCCGCCGCCGCACGCCGGGTGCACGAGATGATCGACGACGGCGTACGGGCCGGCCAGTTCCGCGGCGTCGACGCGGCCCTGGCCTCCGAGCTCGTGGTGCTCGCGATCGATGGAGTCCGCTCGGGGCGCCTGCTGCGACGGACCGGCCTGACCGCCGGCCAGGCGTTCGCCGAGATCGGCGACATCCTCCTGGACGGACTGCAGTACCAGTCGAAGTAGCCCTGTGCGCCTGCCTCACGGCAGGCGCACAAGGACCGTGGTCAGCGCTCGATGATCGGCAGCACCAGGCGGCTGGGCCGGGCGCCACCATGGTGGACGGTGTTGTCCGCGACCACCATGTCCTCCAGCACCTCTGAGGAGATCACGCCACCGGTGTTGGAGTTGCGGTCGTAGTGGGGGAAGTTGCTGCTGGAGACGTCCAGTCGGATCCGGTGACCGGGGAGGAACACGTTGGAGGTCACCGACATCGGCACGGTCACCTCGTAGACCTCGCCGGGCTCCATGAGCTCGGGCTGGGAGAGGCTGTTGCGGTAGCGCAACCGCAGGATGCCGTCGCACAGGTTGATGGCACGGCCGTCGGGGAAGACGTCGACGAGCTTGGCGGTGATGTCGGTGTCCACCGCGGTGGAGGAGACGAACACCTTGAGCTCGACGAACCCGGTGACCTCGACCGGCTCGGTCAGGACCGGGCCGGTGTAGCAGAGGACGTCGTCGCGACCGTCGACGGCGATCTGGTCGACCGGTCCGATCAGTCCTGGCAGTGCTGGGAGCAAGGCACCGCCCGCGGTCGGAACCGGGTCGCGCGGGTTGTAGCGGAACTCGTCAATCCCCTCGGCTGCTGGTGCCTCTCGGGTGAGGGTGCCGTCGCCGTTCCGGGTGTTCGCCGACCCGTCGCTGTGCAGGTGGTAGTCGACGTACTGGGTGTCGGGCAGCGGGAAGTCCTCCTCGTCGCGCCACTGGTCGATGCCCATCACGAACAGACGTACCCGCGGCGCCGGAGTTTCGGGTGCATGCCCTCGCAGCGTCTGGTCGAAGAAGGCGACATGCAGCTCGCTGAGGTCGCCGGCACCGGTGAGACCGAAGAAGCGGTCGGGGTACTGTCCGGTCAAGCTGATGTGGTCCCACGGGCCAACCACCAACCGGGACTCGTCGCGGGCTCGGGGCGAGCCACCCTCGGTGCGGACGCGTACGTAGTCGGCCACGCTTTCGGCGACGTAGAGGTCGTACCAACCAGCGACGTTGAGCGTCGGGACCGTCACCGAACCGCCCAGACCGGACCAGTCCTGGGCTGCCCAGTACTCGTCGTGGTCGGGGTGAGCGAGCCAGTCGTCGAACCAGCGGCCCTTGCCGTGCACCGGCAGGTCGGCGACGGGGGTGGCGTCGTTGAGGGAGAGTGGGTCCATCAGGGCCGCCCCGAGGCGCAACAGCGCCGAGGGGTCGGAGATCTCGCCGCTCTGCAGGGATCGCTGTTCCTCGGCGGCATACATCAGGGCGTTCCACCAGGTCACCAGACTCAGCGACAGAGCGCCGCCCTGCGAGTACCAGAGGCCCGTGTACCAATTCAGTGCCGCATTGGTCGGGGCGATGGCGCCCAGTCCCGGGGTGTCGGTGGTGGCGAGGGCCCATTGGGTCATGCCCGAGTAGGAGGCGCCGTAGGTGCCGACGCTTCCGTCGCTCCAACCCTGCTCGAGGATCCAGGCAACGGTGTCCTGGCCGTCCTCGATCTCGTTGACCTTGGGCGTGAACGACCCCTCGGAGGCGTAGGTGCCCCTGGTGTCCTGCCAGACCACCGCGTAGCCGGCGTTCAAGAGTGCGATCACGGACGGAATCGAGACGTTGGGGCCACCGCCGAGAAGGGCGCCTTCCTTGTTGTAGGGCAAACGCACCAGGAGGGTGGGTGCCTGCCCCTCCAACGGTCGCCAGACGTCGGCGTGCAGGATCACTCCGTCCCGGGTCTTCATCGGGACGTTGCGCTCGTAGACATGCTTCATCGAACTCTCCTTTGAGACTTCATCGAACTACTTGATGTGACCCGAGGGGTAGGGATGGACTGGGTTCTCGTACGCGCACGATCAGTCGGCCGATCGCCCGGCGTTCGTCCATGGCGCGGAGCGCGGAGGCGGTCTCCTCGAGGCTGAAGACCTCGCCGATCGGCGGGTCGATGGCGCCGGACCGGATCAGTGGCATCAGCTCGTCCCACTGCTGGGCGGCGTACTCCGGATTCAGGTGCCAGAACTCCTCGGAGGCCGCGCCCATGACGGTGGTGTTGGTGAGCAGGAGCCGGTTCACCTTGACGGTCGGGATCTCGCGACCGGTGAAGCCGATCACGATCAGACGTCCCTCAGGCGCGAGCGTGCGCAGCGAGTCGGTGAAGCGGTCTCCGCCCACGGGATCGACGACGACGTCGACGCCTCGGCCATCGGTGAGCCGTGAGACCTCGTCGCGAAACCCCGCGGCCAGAACCACCTCGTGCGCACCTACGGCACGCGCGACCTCCCCCTTTTCCGGCGTCGAGACGACCGCGATCACCCGAGCGCCGTACGCAGCGGCCAGCTGGCACGCTGCCGTACCCACGCCACCGGCGGCTCCTTGCACCAGGACGGTCTCGCCGGCGAGGAGGCGGGCACGACGCATGAGCGCGAAGTGGCCGGTCAGGTAGTTCAGCGGCAGTGCCGCGCCCTTGTCGAACCCGACGTCGTCGGGCAGAGGGAAGACCATCTCCGAGCTCACCGCGACGGTCTCGGCGAAGCCTCCGATGACCGGCATCGCAGCGACCCTGTCGCCGGCGCGGAACCCGCCGGAGTCCTCGCGGACCACGCCGGCGACCTCCCAGCCCGGTGTGAACGGCAGCTCCGGACGCAGCTGGTATCCGCCGCGGGTCTGCAGGACGTCGGGGAAGACCACGCCTGCGGAGTGGACGTCGATCCGCACCTGCCCTGCCGCCGGTTCCGGTTCGGGCTCGTCACGGATCACGACGCCGTCAGGGCCGTTGAGGGCGGTGATGATTGCTGCTCGCACGGGAGCCTCCTCGGGATCGGGATGTGGGGTTCATTCGCCCGAGGTCCTAGGCACCCGCAGGATCAGCGCGTCTCCTTGGCCACCGCCGCCGCACAGTGCGGCCGCTCCGAGGCCGCCGCCGCGGCGTCGGAGCTCGAGGGCGAGATGGAGCACGATGCGGGTGCCGGAGCAGCCGAGCGGGTGGCCGATCGCGATCGCGCCGCCGTTGACGTTGACCTTCTCCTCCGGGAGGCCGAGGGCACGCATGGACTCGATGCCGACGGCGGCGAAGGCCTCGTTGAACTCGACGAGGTCGAGTTCGGCGGCGGTGATGCCCTCCTTGTCCAGGGCCTTGGCGGTGGCGTTGGCCGGTTGCAGCTGGAGGGTGGAGTCGGGGCCGGCGACCATGCCGTGGGCACCGATCTCGGCGAGCCAGTCCAGGCCGAGCTCTTCGGCCTTGGACCTGGCCATCACGACGACGGCGGCGGCACCGTCGGAGATCGGTGAGGCCGATCCCGCGGTGATCGTTCCGGTGCGGGAGAAGGACGGACGGAGCTTGGCGAGCGTCTCGGTCGTGGTGTCCTCGCGTACGCCTTCGTCGGCGGTCACGACGACCGGGTCGCCCTTCCGCTGCGCGATGGCGACGGGGACGATCTCGTCGTCGAAGAGGCCGTTCTTCCGTGCCGTGGCGGCGCGTTGGTGGGAGCGGGCGGCGAAGGCGTCCTGCTCTGCTCGGGTGACGGCCAGCTCGCGATCGGCGTTGACGGCTTCGGTCAGGGCGCCCATCGCCTGCGCGGTGGCCTGGTCGTAGAGCCCGTCGTAGGCCATGTGGTCGACGAGGGTCATGTCGCCGAACTTGCTGCCTTCTCTGCTTCCTGGCAGCAGCCGCGGAGCGTTGGTCATCGACTCCATGCCGCCGGCGACGATGATCTCGGCCTCGCCGGCGCGGATCATCTGGTCGGCGGTCGCGATGGCGTTGAGGCCAGAGAGGCAGACCTTGTTGATCGTGATCGAGGGGACGTTGCCCGGGATCCCGGCGTTGAGTCCGGCGGTTCGCGCCGGGTTCTGGCCGGCGCCGGCCTGGAGTACGTGGCCCATGATCAGGTAGTCGACCTGCTCCGGCGCGACGCCTGACTTCTCCAGGGCGCCCTTGATGGCGATGGCGCCGAGGTCGGTGGCGGTGAGGGTTCGCAGGCCGCCGAGGAGCTTCCCGATCGGCGTACGGGCGCCGGCGACGATGACGGTGGACTCGGTTGGCGTTTGGCGGTCGTTCATCGGATCGAGGATCCGATCCCGATGCCGCCGTCGACGTCGAGCACGACGCCGGTGATGTAGCGGGCCTCCGGCGATCCCAGGAAGGCAGCGGCCGCGGCGATGTCCTCGGGCTCGCCCGGGTGCTTGACCGGGACCTTGCCGATCAGCAGCTCACGCGCGGGGCCGTTCATCGAGGCGAGCATCGGGGTCTGGATCAGGCCGGGTGCGATCGCGTTGGCGGTGATCCCGTGCCGGGCGCCCTCGAGGGCGATGGTGCGGGTGAGGCCGACGATGCCGGCCTTGGCCGCGACGTAGTTGGCCTGGCCGAAGTTGCCTCGCCAGCTCATCGAGGAGAACGAGATGATCCGGCCATAGTTCCGGCTCTTCATGTGCGGCATGGCCGCTTGGATGCAGAGGAAGGAGCCGGTCAGGCTCACGTCGATGACCGCGTGCCAGTCCTCGACCGAGATCTTCTCGACGCGGTTGTCGCGGATGATCCCGGCATTGTTGACGAGGACATCGACGCGCCCATCGGCCTCGGCCACACCGTCGATCCAGGCGATGACGGCCGCCGGGTCGGTGACGTCCACGACGTGCGGCACCGGCGGGATCGGCGCGTCCGCGGCGACCTTCCCGGCCGCCTCCTCGACGGCGTCCGCATTGACGTCGGCGAGATGGACGCGGGCGCCTTCGGCGGCGAATCGGTGGACCATCGCCAGGCCGAGCCCCTGGGCTCCGCCGGTGACGAGGACGGTCTGGTCTGTGAACCGGTCAGGCAACGGTTCGCTCCTTCTTGGAGGTCGACCGCGGTGTGGAGCGGCCGAGGAAACGGATGAGGTCGGTGGCCACGTCGGAGCCGTTCCAGTGCTCCTCGAACATGTCGAGCTCCCGCGTCAGCGCCGCCGCGGTCGTGATGGGGTCGTTGACGATGAGTCGCTTGTAGCGGTGCTGGGCGCCGGCGGGCCGGCTCGTCAGGATGGTGGCCATGGTGTGGGCGGACTCGAGCAGTACGTCGGGCGCGACCACCTCGTGCAGCCACCCCGTCCTGCGCGCGAGGTCCTCTGCGGGCACGAGCTCACCCGTCAGGGCCAGCCATGCGGCCGTGCCGGCACCGAGCTTCGGGGGCATCCTCACGCTGGCTCCTCCCCCGGCGATCAGGTTGTTCTTCACATGCCCATCACCGATCCGGGTGCCGGCGGCAGCGATGACCAGGTCGCACGCCAGCGCGATCTCGAGACCCCCGGCGACGGCGAACCCGTGGAGCGCGGCGATGAAGACGATCGGGCTGGCCTCCATCGCGAGCGTGAGGTCGCAGATCTCGCGCAGATGCGGACGAGGCGACTCACCGCTCTGGGCACATTCGAGCAGGTACGCCAGGTCGGCTCCCGCACAGAACCCCGCCCCCGCACCAGTGAGGATCACGACCCGGACCCCGTCGTCCTCCGCCCGGGAGACCTGCTCGGTCAGCGCACTCACCAGGGCCGGGTCCAGGGCGTTGCGGGACTCGGGCCGGTTCAGCGTCCAGGTCTCGACGTCACCGGTCCGAGTCGTCAGAAGGACGTCGGTCACCGGGTGCCACCGACCTCGGCGAGCTGCTTGCGCAGCACCGCGCGCTGCACCTTGCCGCTCGGTGTCTTGGGCAGCTCCGCGACGAACTCGATCTGGCGGGGATAGGCGTGCGCGGCGTACTCCTTCTTCACCCAGTCCTGGAGCTCCTTCACCAACACATCGGAGCCCTCGCCCCCCGGGCTGAGGACGACGTACGCCTTGATGATCTCGCCCCGCATCTCGTCCGGCGCGGCCACGACCGCGCACTCCGCCACGGCCGGGTGCGTGCCCAGTGCGCTCTCGACGTCGAACGGGCCGATCCGGTAACCGGCCATCAGGATCACGTCGTCGTCGCGGGAGGAGAAGTGGATCAGACCGCTGCTGTCGATCGTGATCAGATCGCCGCTGAGGTAGAACTCACCATCGGCACTGAACCGGTCACCGCGATGACCACGATCCTGGCCGTACCCGGTGAAGGTGAAGAACGGACTCTCCGCGATACGCACCGCCAGCCGCCCCACCTCGCCAGGCCCGGCAGGTACGTCCTCATCCAGCCTGAGCGCGGTCAGGGACCACCCGGGGAAGCTGCGACCCATCGCCGCCGGCTCCACCTCGGTGGCGGCGTGGGGGTGGTGGGCGAAGCCGGCGGGCATGCCCAGCTCGGTCTGACCGAAGTGGTCGTGGATCTCCAGCCCCCACTGCTGTTGCGCCCAGGCGAACACATCCGGGGTCAGCGGCTCACCGGCACTGGAAAGACGCTTCAACGCCGGAAGCTCCGCCCGCGTGTTCGCGCCCCGCAGGCCCCGGAAGATCGTGGGCGCCGCCGCCAGGTCGGTGACCTCGTACGTCTCCAGGATCCGCCAGGTGGTCTCGGCATCGAACTTCGCCGTGCTCACGATGTTCGGAACACCCACGCACATCGGCGCGACCACCCCGGCATACAGACCGTAGGCCCAGCCCGGGTCGGCGGCGTTCCAGTAGACCGAGCTCTCATCGACGCCCAGCCCGATCTCGAGATAGGCCTGCCAACCTGCCACGTACGCGAGCGGGTGGATGACCGTCTTCGGCTTGCCCGTCGTGCCCGAGGTGAACATGTGCGTCAGCTCCACCTCGGGTCCGGTGGGCCCCGGCTCCTCCCACAGCGGCGCCGCCGCCACCGCGGCCGCCAGGTTGACGCCTCCCGCAGGAGGCGTGGCTCCCGTGTGGATCCCGGCCACCAGCCGCACACGGTCTTCGGGTAACTTGCTGAACTGGTCGCCGTCGGTGACCACCACGCGTACGCCGCCCTGATCCAGACGGTCGGCGACCGCTGATGCCGCGAAGGCCGTGAACAGCGGCATGTAGACCGCCCCCAGGCGCCAGATGCCCAACATCACTGCGGGAAGATCGACGTCCTTACCCATCAGCGTCGCCACCCGGTCACCGGCGCACACACCGTGCTCGCTCAGCACCGACGCGATCCGCCGAGACCGGTCGGCGAGGTCGCCGTAGGTCAACGACGCATCCGCCAGGTCCGCATCGATGAACTTGAACGCGACCCCATCGCGCGGGTGGCGGTCGCACATCAGCTCGGGCGCACTCGCGGTCGGCGAGGCGAATGCGCGGAGGATCTCTCCGACCCGCTCATCGGGATACGTACTCATGGGTTTCTCTCCTGGGTTGATCGGTACAAAGAGCAGGGGGCGGCCGGGCGCTAGGAGCCCACGACCGGGGTGGCCACGTTGCTTGGTCCGGTCCGCCTGTTACTGGTGAGGCCGAGACCGACAGCGGACAGGAGCACCAGGCACGCCAGGTAGATGAAGTACGAGTCGGCGCGCCCCTGGCCGGCCAACCAGGTCAGCAGGAACGGTGCGGTACCACCGAAGATCGCCGTCGCCAGGTTGTACGGCGCGCCTACTCCCATGGCACGCATCCGGCTCGGGAACAGGTCGGTCATGATCACGGCCAGCACCGAGAAGATGCATGCGGTCAAAGTGAGGAACGCCAGATCGACGGCGAGGCTGACGTACCAGCGCTCGGAGAGCGCCAGACTCAGCGGGTAGATCGCAACGCCGCCACCGATAGCGAACACGAAACCCAGCGGACGCCGGCCGATGCGGTCGGAGAGCATCCCGAATGTCGGGAGAAGCACCATGAAGATGACCAGGGCGACCGTGTGCAGGCCGAAGGTCGTCGCCGGTGCCAGCCCGACGGAGTTGATCAGGTGGGTCGGCATGTAGCTGACGAACGTGTAGAAGGCAGTGGCCGCTCCCGCCATCAGCAGGATCACCCGCAGCGTCTCCCGGGGAAACTCCGAGAGTAGGGTGCCGAGCCCGGCGGGTCGTGCCGCGGCGGTGCCGTCGACGACGGCATCGCTCGTCTCGACCATGGCGCGCCGGACCCACAGGGAGAGCAGCCCGGCCGCACCGCCGACCAGGAACGGGATCCGCCATCCCCACTCCCCCATCGCCTCCGCGGCGAGGAGCCGGGTGAGCACGAAGCCGGTGAGGCTCGCCAGGACCATGCCCAGCACGACGGTCGTGTACCACAGGCTGCTGTAGAGACCCTTGCGATGCTCCGGCGCGATCTCCGACAGGTACGCCATCGCCCCACCGGCCTCACCACCGGCGGCAAAGCCCTGCAGCATCCGGGCCAGCACCAGCACGATCGGAGCCACGATCCCCACCGAGGCGTACGTCGGCGAGATGCCGATCACGAAAGCCGGCACGGTCATCAGAACGATGGTGAGAAGCAGGGCCTTACGCCGCCCCTGCCGGTCGGCGTAAGCGCCGATCAGCCAACCCCCGAGCGGACGGACGAAGAATCCGACAGCGAACACGGCGAACGTCGACAGCAGCGAAGCCGTGGGATCAGCGGACGGGAAGAACAGCGGCGAGAAGTAGACGGCGAACGTCGCGTAGATGGTGAAGTCGAACCACTCGACGATGTTGCCCACGGCGGCTGCCAGCAACGGCCGCAGGCGGGACCGCGACCCGGTCACAAGGGGGGATGTTGCCGACACAGCGCACTCCTGGGTACGAATGAGGAAACTTACGTACCGTGACTGTAGTCACAACATCTCAGAGATGGAAGGGGTACGCAGGGACCAATTTTCGTACCCGTCGGAATATTTACGTTCCCCAGCGCCGCGCCTCGGGCAGCTGCGGGTAAGGCGGTTTGTCGATGCCCAGCACTCCGGTGCAGGCCAGCGGCCGGGCCTGAAGGAAGACACCGACGCGATGGGTCTTCTGCTTCAGCGCATGGCTCATGGCGCTGGCATGGCCGCCCTTCTTGTAGGCGAAGTCCCGGGCCAGGGCGTAGGTCTTCCAGAGGCTGATCGAGGTGTGCTCGTACGGCAGCTGAGCCGAGATGTCGATGCTGCCGCGGTGACCGGGGTGGTGCGCGGCTCGGCTGGCCGCGTGCAGGTTGTTGCGCATGAACTCGAGCAGCCGGCCACGCCGGAGGATGCCGTGGACGATGGCCACCATGGGCTCGCCGTCGACGAGCGGCTCGGCCCCGTCGGCACTGGGCTTCCAGCCGTGCCAATGGTCGTGTTCGGACTCGGAGTCGATCCTCACCCGCACGATCTCGCTGTCGAGGCTGAACCGTCCAGGGCCGTCGATGGCACGCCGCAGCGGACCGGCGAAGGCGGCCTCGGCCGCCTCCGCCGATTCCCACGCGGCGACGAGCGCACAGCCGCCCGGAAGGAGGTTCGGGGCGAGGGAGTGGGTGCCGTTGTTGGCATAGTTCACCGTCACGCCATGCAGGCCGTCGATACCGGCGTCGATCGTGCGCCTGAGGTCGCGCCGCCACCCGATCCGCCCGCCGGGCGGCCGATGGAAGGCGTCGACGGTCAGGAAGTCCGGTCGGCTCATCGCTGCCCGCTCAGGACGCCGCGGACTCGGTCTTCGGGCCGAGGAAGTCCAGTACCTCGGGGACGAACTCGTGGTGGTACTGGAACACGCCGCCGTGACCCGAGGCCGGGTAGATCCGCAGTCGGGAGTCGGGCAGCCGGGCCGCCATGTCCTTGGAGTGCTCGCTGGCGACCATCAAGTCCTTGTCCCCGTTGGCGACGAAGACCGGGATCTTGATCTGCTCCAGGTCGTCGGCGGGGTGCATCCCCGCGCTGGTGATCGCCCGCAGCTGGGCCAGGCCCGCCTGCGAGGAGATCGGCTTGTCCCGACCCGTCGTACGCTCCGCGAGCCGCTCGAAGTAGGCGTTGGCCGCCTTCTTGCCTTCCGTGGTGCGCGGGAAGAAGAGGAAGTGGCGCGGGTCCTTCCGGGACAGGAACGCCTTCGTGTAGGCGCCACCGACGATGAACGGCATCTTCCAGATGCCGCCACCACCGCGGGGGCCGCTGCCGGCGACCACCATGCGGCGTACGAGATCGGGCGCCTGGAGGGCGACCATCTGGGCGACGGCACCGCCGAGCGAGAAGCCGATCAGATCGACCTGCTCATACCCGAGCGCACGGATGAAGGCGATGGCGTCGGCACCCATCTCCTCGATGTCGTTCGGCACCCGGCCGCCGGTCGCGCCGACCCCGCGGTTGTCGAAGGCGATCACGTGGTGCTGCGCGGCTACCCCATCGAGGACGCGCGGGTCCCAGTCGTCGAGGACGGCGGTGAAGTGGTGCAGGAACACCACCGGTACGCCGCCGGGCTTTCCGAGCTCGCGGTAGGCGAACGAGGTGCCGCCGACGTCGATCGTCTTGTTGGGGGTGGTCTTCCAGGTGGTGGTCATGGCTTGTTCCTTCGTGAGAGTGCCGCCGGGACGGCGACGGGAGGCGTGGAGAGGCGGGCGTCGAGACGGGCGAGGACGTCGAGGATGCGGCGGTCGCGGGCGAAGCGGGAGTCGAGCACGGGCCCCAGGAAGCCGCGCCAGGAGGAGACCGGACGCCACAGGTCCGGCAGGATGACGCGGGCCGCGCGCGCCTCGAGCCCGTCGGCGATGCCGGCCGCGGCCTGCGCCGGGGTGATCCGCTTCAGCATCGCCTTGGGCAGCGCGCCGAGCAGCTCCATGACGACCGGGTCCTCGTCGACGCCGCGGGCGATCATGTCGGTCTGAACGAGCGAGAAGTAGGCCGTGAGGACCGAGACACCGTGGTCGGCGAGCTCGACGCGGAGCCCGCGTCCGAGCTGCTCGACGGCTGCCTTGCTCATGGCGTACGGAATCGTGCCCATGCCGTTGAGGAAGGCGAACACGGAGCTGATCAGGACGACCTGGCCGCGCTGCGCGATCACGTGCGGCAGCGCGGCCGAGATCGTGTTCGCGACACCGGTCACGTTGACCGCGAGAGTGGCCTCGATGTCCGCGGTGGGCGTGTTGCGCAGCGTGGCCGCCTTGGCCAGGAGACCGGCGTTGGCGATCACGACGTCGAGTCGGCCGTACCGGTCGACGGTCTGGGTGACCGCCGCCTCGAGCGAGGCGGGGTCGCGTACGTCGGCGACGCATCCGAAGATGTCGGTCGCATGCAGCGCGCCGGCCCGCTCGGGCGTCGTCGGGTCGATGTCGGCGACCGCCACGCGGGCTCCCCGCTCGAGCAGGGTGCGGACCGTGGCGGCCCCGATCCCGCCGTTGCCACCGGTGACCAGGACGACCTTGTCGGCGAGGTCGTACGCGTGGCGGCTCACTTCAGGCCCCGGCGCGGCGCGAACGACACCCGGCCGTTGCGGCGCACCATGGCCACCGCGGTGCGCAGCACACCACGGTCGAGATCCGGCTCCTGCCCGCGGGCGAGCCGGTGCATCTGGTCGGTGTTCCAGGCGAGGTTGAGGACTCCGTCGAGAGCCTTCAGATCCGCGAACCGGCCGAGCAGACCGCGCATGCCGGCGCCGATCTCGTGGGTGGTCAGCTCCCCGGCGTGCCCCCGGAGGATCGCGTCGGCGGAGTCGGTGGTCGTCACCGTCGGGCGCCCGATGCCGACGACGTCGCAGTCCCCGGCGGTGAGCGCGTCCTGCATCCCGGAGCGCGAACGGAAACCGCCGGTCACGGCCAGCGGCACGTCTCCGGCAGCCTTGCGGACGGACCGCGCGTAGTCGAGGAAGTACGCCTCACGTGCCCGGGTCGAGGAGGCGGCCGAGCCCGACATGGCCGGTGACTCGTAGTTGCCGCCACTGACCTCGATCAGATCCACCTCCTCCAGCGCCAGGGCCTCGACGACGGCGCGCGAGTCGTCCTCGTTGAACCCGCCACGCTGGAAATCGGCGGAGTTGAGCTTGACCGACACCGCGAACCCGGGACCCACCCGACCGCGCACGCGGCGTACGACCTCGATCAGGAAGCGCATGCGCCGCTCGGCGTCGCCGCCCCATTCGTCCTGCCGCAGGTTGGTCAGCGGCGAGAGGAACTGGGTGGCGAGGTAGCCGTGCGCCGCGTGGAGTTGTACGCCGTCGAAGCCGGCGTCCTCGCAGACCTTCGCGGCGACGGCGAAGCGCTCGATGATCTCCTCGATCTCCGCACCGGTGAGCTCACGAGGCACGGCCGCACCGGGTAGCGCGAGCGGCACGGCGCTCGGCGCGACCGGCTGGTGGCCGAGATCCATCAGGTTGGACTGACGGCCGGGATGGTTGAGCTGGGCGAAGATCGCGGCGCCGCCGTCGTGCGCGGCCTTGGTCCACGCCGTCAGCTGCGGAAGGGCGCGGTCGTCCTCGATCACGATGTTGCCCGGCTCCCCCAGGTGCCGGCGGTCGACCATGATGTTGCCGGTGATCAGCAGGCCGTAGCCGCCCTGCGCCCAGCGGCGGTAGAGCGTGACGATGCGCTCGTCGGGCGAGTTGTCCGCATCGCCCAGAGCCTCGCTCAACGCTGCCTTGGCGATGCGGTTGGGCAGGCGTGCGCCGGACGGAAGGTCGAGCGGATCAGCAAGCGAGGCCATGGGTGCTCCAGTTCGTGATTGCAGTACGTTCGTAATAGTATGATCATAATGCTAAAGTATTGACAACCCCCGGAAGGAGATTCACCTCATGGCGAGATACAGCCCGGAGCACAAGGAAGCGACGCGGCGCCGGATGATCGAGACCGCCGGCCGCCGGCTCAAGAGCGACGGCATCGACGGCTCGGGCATCGCGACACTGGTCGCCGACGCGGGACTGACCAACGGAGCTTTCTACGGTCACTTCGCCTCGAAGGAGGACCTGGTCGCCTCGGTCGTGACCCAGCAGCTCGCCGACCAGGTCGCCGTCGTCGACGCGCTGCCCGCAGGCCTCGCATCCGTCGAGGCCTTCCTCCGCGAGTACCTCTCCGCCGAGCACCGCGACGCCCCCGCCGAAGGCTGTCCGTCGGCCGCCCTCCTGGATGAGATCGGTCGCTGCGACGCGACTACCCGAGACGCCTACACCGACGGCGCCCGCTCGATGATCGAGGCGATCTCACGCCACCTCGACGAGGGCGATGCCCAGCAGACCGACGAGCGTGCGATCGGCATCTTCACGCTCTTGGTCGGGTCCCTGCAGCTGGCTCGCGCCGTCACCGACACCGAGATGTCCGAGCGCATCCTCACCGCGGCCTACACCCAAGCCATGACCATCGCGGGAGCCCGTCCGGGTTCCACAAGAACACCCACCCAGGAGTCATCATGAAGGCCTTCGTCGTCACCCGCTACGGTCCTGACGGACTCGAGGCAGCCGATGTCCCGGCACCGACGGTCGGACCGCGCGACGTCCTGGTCGACGTCCGCGCCGCGAGCATCAACCCGCTCGACAAGATGGTCCGCAACGGGGAGCTCAAGCAGCTGCTGAAGTACAAGCCGCCCTTCACCCTCGGCCACGACGTCTCCGGCGTGATCACCCAGGTCGGGTCGGAGGTCCGTGACTTCACGGTCGGCGACGCGATCTTCGCCCGGGCGCGCGACCTGCGCATCGGCACCTTCGCCGAGCAGATCGCCATCGACTCCGGCGACATCGCCCTCAAGCCGAGGTCCTTGTCGTTCGAGGAGGCCGCCGCCGTACCCCTGGTCGCGCTCGCCGCATGGCAGGCCCTGGTCGGCCTGGCCAGCGTCAAGCCGGGCCAGAAGGTCCTGGTCCACGCCGGCGCCGGCGGCCTCGGCTCCACCGTCATCCAGGTCGCCAAGCACCTCGGGGCCCACGTCGCCACCACCGCCCACAGCAAGGACGTCGAGAAGGTCCGCGCGCTCGGCGCCGACGAGGTCGTCGACTACACCAGCACCGACTTCGCCGAGGTCCTGTCCGGCTACGACGTCGTGCTCGACTCCCTCGGGACCGCCAGCCTCGAGAAGTCGTTGACCGTCCTGAAGCCGGGCGGTCTGGCGATCAGCGTGGTCGGACCACCCGACCCGCACATGGCGGACCAGCTGGGCAAGCCGCTCCTCAAGCCCGTGATGTCCCTGTTGAGCCGCAAGATCAGGTCCCGAGCCAAGAAGCTCGGCGTGCGCTACTCGTTCCTCTTCATGGAGGCGAACGGCACCCAGCTCAAGACCCTCGCCGCGCTCTACGACGACGGCATCCTCCAGCCGGTCCTCGACCGCACCTTCCCCTTCGCCGACACGATCGAAGCGATGGCGTACGTCGAGCAGGGCAAGGCCAACGGCAAGATCGTGGTGACCCGATGACCTCCACCAGCAACGAGCCCGTCATCACCTCCTACGAACACGCCCCGACCCGCTCCGTCACCGTCGGCGACGTGACGTACGCCTACCGCGAGCTCGGCCCGAAGGGCGGCATACCCGTCGTCTTCTTCGTGCACCTCGCCGCGACCCTGGACAACTGGGACCGCCGCATCGTCGACCCCATCGCCGAGAAGCGACACGTCATCACCTTCGACCAGCGCGGCGTCGGCGCCTCGACCGGGAAGGTGCCCGACACCATCGAGGAAGCCGCCGATCACGCCTACGAGTTCATCGCGGCGCTCGGGTTCGAGGAGATCGACATCTTCTCCTTCTCGATGGGCGGCTTCATCGCGCAGGACCTGATCGTCAAGCACCCCGGCCTGGTCCGCAGGCTCGTGCTGACCGGGACCGGTCCTCGTGGCGGCAAGGACATCGAGAAGGTCGCCGGCGTCACCTACCGGGACATCCTCAGGGCGACGCTGACCAGGTCGGACCCCAAGGAGTTCCTCTTCTTCAACCGCGACGCGGCCGGAAAGTCGGCCGCGAAGGCGTTCGTCAAGCGGCTCCAGGAACGCACCAACGACCGTGACCGGCCGGCCACCATCAAGGCGCTGCGGACCCAGCTGAAGGCGATCCAGAAGTACGGTCGCTCCGCCCCGTCGGATCTGTCGGCGCTCACCCTGCCGACCCTGATCGCCAACGGCGACCACGACCGGATGGTGCCCACTGCTCTCTCCGAAGACCTCCATCGCCGCATCAAGGGCAGCCAGCTGATCATCTACCCCAACTCCGGTCACGGTGGGATCTTCCAGTTCCACGAGAAGTTCGCCCCGGTCGCCGCCGACTTCCTCACCGACTGACCTCCGTGCCTCGTGTGCCTACCGCCGAGGTCGGTGCACGAGGCTTGGGGTGAGGCACTGCGCGGACCGGGATCTCGCGGCGCCGAGCCAGAGTCCGGCACCGTAGGCGAGGTCGTCGAGGCGGCGGCCGAGGAGGGCCATGGGCCGGCCCTCGCCCTGGCCTCGTATCAGGCCTGGCTCGCCGACGAGGACGCCTCGCTCCCCGACCTGCTCGACGCCACGATGGCGCACCTGCGCTCGTACGTCTCGAGCTGAACGACGACTGCGCCTCAAAAGCGATCAAGCCGTGTTCTCAACCTTCGGTGAAGGTTCAGAACACGGCTCTGATCAGGTGTTTCGGTGGAGGTGAGGGGACTCGAACCCCTGACCCTCTGCATGCCATGCAGATGCGCTACCAGCTGCGCCACACCCCCTTGGCGTTGTCCCGGAGATCAACCCGGGCAACGAGAAGAACAGTAGCGGAATGCTCTCGCGATCACGAAATCGGGGCCCCCATTCCGTACGTCGCGAGTCGCCAGGGCGCCGACGGGATGAGTCCGTGGGCGGACTCCCGGGCGGTGAGCTCGATCCAGGCGCAGTTCGTCAGCGGAGCGAGGGTGGTGACGACGGACGGGTCCCAGCCCAGGAAGGCGGCCAGACCCTGCCGGATGGCACCGCCGTGAGCGACGACGACGACGGTCTCGCCGGGCGCGACGGTCTCGGCGACGTCGTGGAGCGCGCCGCTGAAGCGTGCCGCGACCGTGGGCCAGGACTCCCCTCCGAAGGGCTCCCAGCTGGCCGGCATCTCACCGAAGCGCTCGAAGATCTCGGCGCGGTTCATCCCTTCGGCCTCCCCCGCGCAGACCTCCCGCAGCCGCGGGTCGTACGCGGCCTCGAGGCCGGTCTCCTCGGCGACGTACGCAGCGGTCTGCCGGGCCCGCATCAGGTCCGAGGAGACGAGGCGGGTGACGGCGAAGGTCGTCCCGAGCGCGCGAGCGGCGGCCTTGGCCTGCTGGTGGCCGGTCTCGGCCAGCTCGATGTCGGTCTGGCCCTGGTAGCGGCCGTCGGCGTTCCAGCCGGTGACCCCGTGACGGAGCAGGATGAGGCGACGGATCTCCGCAGGCTCGACCACCGGACCTCAGCCCTCGGAGACGATGTCGGCGGGCAGCGAGATCGAGGGGCAGTCACGCCAGAGCCGCTCGAGGGCGTAGAACTGGCGCTCCTCCTCGTGCTGGACGTGCACGACGATCTCGCCGTAGTCGAGCAGCACCCAGCGCCCCTCCTTGTGCCCCTCGCGGCGCAGCGGCTTGGAGCCGAGGTCGCGGAGCTTCAGCTCGACCTCGTCGACGATCGACTGCACCTGCCGCTCGTTGGGGGCAGAGGCCAGCACGAAGGCGTCGGTGATGGCCAGCTGGTCGCTGACGTCGAAGGCCAGGATGTGCCCGGCCTTCTTGTCCGAGGCCGCCCGGGCGGCGGTGATGGTGAGCTCGATGGCGTGATCGGTCGCGGTCATACGCGGTCCTTATTTGGGAGAGTCTTGGATTGAGGGGCCCTGGATTCCCTGGGCCGGTAGAGGTCGTGCTTGCCGATGTACTGCACCACGCCGTCGGGGACGAGATACCAGACCGGCTCGCCACGGTGACGCCGCTCGCGGCAGTCGGAGGACGAGATCGCCAGAGCGGGGATCTCGAGCATGGTGATGCGGTCGGAGGGGATCTTCGCGATGACCTCGGGATCCATGTTGTAGCCCGGGCGCGTGCACCCCACGAACTGGGCGAGCTCGAAGAGCTCGTCGGTGTCACGCCAGGTGAAGATCTCGGCGAGCGCGTCGGCCCCGGTGATGAAGTAGAGCTCGGCCTCGGGCAGCGCCTTGGCGAGGTCGCGCAGCGTGTCGATGGTGTAGGTGCGGCCCGCCCGGTCGATGTCGACCCGGCTCACGGTGAAGCGCGGGTTGGCGGCGGTCGCGATGACCGTCATCAGGTAGCGGTGCTCGGCCGGAGACACGTCGCGGTCGGCCTTCTGCCAGGGGTCGCCGGTCGGTACGAAGACGACCTCGTCGAGGTCGAAGAACGACTGCACCTCGGAGGCCGCCACCAGGTGGCCGTGATGGATGGGATCGAAGGTGCCGCCCATCACCCCGACGCGGCGCTTGCCGGTCAGGCCCTCCAGACCTGGCTCGGGCGCTCCCCCGCTACCCATCGGATCAGCGCTCAGGAGTGCTCACGGCCGCCGGCGAACCAGACCAGGACCATGAGCGCGAAGACCAGGATCGCCAGGGCACCGCCGCCGATGACCCACTCGATGCCAGAGGTGCCGTGCTCGGCCCCGTGCTCAGCGGAGGTGATGATGCTCGACACAACAGAGTTCGACATGGCGCACAGATTACCTTGCCCCGTACCAGGTCAGCGCACGTGCCCGTCCCCGGTGACCACATACTTCGTCGAGGTCATCTCGGGCAGGCCCATCGGGCCCCTGGCGTGCAGCTTCTGGGTCGAGATCCCGATCTCCGCGCCGAAGCCGAACTCGCCGCCGTCGGTGAACCGCGTCGAGGCGTTGACCATGACCGCCGCGGAGTCGACGGCGGCGGTGAACCGCCGGGCCGCGCGCAGGTCCTCGGTCAGGATCGCCTCGGTGTGACCGCTCGACCAGCGCCGGATGTGGGCGATGGCGGCGTCGAGGTCCGGCACGACGGCAGCGCTGATCTTCAGCGCCAGGAACTCGGCCGCGTAGTCCTCGTCGGTGGCGGGCTCCACGAGGTCGTACGCCTGGAAGGTCTCGTCACCGTGGATCTGCACCCCACGCTCCTGCAGGGCGGGGACGATCATGGGCAGGAACTTCTTGGCGATGTCGGCGTGCACGAGCAGCGACTCGGCGGAGTTGCACACGCTGGTGCGCTGGGTCTTGGAGTTGACCACGATCGAGACCGCCTTCTCGAGGTCGGCGGCCTTGTCGACGTAGACGTGTACGTTGCCCACCCCCGTCTCGATGACCGGCACCGTCGACTCCTCGACGACGCTGCGGATCAGCCCGGCGCCACCGCGCGGGATGAGCACGTCGACGAGGCCGCGGGCCCGCATCAGCGCCTTGACCGAGTCGTGGCCCTCACCGGGCACGACCTGGATCACGTCGGCCGGGAGACCGACGGAGGCGACGGCGTCGCGCAGCACGTCGGCGATCGCCACGTTGCTGGACGCGATGTTGGAGGAGCCGCGCAGCAGCGCCGCGTTGCCGGACTTCAGGCAGATCCCGGCCGCGTCCACGGTGACGTTGGGGCGCGCCTCGTAGATCATCCCGACGACACCGAACGGCACCCGCACCTGGCGCAGCTCGAGGCCGTTGGCGAGGGTGCTGCCGCGTACGACGTCTCCGACGGGGTCCGGGAGGGCGGCGAGCTCGCGGAGGGCGGCGGCGATGCCGTCGAGCCGCTCCGGGGTCAGGGTGAGGCGGTCGATGATGTTGGCCGGGCTGCCCGAGGCCTCGGCACGGGCGACGTCGGCCGCGTTGGCCTCCAGCACCTCGTCAGCCCGCGCCAGGAGCGCGTCGGCCATCGCGTGCAGCGCCGCGTCCTTCACGCTGCGCGGCGCGACCGCGAGCTCGTAGCTCGCCTCTCGTGCCTTCGCCGCCACCTCACGGATCACTGCCTCTGCACTCATGAGGGAAACCCTATGCCGTCCGGCGTACGCAGCCACCACCCTTTCGCCGTGCGGACCGCACGGCCGGGAGTCAGTCCTCCTGGCCCAGTCCCAGCAGGACGCCGAGGCCCCCGAGCGGGTCGAACGGGCTCTCGGACGGCTCCGGCGTCGCCATCGGCTCGCCACTCCCCGATCCGGAGGCCGAGGGCCGGACCTTCCGCGGCGCCTTCACCGGCGTCGGGTCGGCGGGCGCGCCCGTCGGTCGCGTCGAGGGCGACGGGCGCCGGTCCTGCTTCGCCGGCGCGGACGACGAGGCGCTCGCCGCCGGCTCGGACTCGGTCATCGCCGGGTAGTCCACCGGCGGCCTGTAGGACTTCCGCACGAACGCGATCCCCGATGTCGCCCCTGCGAACAGCGCCGACAGCACGAGCGCCGAGATCCAGGGCGTCCAGCCACGCCACCAAGCTCCGGCGGGGCCCCGAGCCCCGTCGAGATCACTCACTCCCACAACCATCCCCCAGGTTGCGCCGGCACCGTCCGGCGCGCTCCGATCCTAGCCGCGATCGGAGCCTTCCGGGGCGGTGTGGACGTCCCCGGATCGTGCGATCTCGAGCAGGAGGTCGTGCGCCCGGGCGGCCACCGGATTGGCGGTACGCCGCGCCCCGAGCTCGACCAGTGCGACCAGGTCCGCGGCGCGGGCCAGCTCGAGAGCCTCCGCGGCACTGCCCCCACGCACCGCGACATAGCCCTCCAGCACCCCTGAGACGTACGCCGCCTCCCGATCGAACCGCAGCAGGTTGCCGAGGTCGGCGAACGGTGAGCCGGCGTGGGCGAACTCCCAGTCCAGCACCGCGCGCACACGCAGCGTCTCCGGGTCCACGATGAGGTTCTTCGGGTTGAGGTCGCTGTGCACCAGGCTCACCCGCGTGACCGTGTCGAGCAGATCCTGGGCGTCGGCGGCCACGTCCCGCAGGCCCTCCAGGTCGGCCGGTGACCAGTCGAGACGCTCGGCGTACGACTCGACCCACTCGGTCAGGTCCAGGGCGAACGCCTCGACCCGCAGCTCCTTGTCGGCGAAGGTCCCGGCGGTCAGGAACGGCATCCCGGCCAGGGTGCCCGCGATCTCTCCGAGACAGCGCCCGAAGCTGCCCTGTTGCGCCTCGTCCAGGTCGGGGAGCAGCAGGTCGCCGCGTACGCCCTCGACGAACTCGGTCACCAGCAGCGCGGGCGTGCCCGTGGCCGGGTCGGCGCGGCGTACCTCCAATACGTCCGGGACGGGGACGAGGCCCCGCACCAGACGGTGCAGGGCCTCGTGGACCTCCGCGGCCTGCAGGTGGTGGCGCGGGTCGGCGAAGACCCGCACGACCGACCTCTCCCCGCCTGCCTCAGCCAGGAACGTCTCGCCCGACCAGCCGCCGTCGAGTGGCCGAAGGCCCCCACCGAGTTCACCGAAGCTCACCCGGCGAGGTTAGCGCCCCAAGCGTCAGGCGCAGGGCCGGCTCTTCGGCTCCAGGTAGATCCGGTGGGTGGCCCTCGAGCTGTCCCACATCTTGTTGAACCGGGCGGTGTAGGCGGTGTAGTAGCTCTTCGACGTGAACCGGAAGGTGACCTCGTCGTTGCTGAACGACGGCGGCGACCAGTTCTCCGAGCCGGTCCAGACGCTGTAGGTGCCCCTGTTCGAGTAGCGGCCGTTGACGCTCATCCACTTGTAGTGGGAGTAGCAGCGCGAGCCGTAGACGATGTTGTCGCCGCTGGTCGACTTCTTCTGGCCCCAGTCCCAGGCGGCGTCGCGCGCCGGGATGCCGACCCGACGGAGCTTGCGGTAGACCACGTCGCTGGTGACCGAGCCGATCACCCGGACCACGCAGCCGCGCTTCTTCAACCGGACGACTTCGTCGGCGATGCGCTCGCCACGGCGGCCGTACCAGGCGTACATGTGGATCCGCAGGATCGTCTTGCCCTTGGTGCCGTAGCCGCTCGGCGCACTGCAGCCGATCAGCCGCAGCCGGTCGATCACCCGGTCACCGCTACCGCGGGCGTAGATCTCGTCGCTGGTCGCGCCCGGACGCTGACGCTGGAAGCCGACGGAGGTGCCGCCACCGGTCCAGGACACGTAGCGCGGCGAGGCTTTCCGGTCGGCCTTGAGTTCGTTGAACATCCGCAGCCAGGTCTTCCACAGGCTGTCGTTGGCGTAGATCGTCTGGGCGTCGTTCCACTGCGAACCAGCCGCGCCGCCACCGAGGTTGCCGGAGCTGTTGATCAGGATGTTGCGCTTGGTGCCGACCTGGGTGAACGAATGCATCTTGATGTGCAGGTTGCCCTTGTCATATCCACGGCAGGCGCCTGCGCAGCCGTAGATGAAGCTCGGACGGGAGCGCTTGGTGCCGAACCGGGCGGCCAGCTTCCGCTCACCGCTGCTCCACATCTTCCGATTGACCAGGATCTGCACGTGCACTCCGCGCTTGTGCGCGGCGATGAGCTGATCGACAGTGTCGGCGCGGTCCAGGTTGTAGGTGACGAACCGGATGTAGGAGCCCGCGCGCGCGTAGCGGATGCTGTTGTTGATCCGGTGGACGATGGCGTTGCGCTGCGACGCGTTGCCGGTCGGGTTGTTGAAGAACGGCCCCGCCGGGGGCGACCAGGTCGCCGCGGTCGCCGGCGTCGAAACCACGGACATCGTCGCCACGACCAAGGCAGCCACGCAGCCAGCCACAGCCGAAGCGATCGAGATCTTCCGGGTCGTCCTCGACCTCAGCGCATTCACCCACATGCGGCCGGACTATACCCAGCGACGTATGGCTCGCAACGACAATTCCCAGAACAAGATGCCAAACCGAAAGGAACCCGCCTCCGAGCGGTGCTCGGAGGCGGGTTTTCGGGACGAACGTCACACCGTGACTCAGCCCTTTGCGGCCTTCACAGCCTCGGTGACGGCCGGGAGAACCGTGTGCAGGTCGCCCACCACACCGAAGTCGACGAGCTCGAAGATCGGTGCCTCCTCGTCCTTGTTGACCGCGACGATGGTCTTCGAGGTCTGCATACCGGCACGGTGCTGGATCGCGCCGGAGATCCCGTTGGCCACGTAGAGCTGCGGGGAGACGGTCTTACCGGTCTGGCCGACCTGGAAGGTGTGCGGCATCCAGCCCGAGTCGACCGCGGCACGCGAGGCACCGACAGCGGCACCGAGCGCGTCGGCGAGACCCTCGACGGCGGAGAAGTCACCGCCGGTGCCACGACCACCGGAGACCACGATCGCGGCCTCGGTGAGCTCGGGGCGGCCGGAGGCCTTACGCGGCTGGGAGGCCACGATCTGGGCGGTCTTGGCGGCGTCGGAGATGGTCACCTCGAACGGGGTGACCGCGGCGGCGCCGGCCTTCTCGACCGGAGCGGCCGAGTTGGGCTTGACCGTGATGATCGGGGTGCCCTTGGTGACCTTGCCCTTGACCGTGAAGTTGCCGGCGAAGACCGACTGGGTCGCCACACCGGACTCGTCGAGGTCGACGGCGTCGGTGATCAGACCGGAGTCGAGCTTGATCGCCAGACGGGCCGCGACCTCCTTGTTCTCCGCGGAGGAGGGCAGCAGGATCGCGGCCGGGGAGGCGGTGCCGGCCAGCTGCGCGAGCGCCTCGGCCTTCGGGGCCACCAGGTAGCCCTTGATCTGGGCGTCGTCGATGACGTACACCTTCTCGGCGCCGTAGCCCTTCACAGCCTCCGCGGCACCAGCGGCACCGTCGGCGCCACCGATGTAGACAGCGGAGGGCTCGCCGAGCTTGGCGGCCAGGGTGAGCAGCTCATAGGTCGGCTTCTTGACCTGACCACCAACGTGGTCGATGAGAACGAGAACTTCAGCCATGATTCAGAATCCTTCCCGGCCTCAGATGAACTTCTTGGACGCGAGGAACTCGGCCAGCGCCTTGGCGCCCGAGCCGTCCTCGTCGGTGACGATCTCACCCGCGGTACGCGGCGGACGGGCCGCCGTCTCCTCGACCGCCGTGTAGGCAGCACCGAGGCCGACCTGGCCGGCGTCGACACCGAGGTCGGACAGCGACCACGTCTCCAGCGGCTTCTTCTTCGCCGCCATGATGCCCTTGAAGGACGGGTAGCGGGCCTCACCGGACTGGTCGGTGACCGAGAGGACCAGCGGCAGCGTGCCGCCGATGACCTCGGTGGCCACGTCGCCGTCACGCTTGATCCGGATCTGGTCGCCCTGGGTCTCGACGACCGAGGCCAGGGTCACCTGCGGCAGGCCGAGGCGCTCGGCCAGCATCGCCGGGACCACGCTCATGCCGGCGTCGGTCGAGGCCAGACCGCCGACCACGAGGTCGACCTTCGTCTCGGCACCGATCTTCTCGATCGCCTTGGCCAGCACCAGCGAGGTGGCGATGGAGTCCGAGCCGGCGATCGCGTCGTCGACGACGTGGACGCCCTTGTCGGCACCCATCTGCAGCGCCTTGCGCACGGCTGCCTCGGCGGCCTGCGGACCAACGGTCAGCGCGGTGACGGTGATCTCCTCACCCTCGCGCTTCTCCTTGATCTGCAACGACTGCTCGACGGCGTACTCATCGAGCTCGGAGAGCAGACCGTCGACGTTCACGCGGTCGACGGTGAAGTCGTCCTCGAACTGCCGGTCCGCGGTCGCGTCCGGCACGTACTTCACAAGCACAACAATGTTCATGATGGTGCGGCCTTGCCGGCCCCTCCTGGAATGGTCGTAGTTCGCCAGCGATGTTACCCGTCAGTCACATACGATGACAGGTGCCTACGCGTTGAGAATGTCACATGGGCTCAGGGCCGGATCACACCGGCCACGATGCGGCCGACGATCAGCCACGCCAGCGCACCGATGCCCCAGTTGAAGAGCGCGTTCTTGATCTCGGCATCCTCACCACTGAACTGCTTGATGCCGTTCTCTCGCGAGAACAGGCCGAGATCGGCGATGTCAGCGAGGTCGAGGATGAACGCCACGAGGGTGTTGTCCTGGTTCGCCTTGAGCGCGATCAGCAGCGCTCCGATCGCCAGCGCCAGCGCGGCGAGCAGCGCGATCACCCAGACCACCCTCGAGGCGTAGGACCGGATGGTGTGGACCATGCCCGGGCCGGTGGACGTCTTGGTGTCGGACACGAGATTCACTTCCCTTCGAAGTTGGCTTTGCCGGGGCCGTTCTCCAGGAACGATGCCATTCCGGTCTGGGAGTCCTTCGTCGCGAACACGCCGGCGAACTGCTGCTGCTCGATGGCCAGCCCGGTGGCGAGGTCCACCCCGAGCCCCTTGTCGATCGCCGTCTTCGCCGCCGCCAGAGCGTACGGTGCCGCCAACTTGTACTGGCTCGCCCACGCGAGCGCCTCCTCATAGACCGAGGCCGCCGGTACGAGCCGGTCGGCCAAGCCGATTGCAAGCGCCTCGTCTGCCTTGACGAAGCGGCCCGAGAAGATCAGATCCTTGGCCTTGGACGGCCCGACCAGCCGTGCCAGCCGCTGGGTGCCACCGGCACCCGGGATGATGCCGAGCAGGACCTCCGGCTGGCCGAAGGTCGCGTCGTCGGCGGCGATCCGGAAGTCGGCCGCGAGCGCCAGCTCGCAGCCTCCACCCAGCGCGTAGCCGGTCACCGCGGCCACCACCGGCTTCGGGATCTCCGCGACGGCCGTCACCGCGGCCTGCACGCCGGCGACCCGCTTGGCCATCTCGGAGTAGGAGAGGCCGGCCATCTCCTTGACGTCGTTCCCGGCGGCGAACAGCCTCTCGCCGCCGTAGACCACGACCGCGCGTACGTCATCGTCGGCTGCCGCCTCGGTCGCGACCTCGAGCAGCTCGGCCTGCACCTGGAAGCTGATCGCGTTCATCTTCGGCCGGTCGAGCCGGATCGTGCCGATGCCGTCCTCGACGGTGAGGTTGACGAAGTCACCCATCGTGGCGCTCCCCTGTCTGTGAAGGCGGTTACATGTGTCCGGAACACTAGCGGGTGCCTTCCACCTCTTGTGTGCCGGTTCGCGGTACAGGCGTTGCGTGTATCTCGTAACCCGAGCGGGTAAAGGGACGTTTCAATAACATGACCGATATTCGTTCCAGTCGCGCCAGGGTGAGCCTCGGTGCCGCGCTGAGCATCGCACTCGGCGCTTTCGTGCTGGTGACGCCGGTCTCGGGTGCCGCGCTCTCCACTACTGATGACACTGCAAGCACAAAGACTGAGACGGCCCGCTCCGGCGGGCTGCTCGGTCACGAGGCCGATGCCGGCCTGGACGTACGCGACCGCGTGCTGCCCACCTCGACCCAGGAGTCCGCGGCCGAGGCCCTGGACGCCGTCGACATCCGCTGGAACGCCCACGGGACTCCGACCTCGCTGATCTCCTCCGACGGCGTGCTGGCAACGGCCGGCTCCTCGAACCCGGTCGCCGCTGCCCGAGCCTTCCTCGACGACAACGCGGCGGTCTTCGGGCTCACCGCGGCCCAGATGGGCGACCTCGAGCTCGTCAGCGACCAGAAGCTGGCCGGCGGGGGCGGTCATGCGGTGCTCTTCCGGCAGACCTACGACGGCCTGTCCGCCGCGACCGAGGGGATGGTCACCGTGGGTGTGGCCGACGGCGCCATCACCTACGTCTCCTCCTCGCTGTCCAAGGTGACCGGCACCCCGGCCAAGGCCGAGCTGACCCCCACCGAGGCGTGGCTGAAGGCGGCGGCCTCGGCCGGACGCCCGATCTCCGGCACGAAGGTCGGCGAGATCGTCACCGACCTCTCCGCCAAGCTGACAGACTGGACCAAGCTGACCGTCCCCGGCCTGGTGACCGACCAGCTGGTGCGGCTGCGTGCCCTCCCCGTCCCCGGCGAGGGCGTACGTCCCGTCTTCCAAGCGACCGTCGTCGACTCCGCCGCCGCCACCCTGCTGGGGCAGACGGTGCTGGTCGACGCGGTCACCGGCGAGGTGCTCCTGCGCCGCGACAACGTCGACCACGAGAACGACGTCGAGGGTCCGTTCACCGGCACCGCGCTCGGCGGCTGCGGCCCGAAGCACACCTTCGAGATCGCCGACGACAAGACCCGGACCCTGGCCGCGGTCGCGATCGGGCTGCCGACCGACGACTTCACCGTGAAGCTCTTCGCTCCTGACGGGAAGCTGCTCGTGGAGGGCGACCTTCTCACCAGCCCCGAGACCGCCACCTACACCGCGGAGGAGATCGACCCCGGGACGTACGCGGTCCAGGTCTGTCCCTTCGACGACTCGCTCCTCGTCGGCAGCTACACGGTGACCGTCGCGTCCTCCGATGCCGGCGCGGCGACCGGTGACCTGCCGGGCAGCAACCCGCGCTGGTCCTACTTCCCCGGCACTCCCGACGCCGCCTCGACCGGCGGTGAGGCGGTCCCGGCCAACGACGTGATCGCGTGCTGGACCAAGGTGGCCGAGTGCACCGGGCCGGAGCTGAAGAGCCTGGCCAACGCCGGCCCGTGGGACACGCTGCTCAACACGACCGTCGGGGTGCCGAGCCTGACCACGATCGGCAACAACGCCAACACCCATGAGGGCTGGCTCTCGCCGCTGGCGGCCGGTGGCCTCGAGCAGGCGCCGATCTCGCCGGTACGCGACTACACCGGCACGTTCACCGACGCCTGGAACAACTCCAAGTGCTCGCCCACGACCCTGGTCCCCGGCGGCAACGACGTGAACTACGTGGTCGGAAACCTGTTCGCCAGCCACAACCGGATGCACGACTGGTCCTACTTCCTCGGTTTCACCGAGGAGAACTACAACCTGCAGACCGACAACCTCGGCCGTGGCGGTCGTGGCCTCGACGCCGAGGTCGGCAACGCGCAGGCCGCCGCGCTCGACTCGCAGATCATCGAGCAGACCGGGCTGCTGACCGGCCGCAACAACGCCAACCAGCTCACTCTGATGGACGGCGTTCCGGGCGTCACCAACCAGTACCTCTTCCAGCCCGCCGCCGGCGCCTTCTACGCGCCCTGCACCGACGGGTCGCTGGACTTCGGGATCGTCGGCCACGAGTACACCCACGCCATCTCCAACCGGATGGTCGGCGGCCCCGACGACGGCCTGACCTCGGAGCAGGGCGGCGCGATGGGTGAGTCCTGGAGCGACCTGGCCGCGGCCGAGCACATGTTCGCCCACGACCTCTACAACGGCGGCAGCCCGTGGGCCGTCGGCTCCTACGCCACCGGCAACACCGACGTCGCGATCCGCGACTTCGCGATCGACAAGAACCCGCTCAACTTCTCCGACTACGGCTTCGACAGCACCGGCCCCGAGGTCCACGCCGACGGCGAGATCTGGAACGGGACGATGTGGTCGGTGCGGCAGGCGCTGGTCGACAAGTACGACGCGACCCACCCCTACGCCGACAAGGCCCTGCAGCGGCGCTGCTCGGTCGGGACGACGACCGCCTCGCCGCTGGCCGCCGACAAGTGCCCCGGCAACCGCCGCTGGATCCAGCTCGTCTTCGACTCGTTCCTGCTCCAGCAGGGTGCGACCTCGATGCTGGACGCCCGCGACGCGTTCCTCGCCGCGGACCAGATGCGCTTCGGCGGCGCCAACCGCCAGGTGATCGCGGATGCGTTCGCCCGGCGCGGCATGGGTCAGTACGCCACCACGACCGCCGACAGCGACGAGCCGACCCCGAGCTTCGCCTCGCCGGCCTCGCGCAACGTCAAGGTCACCTTCAGCGCGCCGGCGCCCGGGAAGGTCTACGTCGGTCGCTTCGAGGCGCGGGCGACCCCGATCGCCGACACGCTCACCGGCACCCCGCTCGGGTCGGTGGCTCACTTCGTGCCGGGGACGTACGAGCTCCTCTACGTCTCTGCCACCGGAGGCGCCCAGCGCAAGACCGTCACGGTCTCCCCCGCGGAGATCGCCAAGACCGTCTCGTTCGCGACCGGGACCAACCTGGCCGCGGCCGCCAACGGAGCCAAGGTGCTCACCTCGACCGAAGGCTCTCGCAACCCCGGCGCCCTGATCGACGGCACCGAGGGCACCAACTGGGGCGGGGTGACCGCGGACAACGTGGACGCCACCACGCCCTCGATCGCTGTGGACCTGGCCGGCGGGACGCGCACGGTGAAGACGGTCAACGTCAGCGCCTACCTGTCGCCGGCGACCGACACCGACGCCGACTCGGGGTCGCGCTTCACCGCACTGCGGACGTTCGCTCTGGAGGCGTGCGTCTCCGCCTGCGACACGGCCGGCGCGACCTGGAAGCGCTTCTACACCTCGGCCGACGACGCCTTCCCCGGAAAGCGTCCGAGGCCGGTCGCCCCCAACCTCAACCTGCGCACCTTCGACGTCCCCGACACCTCCGCCGCGGCGGTCCGTCTGGTGGCGTTGGAGAACCAGTGCACGGGCTATGTCGGGTACGCCGGTGAGCAGGACGCCGACCCGCTCACGACGACCGACTGCAAGACCGGCTCCGACCGCGGCACCATCGTCCACGCGGCCGAGCTGCAGGTCTTCGGTCAGTAACCGGACCCGCGTCTACCCTGGCGTCCCCGCGGACGCCAGGGTAGAACGGGACGCAGCGGCGGGCGGGGGTCCTGCCGGTCTGGAGATCGACGATGAAGGCTCTGAGGTACGTCACGATCGGCGCTGCGCCGGAGATCAGCGAGGTTCCGGTGCCGGAGCCGGGAGCGGGCGAGGTGCGGGTGAAGATCACCGCGGCCGGCGCCTGCCACTCCGACTCCTTCCTGATGGGCCTGCCGGAGGATGCCTGGCATTCGTTCGGCTACCCGCTGCCGATGACGCTCGGGCACGAGGGCGTCGGGGTTGTCGACGCGCTCGGCGACGGGGCGCACGGGATCGAGCCCGGTGAGCCGGTGGCGATCTACGGGCCGCAGGGCTGCGGCCGCTGCTACTCCTGCGCGCAGGGCAAGGAGAACTACTGCGAGCGTGCAGCCGAGCTCCACATCAGCCCGCCAGGGCTCGGCACCGACGGGACCATGGCCGAGTACGTCCTCGTGCCCGACGCCCGCCACCTGCTGCCACTCGGCGACCTCGACCCGGTCGCCAACGTGGCGCTCACCGACGCCGGCCTGACGCCATACCACGCCATCAAGGGCTCGCTACCCAAGCTGGTCGCCGGCTCGACCGCCGTCGTGATCGGCGCGGGCGGCCTCGGCCACGTCGCGATCCAGCTGCTGCGGGCCCTCTCCCCCGCGACCGTGATCGCCCTCGACCTCAGCGAGGACAAGCTCGCCCTGGCCACCGACGTCGGCGCCCACCACGCCTTCCTGTCCGACAAGACGGCCGCCGACAACATCCGCAAGGTGGTCGGCGCCCGCGGCGCCACCGCCGTCTTCGACTTCGTCGGCGCCCAGCCGACCGTCGACCTGGCCTCGTCCGTGATCGGTGTGGAGAGCGATCTGGTCATCGTCGGCGTCAACACCGCCAGCGCCCAGGTCGGCACGCTCGCCAAGCCGTACGACGCGGTGATCCGGGCTCCGTACTGGGGCTCGCGCTCGGAGCTGATGGAGGTCTTCGACCTCGCCCGCGCCGGGCTCGTGCACGTGGAGACGGAGCGGTTCTCCCTGGACGAGGCACCCGAGGCGTACCGGCGACTTCACGAAGGCACGCTTCGCGGACGCGCCGTTGTCGTCCCCTAGTCCCCTCTCGAACAAAGCCCAGAGGCTGAGTCACCGCCGCCCGAACGACGCCAACGCGCTCCCAGCAAGCAACGCAGCAACGAGGACAGTCCCAGCAAGAACCCAGTAGAGCGCGTCATACCCGCCCAGCACCGCAGCGAGCGCAGCACCCACAGCAGGCGCAAGCGCACCAGCAACCCCAGCGGGAGCCGAGTAGACACCGTTGAGCGCGGCGTACCTCTCCGGCCCCCACACGTCGCTGACGACGGTCGCCGCGATGAGCGTGTAGAGCCCGCGAGCAGTGCCGGTGAGCACCGCGACGACGATCATCACCCAGCCGACCGCGGGCAGCAACGGAAGCAGGGCGACGGAGACGGCGAACCAGAGCACTCCCCCGATCATCCGGGCCCGGACACCGAAACGACGCGCCAGCATCGGATAGAACGCACGCCCCGCGACCTGGCCGGCGCCACTGAGGCCGAGGGCCCAGGCGGCGGTGGTCGCGCTCAGCCCGTGCTCGACGAGGAACGGAACCAGGTGGACGATCGAGGCGAACACGGCCAGCGAGACCAGGGTGCCCGCGAGGGTGAGGAGCACGAACCGGCTGCTCCGCAGCACCTCCCGGTCCCGCACAGGTCGACCGTCCTCAGCCGGAGCAGTCGGCTTCCAGGCGAGATCGAGCACGACGATGCTCGGCACGAACGTCAGCACGAGGAAGGCGCCGGCCAGGATCACGTACGTCCATCGCCACTCCACCCAGCCCGCCAGCGCATCGGTGAGCGGCGCGAAGATCGTCGAGGCGAATCCGCCGGCGAGGGTGAGGGTCGTGATCGCATCGACCCGCCGCGTACCGAACCAGTGGGTCAGCGCCGCGAAGGCCGGCGGGTAGAACGTTCCGGCGGTCGAGAGCCCGACCAGCAGCCAGCCCAGTGCGAAGATCCAGTACGAGGGCGCGGCAGCGACCACGAGCAGCGACACCGCCCCCAGCAGGCTGCCCCCGGCCATCACCCACCGCGGCCCGAAGCGCTGGATGACCCGCCCGACGGGGATGCCCGCGACGGCGCCCACGAGCGTCCCGGCGGAGAAGGCGGTGGTGATCGCGGCCGCCGACCACCCGGTGGCGTCGACGATCCGCGGCTGCAGGACGGTGAAGGCGTAGTAGAGAACGCCGTACGCCGCGGTGACGGTCACGCAGAGCGTGACCAGCACCGCGAGCAGTGGCCGCCCGTCGACCCGCTCTTCCATCGCCAACCTCCAAGCAGCACGTAGGGCGTCACCCTTGCACGCGCCGCCTCAGGGCCGGCGTCGGCCTCAGCGTTCCAGATGAACCTGCTCGACGACGCCGCTGAGCTTGGAGGGGTTGCGTACGTAGTAGAGGCCGGTGACCATGCCGTCCTCAACGTGCAGGGTGACGACGCCGTCGACCTCCTCGCCGAAGTAGATCAGCATCCCCGGGGCGCGGTTGACGCTGGTCAGCTCGAACCTGGGGATGCCGTACTTCGTCGCCAGCCCCGCGAAGAACCGCAGCACCTTCTCGGCGCCGTGGATCGGCTTGCGTGCCGCCTGCACTACTCCGCCGCCGTCGGAGAAGAGCACGACGTCGGGGGCGAGCACGTCCAGCAGCGACTGCAGGTCGCCGCCGGTCGCGGCGTCGCGGAACCGCTCCAGGGCGTGCCGCGCCTCGGCCGCCGAGACCGACTCGCGCGGCCGCCGCTCGGCGACGTGGTCGCGCGCCCGGTGGGCGATCTGACGCACGGCGGCCGGCGACTTGTCGACCGCTGCCGCGATCTCGCCATAGCCCAGCGCGAAGACCTCGCGCAGCACGAAGACCGCCCGCTCGGTCGGCGAGAGCGTCTCCAGCACCAGCAGCACGGCGGTCGAGAGCGAGTCGGCGAGCTCGGCGTCCTCGGCGACGTCCGGCGCGGTCAGCAGCGGCTCCGGCAGCCACGGACCGACGTACGTCTCCTTGCGGCGCGACAGCGTCCGGATGCGGTTGAGCGCGAGCCTGGTCGTGATCCGCACCAGATAGGCGCGGTGGTCGCGCACCTCCTCCAGCGGCACCTCGGCCCAGCGCAGCCAGGTCTCCTGGAGCACGTCCTCGGCGTCGGCGGCCGAGCCGAGCATCTCGTAGGCAACCGTGAAGAGCAGGTTGCGGTGGGCGACGAAGACCTCCGTCGCGGCATCGTCACTCATGCCAGCGACCCTACCGGCGCCAGCGCCAGCGTGATCGCGCCGTAGAGGCCGGTCAGATCCACCTTCGGGATCCTGAACGTGCTGGGCATCTTCGCCCTCCTGTGTCATGGGACCATCTCGTCACCATCCAGACACCGGCACTCATCAGGATGTGACACTAGGGTTGGGGCGTGAGCGAGCCAGAGACGACGACGGTGGCGGAGGGCGTTGCCCGGATCGAGTGGGCCGCGGGCGAGGCCGTCGATGTCGTACGCCGCGAGGTGGCCGCCGCGCTGCTCACCCATCATCGGGTGGAGGCGCTGGTCGACCCGGACGACCCGACCGAACAGCGCACCGCGACCTGGTCGGGGCTGCACCGCGAGGGGCTGCTCCGCGGCGTGGCTGGCGGCAAGGACCGGATGATCTACGCCCGGGTCGCGAGCGATGCCCCGGTGGAGGCACCCGAGGGCTTCCGGGCGCTGCTCAACTCGTTCCTCCCGCGCAAGCGCGCGATCGGGCAGATGCTGGTGCGCGACGCCGAGGAGCGCGTCCTGATGTGCCAGCTGACCTACAAGAAGGACTGGGACCTGCCCGGCGGCATCGTGGAGGTCGGTGAGTCGCCGAAGCTGGCCACCACCCGCGAGATCGAGGAGGAGCTCGCCCTCGTCCTCCCGGCCGGCGACCTGCTGCTCACCGACTGGCTGCCGCCGTGGGGCGGCTGGGACGACGCCGTCTGCCTCGTCTTCGACGGCGGCGTCCACCCGTCCTCGATCGTCGAGCGGACCACTCTCCAGCCGCGCGAGATCCGCTCGGTGGCGTTCTGCACTCTCGACGAGGTCCGCGAGCGGGCCGCCGACTTCACCGCGCGCCGGGTCGAGGCCGCCCTCGCCGCGCTGCGGGGCGGCCCCGGCTACACCGAGTCGGGCCGCCCCTAGCGCTCAACCTCACCGCGACGGCGTCAGCTCCGCGACGACCACCGCCCGCGGACGGAGGCTGACCGGCCCGAGCAGACCGGAGGTCGGCGGGACCTGGTTGGCCTTGCCGCGCTGGTTCAGCAGCGTGTTGGTGACGCGGACCTCGATCGTGTTCGCGCCGGCACGTAGCGCCTCGGTGGCATCGATGACGTACGGACGCCACAGCGCCCGCGGCAGCAGGACCCCGTTGATGGTGACCTGCGCGATGTCGCGCACCTCGCCGAGGTCGAGCAGCATCCGCCGTCCGGCCAGGTCGGCGGCGGTGACGTCGACCGAGGTGCGGTAGGTCGCGCTCCCGGAGAAGCGGGGGTCGATGGTCGTCCACGATCCCAGCGGCCTGGTCTGCTCCGACTCGCCCTCGCGCTCGAGCCTCACCGTCCACGGGCCGTCCAGCGCGATCGGCTGCAGCTGGTCGGTCGTCGTGGCCTCGCCGCGGTAGGTCCGCTGCCCGTCCTTGCCGGTGAGGGTCGTCGTCCCGGGCTCGTCGACCAGGACGGTCGCCTCGAGCGCCTTCCCGCTCCGGGTCACCGACTCGGCGAGCTGGTCACCGACCAGGTGCGCGTCTGGCTTGCTGCCCTTCTGGAAGACGATCGCGAGCGTCTCGTAGGGGTCGAGGCGCAGCGGCACGGTGGTCTCCTTGCTTCGGCCCTCGTCGTACGTCGCGGCGACCTCGGTGCTGCCGTCGCGCGGGTCCCAGATCTCCGGCACGCCGTCGACCGGAAGGGTCGCCGAGGTGCTGACGGCCTGGTCGCTCTCGTTGTTGACCAGGAACGCGACGTCCCCGTCGCGGCTGGTACGCAGCACCCGCACCGCCGGAGCGGCCGGGCTGAGCTCGGCGGCAGAGACACCGGCGGAAGCCGCCAGCCCACCGAGAGCGTCCGCGTCCGCGACCACGGCGACGTGGCCCTCGCCGCGACGGGTCCAACCCGCGGCGGCTCCACCGAACAGCGAGCGCAGCTCCCGGTCCAGCTCGGCGGTCCGACCGCCGGCCTCCAGCTCGGGCAACGGCCCGACGGCCGCCACCCGCCCGCCGCCGCGTACGAACTTCTTCAGGGTCCGGGCCGTCTCCAGGTCCAGCACCGGTGTCGTCGGCAGCACGAGCATCCGGTAGCTCGCCTCGCCGACCTTCAGCTCACCGTCGTCGGAGCGCGCCTGATAGCGCGTGCCCGGGTCGCCGGAGAGCGAGCCGTCGCTGAGCAGGTCGAAGTCGACCTGACCGCGCTCGAGCGCGAAGGCAGCCTCGGCGAGGCGGTCGTCGAGATCATGCTCCGCGTCCGTCGCCCGGGTCTGCTCCGCGGCTCGCTGCGGCTGCACCACGGCGGTCCGGGCGAGCGAGTCGCCCCGGCCGAGCTCCATGACCCGGCCGATCCAGGCATCGACGTCGCCCATCGCGTCCCAGTAGGTGCTGGCGGGCCCGAACGGCGGCGCGAAGTAGACCTGGGTCTCGTCGGTCCACATCGCGTGCAGCGCGGTGAAGTTGGCTCCCCGGGTGGCCAGGGCACCGATCGTGGCGTGCATGTACTCCGGTGCGACTCCCCAGCCGGAGTTGCCGAACACCTCCACCAGGGCACGCTCGGCACCGCTCTGGTGGGCCGCCGAGGCGGCGTTGCGCATCAGGGTGGTCTGCTTGCCCGCGGTGTAGTCGGTGGTGATCATGTCGGTGCCGGGGACCTGGGCGTACTGGTTGTTCTTGGCCAGGTCGCCGGTGCTGTGCATCCGCTGCTGCGGGCCCTCCTCGTCGAGCAGTGGGTTGGTGATCAGCTGCAGTCCGTGCTCGCCCATCCAGGTGGCCTGGCGCTGGTAGTAGTTGGTCGCGAACGCGTCGTTGACCGCGCGCCAGTAGGTCCCGGCGTACTGCTCACCGGCGCGGCCGAGCTCGTCGGAGGCGGCGGTGAACGCGACGCCCGGGGACCCGCCCGCGTCCTCGATCAGGTCCGCGAGACCGTCCGACCAGGCGAGCCGCTTGAAGGGCCACGGCTCAGCCGAGGAGATGAAGGGCTCGTCGTCCCAGAAGCCCGGAACCACCGAGCCCATCGCCCAGCCGAAACGGCGCAGGTACTCCCCCTGCACCACCTCGAGCAGCCGGTCGGTCGCATCGGGGTCGAGCAGGTTGAGGTAGCCCCGGTGGTAGCCGCTGGTGTCGTCGACCAGGGTCGTGTGGGCGAAGGTGTCCACCTGCCAGCGCCCCGCCGGCACCGTCCAGGAGCCGTCCTCGAGGTTCGGGGTGAGCTCGAGCAGGTCGCCACCGTCGGTCGATCCCGTCGGGCGAGCCGCGGCCGCGACCGTGTCCTTCAGCCTGACCAGCGGGCCGCCGAAGTCACCGATCGCCTCGCTGCCCTCGAAGGTCTGCGACCACAGCGTCGCCCCGGCCTGGTCGGTCACGGTCAGGTCGTTCCACTGCACGCGCTGAAGGCCCTCGACCGCATCCTCGATCCCGACGCCGCCGAACTCCGCGCTGACCGCCGGAGCACCCGTGGCGTACGTCGCGTCGACCGCCTCGGGCTGGACGGTCTTGTTGATCACCGGCTGGATCCGGTCGCCGGCGACGGTGACGCTGATCGTCTGCTCCCGCCGCGGCGAGAAGCCCGGCGTGTTCACACCGGTGGTCAGCCGGGTCCGCGAGCCACCGTCGAGACGCCAGACGCTCGCCTTGCCCTTCACGTCGACATCGACGAGGTAGCCGCGGCTGCCGTCCTCGGAGGCACGTACGACGAGCTGCGCGCCGGAGGCGGTCAGGGTGACCTTCCCGGTCGCGGTGTAGTCGCCCCAGGTCGCACCGGAGCTGATCGGGTGCGCGCCCTCGCGGATGGCCGCGTCCACGACGAGCCGTCCGCCCTCGACGCTGAGACCGCTGGACTCGGCCGGGTCGATCGTCGCCGGGCCCTCGACGACGCGCGTCGAGCGCTGCAGCGCCTTCAGCCGCAGCTCGGGGCTCGGCTCGTACGTCTTGTCCCCGACGGTGCCGCCGTTGGCGATGATGCCGCCCGCCTTGCCGCTGGGGAAGTTGCTGTCGTTGAACAGCCAGATCCGCATCCCGGTGCGCTGTGCCTCCCGCAGGACGTGCTCGACGATGTCGAACCAGGCCTCGGTGAAGAACGCCGGCTGCATCTTGTCGCCGCCGTAGGGGAAGAGGACCGCCTCGTAGACGCCCTTGTCGCGCATCTCCGCCATCTGCGCGTCGACGACGTCCGGGGTCACGTTGCCCGTCCAGTACCAGTAGAAGGCCGGGCGGCTGTCGCTGGGCGGGTCGGCGAAGGCCGCCGGATCGAAGCCGCGTGCCTGGGTCGATTTCTGGGTCGATTCCTGGGTCGCTCCCTGGGCCGCCACCGCGGGATCGGTGGGTACGGTGCCGAGCGCGAGCGCTGTCGCCAGGGCCGCGGTGCCGGCGAGAAGGCCGGTGAGTCGGATCATGTTCTGCTCCTACCTGGTGATGAACGTGTACGTGCCGGTCCCGACCTCGAACTCGGCGAACCCGGGGACCGTCGAGGCCACCCGGCGGGCGCCGGTCGGGGTGGTGACCCGGACGCCCTCGGCTGCCGGCACCCGGACGGTCGCGGTGGTGTTCGGCGGGATCGTGGCCGTGAGCCGGACCTGTCCGTCCGTCCGGACCCACGAGCTGGAGATCGTGCCCCGGACCGACTCGTAGGAGGACGCGGCCGACCCGACGTCACCGACGAGCGCGGGCTCGATCACGACCTTCTTCCAAGCCACCGAGTCGTCGGCCTGGGTGATGCCGGCGACCCCACCGGTGAACCAGGAGTCGATCGCGCCGAGCATGTAGTGGTTCTGCGAGGCGCCGGAGCTGGTCCAGCTCTCCGGCAGCGAGGTCGCGCCGGCGGCGAGGAACTTGCCGTAGCTGACCCCGTCGTTGCGCTGCACCCAGTCGTGGAGCACGTCGTCGAGCCGTTCCTTGGAGAGCAGGTCGACGGCTGCGTACAGACCCACCTCACCGACGACGATGTGGTCATCCGCGGCGCGGATCTGCTGGACGAATCGGTCCAGGACACCGGCGCGCAGGTCGGTCGGGACGAGGTCCTCCTGGAGCGCCAGAGCCTGGCTGGCCTGGTCGCCGTTGCCGTAGAGCCCGGTCTCCGGGTGGTAGAAGGTCGCGTGGAAGGCCGTGGCCACCTCCGCCGCCTTCTGTTCGTACGCAGCGGCGTCCGCGTCGCTCTCGAGGGCGGCCGCGATCCGGCTCATATGGGTGAGGATGCGGTGGTAGGCCCAGGTCTGGGTCAGCGCCGGAGGCGTGGCCGGTGAGGCCGGGGTGATCCAGTCACCGAGGCCACCGGAGACGATGCCGTCCTTCGAGATCGAGGCCAGGTAGTCGGCGTACTCCACCATCTGCGGCCAGTGGGCGCGCATGGCGCTGTCGTCGCCGTACCACTGGTAGATCTGCCAGGACGACACCGCGAGGGTCGCGCCCCAGTTGGCGTCGTGCCGGAAGGCCCCGGCGAAGAGCGCGTCCTCCGGTGCGGTGGTGGGGATCAGGCCGTCGTCCTGCTGGGCGTCCACGACGTCCTGCAGCATCTTGCGGTAGTGCGCCTGGACGTCGTAGCCGTAGGCGAGGGTGTCGAAGACCAGGTTGGTCTGGTCGAGCCAGCCGAGCTTCTCGCGGTGCGGGCAGTCGGTGAAGACGGAGTACATGTTGGACTGCACCGAGCGGTCGATGATCCGGTGGATCCCGGTCATCTGAGCGTCGGAGGTGGCGAACGAGCCGACTGCCCGGTCGGTGGCGCGCAGCACCAGCCCCTTCACCGTCGCGGCGGTCGGCGCGGTGGTCAGGCCCTCGACCTGGAGGTAGCGGAAGCCGTGGTAGACGAACCTCGGCGTGAACGTCTCCGCGCCGGTGCCGGCCAGCGTGAACCGGTCCCGGATGTCGCCGCCGACGCTGCCCTGGTCGACGGTGCCGTCGGCCTTGAGCTTCTCGGCCGGTCGCATCGTGATCGTGGTCCCGGCCGGGCCGCTGGTCGTCAGCTGCTGCCAACCGGCGAAGTTGGTGCCGAGGTCGAAGACGTACGTCCCCGCCTTCGGCTCCTTGACGGCAACGGTCTCCAAGGTGTCGACCTCGCGGATCGGCGGACTCTGCTGAGCCACCAGCTCCGGGTCGCCGGCCGGGGCGCCGATGTCGACCGCGTCTAGCCAGCCGTCACGGTCCGCGCCGGGCTCGTTCCAGGCGCCCAGGTCGCGCCGGGCGTCGTGGTCCTCGCCGCCGTACCAGTTCGAGAAAGTGACCTCGCCGAGGGTCGACTTGAACGAGGAGCCGGTCGCGACAGTCTGGCGCCGGCCGTCGCGGTAGGTGATCTCGAGCTGCCCCATCGCCCGCGGGGCGCCGTGCCCGGCGGCCGCCTTCATGTAGCGCTTGGGGATCTCGGGGGTGTTGAAGACGTTATAGATGCCGTTGCCGAGCTCGATCCCCCAGGTGTTGCCGCCCTTGCGGAGCAGCCGGGTGACGTCGTACGTCGCGTAAGGGACGCGGACGCTGTGCTCGGTGTTGCCGGGCTGCAGCAGGTCGGGCGAGACCGGCTCGCCGTTGAGCGAGGCGTCGTAGACGCCCTCGCCGGTGACGTAGAGCCGCGCGGAGGCGACGTCGCCACCCGCGGTGAAGTCCCGGGCCAGCACCGGCAGCCCCTCGGGCGAGGTATGCAGGTTGGAGACCGCGGAGACCTTGGTCCGCGGACCGACCTTGGTGAACGTCGTGTCGTCGGCGGAGACCGATACCTGGAAGTCGCGGGCGAAGTTCGGCGTGGTGCCGTAGTCGCTGGGCGCGTCCCACAGTGAGTAGAGCCGGACCGTGTCGATCGCCGTCGGCTCACCGAGGTCGATCGTGATCACGATCGGCTGGTCCTGGACGTCGGTCTCGGGGTGGTAGTCGCTGCGGTAGCCACGCGGGTCGTCCGCGGTGGTGACCTTGCCGTCGGTCAGGTAGGCGGGGTCCCACACGCCCGGCTCGGAGTTCTCCTCGGAGACCGTCACGGTGGCGCCCTCGGCGAGGTTGGCCCCGTCGGCGCCGTGGGTGACCTCGATCTCGCCGAGCTCGAGGCGAGGCTTCCAGTTCGGGTCGTCGAGGGGCTCGCCGGGACGGCCGAGGTCGACCACGGTCAGCCGTACGTAGCGGGCTTCCTGCGCGCCGATGCTGACGTCCTGATGGAGCGGGGCGGCCCAGCGCTCATCGGTGATCCACCGCCCCTGCCAGTCGGACTCGTCGAGCAGGCCCATCTCGAAGGAGGCCGGCCTGCTCCACTCGCTCGCCCGGCCGGCCGCGTCCCAGACCCGGACCTGCCACGACGCCTTGTCGCGGGAGCCGAGGCGATCGCCCGCGTAGGACGTCGCCATCGCGGCCGAGCGGACCCGACCGCTGTCCCACAGGTCGGGGTCGCCCAACCGGCTGCGGGTCGAGGCGACGCGGACCTGGTAGGCCGTCTGTCGGGCGACACCGGCGCCGTTGCGCCACTGCAGGTCGGGGGTGAGGTCGTCGATGCCGATCGGGTCGCTCACCCCTCCGACGCTGAGTCGCGCCGGGGCGGCAACCCCGCCGGACGGGTCGCTCGCGACTGCCGCGGACGGCATCAGACCGACGGCTGACGCCACCAACGCAAGGGTCACCAGGGCTCTCATCGCACCTCCTGAAACGATTCAACTCCAACGGAGGTTAGTATGTCGCACGTCACACCTATGACGGGAGTCACAGCAACGGACTGGCCGCATGCGGCCAGTCCGTGGGTCAGATCCGGGGAGCGCTCAGCGGCGCTTTCCGCTCTCGACGAGATCCGGGAGCGGCCCCGCGACCTTGCCGGACCGCGGCAGGCGCACCACCCCCTGAGCGACCAGCGCCCCGATCACCAGGAGGGCGCCACCGGCGAGCTCGCCGGCGCTCGGCACCTCCCCGAGCAGCAGCCATGCGGAGCCGATCGCGACCGGCGGCACCAGCAGGATCCACGGCACCACCGACGACGCCGGGTGCCGCGCGAGGAGCGAGTTGAAGATCCCGTAGCCGACGAACGAGGCCAGCACCACCGTGTAGGCCGTGGACACCAGCGCCTCCCAGCCGAAGGCGGCCACCCCCTCGCGGACACCCTCGGGTCCGTCGAGAACCAGCGAGAGAGCCAACAGCGGGAGCGGAACCACCAGGGCCGACCAGACCGTCAGCGAGAGCCCGCCGGGCACCTTGGCCGCCCGGGAGATCACGTTGCCGATCGCCCATGACAGCGCGGCGAGCAGGCAGAGCACCAGCGCGACGACGGGCACGTGGCCGCCCCGCCCGAGAGCCACCACGACCAGCCCGACAGCGCCGGCGACGACGCCGATCACCTGCAGGAGGGTCGGCCGCTCGCGCAGCACACCAGCCGCGAGGACGATGGTGAGCACGACCTGCGCCTGCAGCACCAGTCCGGCGAGACCGGGCGGCATCCCGGCGGCCATGCTCGTGTAGAGCAGCCCGAACTGGCCCAGGCTCATGAAGACCCCTACCGCCGCCACGACCCGCCACGACGCCTTCGGGCGCGGAAGCAGGAAGACCGCCGGGAACGCGACCAGGACGAACCGCACCGCGAGCAGGAGCAGCGGCGGCACCGCATGCCCGTCGCGCGCCTCGAGGCCCCAGTCGATGACGACGAAATTGAAGCCCCACAGGACGGCGACGAGGACGGCGAGCAGCGAGTCACGGCGGTTCACACCGTCAACGATGACCCCAAAGACAATGAAGCACCAGCGAATGATTCTTCATCCGATGACGTAGCATTACTTCATGATCGACCTCGCCTCGCTCGTCGCCCTGCGCACCGTCGACACCCACGGCTCGGTCGTGGCGGCCGCCGACGCCCTGGGCTTCACGCCCAGCGCCGTGTCACAGCAGGTCAAGCGGCTCGAGCGACAGGTCGGCGTACCTCTGCTGGAGCGGATCGGGCGCGGCGTCATGCTCACCCACGCCGGCCGGCATCTGGTCGACGAGGGGTCGCGGCTGCTCGCCGACATGGAGTCGCTGGAGTCAGGGCTGCACGAGCAGGCCACCACCGTGGCCGGCCGACTGCGGCTGACCGCCTTCTCGACCGCGATGCGCGGACTGATCGCGCCGGTCGCGGGCGAGCTCCGCATCGCCCATCCCGAGCTCGCCCTCACCCTCTCCGAGCGCGAGCCGTGGGACACCGTCGACCTGGTCGCCACCGGTCACAGCGAGATCGGCGTGGTGCACTCCTGGGGCGACGTTCCGCTCTCCATCCCCGACCATCTCGTCACCACCGAGCTCCACCGCGACATCGCCGACGTGATCACCCATCGCGAACATCCACTGGCCCAGCTCGCCAAGGTGACCCCTCACGACCTCGTCGCCGAGGACTGGATCGCGACACCGGAGGGCACGATCTGCCGGCAGTGGCTGAACCGGATGTACGCCGGCACCGGCCATCTGCCGCGGATCGCGCACGTCTCGATGGAGTTCGACAGCCATCTGGCTCTCGTGCGAGCCGGTCTCGGGATCGCGCTCATCCCCCGCATGGGGCGGGCGGCGCTGGGTGAGGACCTGGTCGCCGTACGCGTCGTCGACCCGGTCCCCACGCGCGAGATCCTCGCGCTGCACCGGCGCACGATGGCCGCCTCACCGGCGGTCACCGCCGTGCTGACGGCCCTCGCGGGTCAGAACAGGGCCGCTCAGAACAGCGCTGAGGCCAGCGACTGACGACCCTTGAGCACCCGCTCGTCGTCGTTGCCGACCGCGGCGAACAGGCCCAGCAGGTGCTCGCGCGCCTTGTTGCGCTCAGAGTCCGACGTGCGCCGCACCAGCTCGACCAGCCGGATGAACGAGTCCTCGACGTGGCCGCCGAGCAGGTCCAGGTCGGCGACGAGCGTCTGCGCGTCGACGTCGTCGGGCGCGGCCGCGGCGGCGGCACGGGCCGCGTTGAGGTCGACCCCCTGCGTACGCTGCAGCACCTTGGCCATCGCCAGCCCGGCGGCGGCCTCGGAGTCGGCGGGGTTGGAGGCGATCAGCTTCTCGTACTCGGCCACGGCGGCGTCGATGTCGCCGCGCTCCAGGGCGTCCTGGGCCGGGGCGTAGCGCGGATCCATCGCCGGCTCGTCCCCGTCCTCGGTCGCCACGGCACCGCCGAGGGCGTTGGGCTTGTGTCGCCCGCCGATCCCCTGGGTGGTGAGCTGCTGGCCGAGCTGCTGGAAGACCGTACGCAGCTCCTCGAGGTTGAGCGCGCCCGGGATCGGCTGGGTGACCGGCCGGCCGTCGAGCAGGATGTAGAGGAGCGGCACCTGCTGCACCTGCAGCGCCTGCGCGATCTGCGGGTTCTTGTCGATGTCGACGAGGCCGACCAGGAAACGGCCGTCGTACTCCTCCACGACCGTCGACACGTCGCCCGCGTAGGTGACGCTCTCGGGCGAGCGGGAGGCACCGTAGAAGACCAGTACAACCGGAGCGGTCATCGACGCCTCGAGCACCGACTGGAAGATCTGCTCGTCGACCTCGACGGTGTAGGAGCCGGCGCTCCGCCCCTGGGCGGGAGCCGCATCGGCCGGACCGCCGAAGGAGGCGTCCTGTGCGGGCGTGGTGCTGGCGAGCCCGGAGAGATCGACGGCTCCGGGGCGGGAGAACGGCTGCTGCGTCATGTTCTCAATCCTATGAGCAGGCACCAGGGTGGCAGGCACCCGACGCTGGTTTATCCCACACTGCCGCGCAGGCCGGCGCGCTGGACGACGCGCTGGATGGTCAGGTCTCGCTCGTTCGGCCGGCCGACGAAGTAGATGTTGTTGAGGCCCTGCTCCTGGGCGGCCGACTCGAAGACGAAGTGGCCGTAGTTGAAGATCTGGCCGGTGAACGACTGCTTCACGGTGATGTCGAGGACTCGCGCCAGCGGCATGGTCGCCAGCTCGCTCGAGAGCACCCCGTGGACGCGGAAGATGCGCATGTTGGTGACCACGAACCGGTCCCGGCTGACCACCAGCGCCCGCCAGAACGCGTGCCCGACCAGCGCGAAGGCGAGCAGCACGATGATCCAGGCGACGTTCATGTCGATCGTCGCCGCGACGATCATCAGCGCCAGCCCGAGGATCGCCTCGCCCACCGGACGGAGATAGGAGACCCAGTGATGGGTGACCTCGTCGACGACGACCTCGCCTTCGTCGCGAAGGAGGTGCTTGGAGATGTCGACACCGAAGAGGTTCACACCGCCAACGATAGTGACTCCGCCGAACCCATGGCGAGAGAACAGGCCGTACGCCGGGACAACTCTAGTCGTCGAGGAGGGTGTCGGCCGCTGCGTACGGGTCACGTACGCCTTTGACCACGTCCGCCGCCAGGGCGTCCAGGTCGCCGTCCGAGCCCACGCTCGACCATCGCGCGCGCAGGGTCTCGACGGCGATGGCCTCGACCTCGGCCCGGGCCCGGCGCGTACGCCGCAGCTCCAGCGTCCCGCTGGAGCGCAGCCAATCCAGGTGCTCGTCGAGCGCGCCGACGACCTCGGCCAGACCCTTGCCGGACTGAGCGACGGCGGTGAGGACGGGCGGGGTCCAGGACCCCTCGGTGCGGTCGGTCAGGCGCAGCATCCCGCGCAGGTCGCGCTGGACCTTGGTCGCGCCGTCGCGATCGGCCTTGTTGACGACGTAGAGGTCGCCGATCTCCAGGATCCCGGCCTTCGCCGCCTGGATGCCGTCGCCCATCCCGGGCGCGAGCAGCACCACGGTGGTGTCGGCGAGCCCGGCGATCTCGACCTCCGACTGGCCGACACCCACGGTCTCGACCAGCACGACGTCGAACCCGGCGGCGTCCAGCACCCGGATCGCCTGCGGCGCCGACCAGGCCAGCCCGCCGAGGTGGCCTCGGGAGGCCATCGAGCGGATGAAGACACCCGGATCGGTGGCGTGGTCGGTCATCCGGATCCGGTCGCCCAGCAGCGCACCACCGGAGAACGGCGAGGACGGGTCGACGGCCAGCACCGCCACGGTGCGCCCCGCGGAGCGCAGCTCGCGGACCAGCGCGGAGGTGGTGGTCGACTTCCCGACCCCGGGCGCGCCGGTGAGCCCCACGATGTGGGCGTTCCCGCCGTGAGGCGCGAGCGCGGCCATCACCTCGCGGAGCCGCTCTCCCCCACCGACCGGGGCGTTCTCGACGTACGACACCAGCCGCGCGACCGCCCGGGGCTCACCGCCCCGGGCGCGCGCGACCAGGTCACTCACATCAGAGATGGCTCAGGCCTTGGGGACACGCACGATCAGGGCGTCGCCCTGACCGCCACCGCCACACAGCGCGGCGGCACCGGTGCCACCGCCGCGGCGCTTGAGCTCGTGGGCCAGGTGGAGCACGACTCGCGTCCCGGACATGCCGACGGGGTGACCGAGGGCGATCGCGCCGCCGTTGACGTTGACGATCTCGGGGTCGAGGCCGAGCTTCTTGGTGGACTCGATACCGACGGCCGCGAACGCCTCGTTGAACTCGACGAGGTCGAGGTCGGCGGCGGTGATGCCCTCCTTCTCGAGGGCCTTGGCGGTGGCGTTGGCCGGCTGCAGCTGCAGCGAGGAGTCAGGACCGGCGACCATGCCGTGGGCGCCGATCTCGGCCAGCCACTCCAGACCGAGCGACTCGGCCTTCTCCTTCGACATGACCACGACGGCGGCAGCACCGTCGGAGATCTGCGAGGCGGAGCCGGCGGTGATCGTGCCGTCCTTGGAGAACGCCGGACGGAGCTTGCCGAGCGACTCGGCGGTGGTGTCGCCGCGTACGCCCTCATCGGCGCTGATCACGATCGGGTCGCCCTTGCGCTGCGGGATGGAGACCGGGACGATCTCGTCGTCGAAGACGCCATTCTTCTGGGCCGCGGCGGCGCGCTGGTGCGACGTGGCGGCGAACGCGTCCTGCTCCTCGCGGGTGAGCTTCACACCCTCGGAGTTGATCTGCTCGGTCAGCCCGCCCATCGCCTGCTGGGTGGCCTGGTCGTAGAGCGCGTCGTAGGCCATCGCGTCGACCAGCGTGGTGTCGCCGTACTTGAAGCCCTCGCGCGACTTCGGCAGCAGGTGCGGCGCGTTGGTCATCGACTCCATGCCGCCGGCGACGATGACCTCCGCCTCACCGGCACGGATCAGCTGGTCGGCCGTGGCGATGGCGTTGAGGCCGGAGAGACAGACCTTGTTGATGGTGATCGAGGGCACGTTCATCGGCAGCCCGCCGGCGATGCCCGCGGCGCGCGCCGGGTTCTGGCCGGCACCGGCCTGGATAACCTGGCCCATGATCAGGTAGTCGACCTGATCCGGCGAGACGCCCGCCTTCTCGAGGGCGCCCTTGATGGCGATGCCGCCCAGATCGGCCGCGGACAGGCCCTTGAACCCGCCGAGCAGGCGGCCGATCGGCGTACGTGCCCCGGCGACGATGACGTTGGACATGGGTCCTCCAAGAATGTTGGGTGGTGCTGATCTGCACTGAGGTTACTAATTAGTAACCTCAGTGGGAAGAGTGTTGGGGACAGCCTGGTGTGGCTGTCATCACACATTGTGCCCGTTGAGCCCGACCTCAAGGAGAGTAGGCCCATGACATCCGTGGAAATCCCATCGCACCTGTTCACCCAGATCGACCACGTCGGTCTCGCCGTCGCCGATCTGGACGCGGCGATCGACTTCTACGAGAAGACCTTCGGCATGAAGCTCGCCCACCGCGAGACCAACGAGGAGCAGGGCGTCGAGGAGGCGATGATCGCGATCGGCGACTCCGACAACAAGCTCCAGCTGCTCGCCCCGCTCAACGAGAACAGCACCATCGCGAAGTTCCTCGACCGCAACGGCCCCGGCATGCAGCAGCTCGCCTACCGGGTCACCGACGTGGAGCAGGTCTCGGCGATCCTCAAGGAGCGCGGCGTACGCCTTCTCTACGACGCACCGCGACGCGGCACCGCCGACTCCCGGATCAACTTCATCCACCCCAAGGACGCCGGCGGCGTCCTGGTCGAGCTCGTCGAGCCGGCCGCCAACACCGCCCACTGATCCCGAGGGTCCACCACGGCACGTGCGCTGTATCGAGCTCGTCGAGATGAACGATCCAAGAGTCATGTGTCACATCAGGCTGGTCATTGCGGTTACTCACCAGTAATGTCCAGCGAACTAGAGTCAACCGCGACCCCTACGACGACGCAGGAGCCGACCATGCAACACATCCTCGACGCGATTCTCGCCGGCGATACGCCCGGCGAGGAGTTTGCGAACCTCGAGATCCCCGACCACTACCGCGCCGCAACCGTCCACAAGGACGAGGTCGACATGTTCGAGGGCGTCGCGACCAAGGAGAAGGACCCGCGCAAGTCCATCCACGTCGAGGATGTCGCCCTGCCCGAGCTCGGTCCGGGCGAGGCGTTCGTCGCGGTGATGGCGTCCGCGATCAACTACAACACCGTGTGGACCTCGATCTTCGAGCCGGTCTCCACCTTCGGGTTCCTGGAGCGCTACGGCAAGGAGTCCGAGCTCGGCGCCCGCCACAACCTCGACTACCACGTCGTCGGCTCCGACCTGTCCGGCGTCGTGCTGGCCGTGGGTGCCGGCGTGACCAAGTGGAAGCCCGGCGACCGCGTCGTCGCCCACTGCCTCTCGGTCGAGCTCGAGGCCCCCGACGGCCACAACGACACGATGATGGACCCCTCCCAGCGCATCTGGGGCTTCGAGACCAACTTCGGTGGCCTCGCCGACGTGGCGATGGTCAAGGCCAACCAGCTCATGCCGAAGCCCGAGCACCTGACCTGGGAGGAGGCCGCCTCCCCCGGCCTGGTCAACTGCACCGCCTACCGCCAGCTCGTCTCCGCCAACGGCGGCAACATGAAGCAGGGCGACAACGTCCTGATCTGGGGCGCCTCCGGCGGCCTCGGCGGCTTCGCGACGCAGTACGCCCTCAACGGCGGCGCCAACCCGGTCTGCGTGGTCTCCAACGAGGAGAAGGCCAAGATCGTGCGCAACATGGGCGCCGAGATGGTCATCAACCGTTCCGAGATGGACTTCAAGTTCTGGAACGAGGACGGCACCAAGCAGAACCCGAAGGAGTGGCTGCGCCTGGGCAAGGCCATCCGCGAGCTCACCGGCGGCGAGGACATCGACATCGTCTTCGAGCACCCGGGCCGCGAGACCTTCGGCGCGAGCGTGTTCGTCACCCGCAAGGGCGGCACCATCACCACCTGCGCGTCGACCTCGGGCTACATGCACGAGTACGACAACCGCTACCTGTGGATGAACCTCAAGAAGATCATCTCCAGCCACTTCGCGAACTACCGCGAGTCGTGGGAGGCCAACCGCCTCATCGCCCAGGGCAAGATCCACCCGACGCTGTCGCGGACGTACACCCTCGAGGAGGTCGGCCAGGCCTCTCTCGACGTCCACCACAACAAGCACCAGGGCAAGGTCGGCGTGCTCTGTCTCGCTCCCGAGGAGGGCCTCGGCGTCCTCGACGAGGAGAAGCGCGCGGCTCACATCGACAAGATCAACCTGTTCCGCGGAATCTGAGACGTCGAGCCCGGGTAAATAGCCCATTTGAGACTGGATTCACGGCCGGTCTCCCCTTGCGCGAGGGGTGACCGGCCGTAGTCTTGCCCTTTGGGAGCAGAGGGCAAGACACAAACCCCCCTAAAGTGTGAGGAATCCGCCACAAATGACGAATGAGGGACTATCCATCTTCAACGAGGCTTCCGAGCCTCGGAAGAAGCCCGACCAGGACTCGACGGAGACGCAGGTTCTCCCTCGGGTTCCTGGCGCGTCCGGATCGCCCAGCTCCGGCCACAACTCGGCTCCACCGGCTCCAGGCTCACTCCCAGCCTTCCCGGTCGTGCGGCGTGGCGGATACGACCCCGGCACGGTGAACGCGCGGGTGCAGCAGCTGCTCCAGGCCAACGGCCAGGGTCAGTCGGCGCTGCGCAACGCCCAGCGCCGCATCGCCGAGCTCGAGCGCAAGGTCACCGACCTCAAGGCCGCCGCCACCCAGGGCAACGAAGCCCCCTCCTACGCCTCCCTGGGTGGTCGCGCGAGCGCGATGCTCCGGCTGGCCGAGGAGGAGGCCGCCGCGGTCAAGGAGTCCGCCGAGAAGGAGGCCGCGGTCATCCGCGAGGCCGCCCAGCGTGAGGCTGCCGCGACCAAGGCGTCCGCCCAGCGTGACATCGAGGCGCTGCGTACGACGCACTACAAGGAGATCGACGATCACCGCGAGAAGGTGACCTCGGAGGTCCAGCAGGCCCGCAAGATGGTGCAGGCCGAGAGCGACGAGCTGCTCGCCGCCGCCAAGCGCGAGGCCGACCAGATCCGGCTCGCCGTGCAGCAGGAGGTCACCCAGCTGCGTACGTCGACCCAGCGCGAGGTCGAGAAGGCACGCGCCGGCGCGGACCGCGAGGTCCAGGAGGCCCGGCGGATGCTCGCCGTCGAGCGCGAGCGTCTCGCCCGCGAGGCCGCCGACCACCACGACCAGGCGATGGCCGAGACCACCCGCATCGTGACCGAGGGCGAGACCCGCGCCGCGGACGCCGAGGAGCGGGCCCGGATCGCTGCCCAGCACGTCGCCGACCAGCGCGCCGAGCTGGCCAAGGAGTCCGAGGGGATCATCGCTCGCGCCCGCCGCGACGCCGAGGCGATCCTGTCCAAGGCTCGCGCCGAGGCCGACCACCTCGCCTCCACCGCGACCGTCGAGGCCGAGAAGGGCCACGCGATCATCAAGGCCGAGGTCGACCGTCTCACCAAGCGTCGCGACGCGATCGCCGCTCAGCTCTCCTCGCTCACCGATCTGGTCTCCGGGTTCGGCAAGACCGAGGACCCGGCTGAGCTGGAGGCACCGAAGCCGATCACCGACGACGAGGACATCGTCGACGGTGAGCTGGTGGTCGATGAGAGCGTCACCCTGGTCGACTCGGACGACGACGACTACGACGACTACGACGAGCCCTCCGAGAAGACCGCTATCCGCGAGCCCGAGACTGCGACCGAGAGCCGGTGAGCGGGGCCGCTGCCGACCGTCCTGCGGACGGTCCGGAGACGACGTCTGCCCAGACCGACTCCACCGACGACGCGACGGTCGACAGCGAGGCCGCGATCGACGTCGAGGAGCCGGAGCCTGAAGAGAGCGAGCGCGACAAGAAGTTCGGCAAGCCCGGACCGCCGTTCGACAGGAGGTCGCCCTACCTGTTCGGGCTGCTCCTGGGCCTCGGCCTGCTGACGGCCTACGCAGCGAGCAACCTCCTCACCACGATGGGGAGCGTGATCCTCCAGGTGGTGGTCTCGCTCTTCATCGCCGCGGGGATCAATCCGATGGTGGTGTTCCTGCAGAGGCGTGGCTTCCCACGGCCGTGGGCGGTCCTGAGTGTCATCCTCGGCGTACTGGGCGCCCTCGTGCTCTTCTTCGTGGCGCTCGTGCCGGTGATCAGCGACCAGGTCGCCAAGATCTCGGCCAACGTCCCGGACTGGATCGACGAACTGCAGCGCAACCAGCGCATCCAGCAGTTCAACGAGGACTACCAGATCCTCGACAAGGTGCAGGACTACGTCGCCAGTGGCGACTTCGTCAGCAGTGCCTTCGGCGGGGCGCTCGGCGTGGGCCTGGCGGTGATCAACGTGCTCGTCACGGGCTTCATCGTCATCGTCCTGACGCTCTACTTCATCGCCGCCTACGACCAGACGAAGAACGCCATCTACCGTCTCGCCCCGGCCTCACGCCGCGAGCGGGTCGGCAAGCTCGGTGACCGAGTCTTCGAGGGCATCGGGGGCTATGTCTCCGGGGCGTTCATCGTCGCGCTGTGCGCCGGTCTGTCCACCCTGGTGCTGCTCTTCGTCATCGGGATGGGCGAATACGCGGTCGCTCTGGCCTTCGTCGTCATGATCACCGACGTGATCCCGATGATCGGGGCCACCATCGGCGCGATCATCGTCTGCGCGATCACCTTCGCGACGACCGACCTGAAGACCGGCCTCATCGCGGTGATCTTCTACATCGCCTACCAGCAGTTCGAGAACTACATCGTCTATCCGCGGGTCATGTCCCGCTCGGTCGACATCCCCGGCGTCATCACGGTGATCGCGGCCCTCATCGGTGCCTCGCTCCTCGGTGTCGTCGGCGCCCTGCTGGCGATCCCGACGGCGGCCGCCATCCTGATGCTGATCCGTGAGGTCTACGTCAGGGCTCAGGACGAGCGCTAGTTCCACCCACCTGTGAAGCGCCGCACGCAGCCGATGCGTGCGGCGCTTCGCGTTGTCAGGAGGCGGTCGTCGACTGCTCTCCCTGCTGGACCGCGATGATGCCGACCAGCACGACCAGCCCGCCGATGAGCTGGATGAGGCCGGGCGCCTCGCCGAGCAGCAGCCAGGCCACGACGACTGCCGAGACGACCTCGAGGAGCCCGACGAAGGACGAGAGCCGCGAACCGAGGGTGCGGGTGGCGGCGATCCCGGTGGCGTACGCAACTGAGCAGGTCAGCACGCCGAGGCCGATCAGCGGGCCCCACCACGGCATCTCCAGGCCCGCCAGGACCACCGGCGTGGTCTCCATCGCGAACGGGATGGCCCCGATCAGGCAGAGCAGCACGAGCAGAGCCGTGGCCCCGGTCAGGCCGAGCCAAGCCAGCGCGAGCGGTGGCAGCGTGGTGCTGGAGTGGGCGTTGAGCACGTAGTAGCCGGCCAGACCGACGGCGGCCGCGGAGCCCCACATGATGCCGAGCGGGTGCACGTTCGCGCCGCTGACCAGGTCGAGGACGAGCACGAGCCCGGCGATCGCGACCAGGGCGCCGACCATCGTCAGCCGCGAGGGCCGCTCGCCGTGCCGCAGCCACATCCAGGCGACGACGAGCACCACCCCCATGTACTCCAGCAGGAGCGCCGGCCCGACCGCCATCCACTGCACCGCCGAGAAGAAGGCGAACTGCGGCACCACGATGGCCAGCAGTGCGTACGCCACCACGACCCGCCAGCTCGCGGCGACACCCCGCCACCGGCCGGCGAGCGCGCGCAGCGCGAAGGGGGCCAGCACGACGGCGCCGATGCCGACGCGGAAGACCAGCACGCCGCCCGTCGACCAGCCGGTGTCGAAGAGGCCGCGTCCCAGCGGTCCCGAGAGGCTGAACGTGACCGCCGAGACGACCGCCATGAGCAGTCCGGCAGCCACCAGCGGCGTCTTCTGCGTGCTCTGCGGCACCGCCTCGTCATTGGTCAAAGTCGTCATGACACATGACGATCCCAGCGACGCGGTAATGTGTCAACATGGTTTTCACCCATGACACCGACGTAGGCCTCCAGGCAGCCGCGGCGCTGGCGAACACCCTCGCCCTCTCCCCCGGCTCGGTCGACGAGCTGGAGACCGTGGCAGCCCTCGACGAGTTCTTCGTGACGTACGACTACACCGGGCGGCACGACCGCGACCGCGCCGAGCTCGACGAGGTCCGCGCCCTCCGCGTCCGGCTCCGCGACCTCCTCACCGCAGAGCGCGACGAGGCCGTGCGGCTGACCAACGAGATGCTCGCCGAGCACAGCGCGACTCCTCAGCTCGTCCGCCACACGAACTACGACTGGCACATCCACGCCACCGAGCCCGACGCCCCACTGGCCACGCGGATCGCCGTCGAGACCGCGATGGCCATGGTCGACGTCATCCGCGCCGACGAGCTGTCCCGACTCTCGATCTGCGCCGACGACGGTTGTGCCGGCGTGGTCGTCGACCTCTCCCGCAACCGCTCCAAGCGCTACTGCTCGCCGACGTGCACCAACCGCAACGCGGTCGCGGCTTACCGCGAACGTCAGGCCAGCACGAAGTAGCGGAGGGCGACATAGACCCAGGCGACGGCGAGGGTCACGATCGTGACCACGATGCCGTACCTGGTGAACTTCCAGAAGCTGATCGGGTGACCGGCCTTGGCGGCGAGGCCGAGCACCACCACGTTGGCACCGGCGGCGACGGCGGTCGTGTTGCCACCGAGGTCGGCGCCGAAGACGAGGGCCCACCACAGCGGACTGTCGGCGCCCGAGGACGGCGTCGAGGCCACCATCTCCTCCACGATCGGCACCATCGCCGCGGTGTAGGGGATGTTGTCGACGAATCCGCCCACGACGGCCGAGCCGATCATCAGCCCGGTCACCCCGGCGAGCTCGTTGTCGCCCATCAGCTCGGCGGCGTACGTCCCGAGGGACCCGATCACACCGACCTCGACCAGCCCGCCGACCAGCACGAAGAGCGCCATGAAGAAGGCCAGGGTCGACCACTCGACCTCCTCCAAGAACGCCTCCGTCTGTGTCTGGGAGACGACCACCATCGCGCCGGCGCCGAGCATGGCGACCATCGACGGGTCCAGGTGGAGCTCGGTGTGCAGGCCGAAGGCGAGCATCACCAGGGCCAGGACGGCGAGGCAGCGGTAGAGCAGCCCGCGGTCGTGGATCGCCGAGGCGGGCGGCTCGATCAGGCCGTCCAGGTCGACCCGGCCACGGAAGTCACGCCGGAAGAGCACCCGGACCAGCCCGATCAGAACGACCAGCAGGATCAGGCACAGCGGCAGGGAGTGGATCAGGAAGTCGTCGAAGGTCAGGTTGGCCCGGCTGGCCACGATGATGTTGGGCGGGTCGGCGATCAGGGTCGAGGTGCCGCCGACGTTGGCGGCCAGGATGAGCGAGATCAGGTAGGGCATCGGGTTCAGGCCGAGCCGCTCGCAGACCGACAGGGTCACCGGCGTGACCAGCAGCACGGTGGTCACGTTGTCGAGGATCGGCGAGAGCGCCGCGGTGACCAGGATCAGCAGCGTCGCCAGGCGCGCCGGGCGGCCGCCGGAGTGCTTGACCGCCCACAGCGCGAGGAACTCGAACAGGCCCGTCTGTTTGAGGACACCGACGATCACCATCATCCCGAAGAGCAGGAAGATGACGTCCCAGTCGACCCCGGTCTCATGACTGAAGAAGGCCGACTCGGCATCGATGATCCCGAGCGCGACCATCGCGGCGACGCCACCCAGGGCGGCGGCGACGCGGTGGACGCGCTCGGTGGCGATGAGGCCGTAGGTGACGATGAAGACGGCCACCGCTGCGTACACGATCATGCGTTGAGCTCCATGCCATCGACCCTCCGTTACCGGAGACTCGATCCGAATGGGTGCTGCCACCCATAAGTCCTGACCAGAGGACATGTCAGGGTTGCTGTATGAGTCATCTACCGCTCTACTGGCGGGTCTGCCTGACCAACGGCACCGTCTTCTGCGTCGGCACCCTGGTCCTGGCGCTGTCCCCTGCCCGGGTCTCCGAGCGCGTCCTGGCCTCAGAGGCCGTGGTGCTCGCGGTCGGGCTGGCGGCGATGGCGACCCTCAACGCGCTCCTGCTGCTGCGCAGCCTGGCGCCGATCGACCGGGTGATCCGCACCATGGACTCGGTCGACCACCTCTCCCCCGACCAGCGGCTGACGACCCAGGGCGAGGGAGCCGGCGCCCGTCTGGTGGCCAGCTACAACGCGATGCTGGAGCGGCTGGAGACCGAGCGGAGCACCAGCAACGCCAAGGCGCTCGCCGCGCAGGAGGCGGAGCGACACCGGATCGCCCAGGAGCTCCACGACGAGGTGGGACAGTCGCTCACCGTCGTACTCCTGGGGCTCAAGGGGCTGGAGCGACAGGTGCCGGAGGAAGTACGCCCCGAGCTCGCCGCCGTCCGCGAGTCCGCGCGCACCGGCATCGACGACGTACGCCGGGTGGCCCGCCAGCTGCGGCCGGGCGTGCTCGAGGACCTCGGCCTGCACGCCGCCCTGGCCTCGCTGGCCACCGATGTCGGCGCCCTGGGCCGCACGACCGTACGCCGCACCATCGGCCGCGGGCTTCCCGAGCTGCCCCAGGACCGCGAGCTGGTGATCTACCGGGTCGCCCAGGAGGCGCTGACCAACGTCGTACGCCACGCCCGCGCCGCCACCGCCGAGCTCTCCCTGTGCAAGGTCGGCGACAAGGTCGTCCTCACCGTCTCCGACGACGGCCGCGGCAGCGCCGCCCTCGTGGCCGGCGCCGGGATCAGCGGCATGCGGGAGCGGGCCCTGCTCGTGGGTGCCGACCTGAGCGTGACCAGCACCCCCGGCCGCGGCACCACCGTCCGACTGGAGGTACCCCTGTGACTCCCATGCCCGCGAAGATCCGGATCCTGCTGGCCGACGACCACACCCTCGTACGCCGCGGGGTCCGCCTCATCCTCGACGCCGAGCCGGACCTCGAGGTGGTCGCCGAGGCCGCCGACGGAGCCGAGGCCGTCGCGGGGCTGCGCGACGTCGAGGTCGACCTGGTGATCCTCGACGTCGCCATGCCCCGCATGACCGGACTGCAGGCCGCGCGCACGATCGCCCGGATGCGTACGCCTCCGAAGATGCTGATGCTCTCGATGCACGACAACGAGCAGTACTTCTTCGAGGCGCTCAAGGTCGGCGCCAGCGGGTACGTCCTCAAGTCGGTCGCCGACGAGGATCTGGTCAAGGCGTGCCGTACCGCTATTCGGGGGCAAGCCTTTGTCTATCCCGGGGCGATGAGTGCCCTGGTGCGCGACTATCTCGACCGCCTCAACCGTGGCGAGAGTCTGCCGCGCACGGTGCTGACCGAGCGCGAGGACGAGGTGCTCAAGCTCATCGCCGAGGGCCATTCGACCCGGGAGATCGCCCGCGAGCTGACGATCTCCTACAAGACCGTCGAGCGGCACCGCGAGAACATCCTCGCCAAGCTGGGCCTCCGCGATCGCACCCAAGTCACGCGATATGCCATCAGAGCAGGTCTCATCGAGCCCTGAGAAGGCCTACCGTCGAAGGATGGACCCACGGCTCGACACGGACCTCGCCGGGATGACCGATCTCCTCGGCGCGATCCAGGACTACGCACAAGAGATCATCGCCGGGCTCGACCGCCGGCCGGTGACCTCTCCGTTCCGCCCGCCCTCCGTCGAGCGGCTTCCGGCCCGGGGGTTCGGCGGCCAGGCCGCCCTGCGCCACTTCGAGACCCGCTGGGCACCCGGCCTCTCGGCGAGCGCCGGCCCCCGCTACCTGGGCTTCGTCACCGGCGGGGCGACCCCGGCCGCGGTCGCCGGCGACTGGCTGACCTCGGTCTTCGACCAGAACACCATCACGGTCCAGGACTCCGCCGCCAGCGACCTGGAACGCGAGACGGTGCGCTGGGTCCTCGACCTGCTGGACCTTCCAGACGACTTCAGCGGAGCGTTCGTCACCGGCGCGACCATGTCCAACCTCACCGGGCTGGCGCTGGCCCGCGAGTGGCTCGGCGACCGGCTCGGGGTGTCGGTGTCGACCGAGGGCGTCGCGGCGCTCGGTGGGGTCGTCGTGCTCTCCGGCGCCGCCCACTCCACCGTCTCCAAGGCGCTCTCCGTGCTCGGGCTGGGTCGCGACAGCCTCCAGCCGGTCGCTCTCCTCCCCGACCGGGATGCGGTCGACGTCGATGCGTTGCGGACCGCGCTGCGCGAACAGGAGGGCCGGCCCGTGATCGTCGTCGCCAACGCCGGCACCGTGAACACCGGCGACTTCGACGACCTGGACGCCATCGTCGACCTCCGCGACGAGTTCCCGTTCTGGCTGCACGTCGACGGCGCCTTCGGCGCGTTCGCTGCCCTCTCCCCCGCGCATGCCCACCTCGTCGCCGGCCTCTCCCGCGCCGACTCGATCTGCGTCGACCTGCACAAGTGGCTCAACGTCCCCTACGACTCCGCGATCCAGCTCAGCCGCCACTCGGACTTGCAGGCTCGCGTCTTCAGCAACGCCTCGGCCTACATCGGTCTCCCCGGCTCTTCCCCCGACTTCGTACACCTCACCCCGGAGAGCTCCCGGCGCCTGCGCGCCCTGCCTGCCTGGTTCACCCTGTACGCCTACGGCCGCGAGGGCCACCGCGAGATCGTCGAGCGCACCATTGCTCTTGCTCGCCGGGTCGGGAGGCTTCTTGCCGAGATCGACGGCGTCGAACTGCTTGTGCCTGTCCGGCTCAACATCGTCTGCCTTCAGGTTCCCGGCGATCCTGCCGTGCTCGCTCGCCGGGTCGCCGATACCGGCGTCACCTTCGTGACTCCTACGGTTCATCACGGCACTCCCGCGCTGCGGCTGGCGTTCAGTAACTGGCGTACGTCCGAGGCGGATGCGGACCGCATCGTCGAGGTCTTCCGGCGGCTACTGTCATAGCCGGTCCGCCCGCTGGTCGAGCCGCCGGAGCCGCTAGGCGGAGGCGTGTCGAGACCAACACGGTCCGCTTCTTCGGGAAACCTCGCTTGGTGACTGTTCTTCGTTTCAGGGTTCGCCGCCGACCCTTGATTTGAGTGTTTCTCGATCGTGCACCGCGTCAAGGACGCCCTTCGGGCGCCGCTTCGCGGTGGCCTTCGGCCATCCTTGACCCGGCACCCGATCGAGAAAGATTTCGCCTATATCGGGGCGGCGGCGAGAGAGTGGCGCAGGACTCCGTTGCTTGTTCGCTGACTGCGTAACTGTCATCTGACCAGCACAAATAGGTCGCGCCTGGGTACTCGATCGCATATAATAAGGCGCATGTACGAGACCATCGACCACCTCCTCGCAGGGCCGCCCCCGGGTGCGTCCGAGAGTGAGCTGGTCGACTGGATCTCGCATCTCGAAGCGGTCAAGTGCACCGCCGAGGCTGTGCAGGCACAAGCGGCGGTACGTCTCGACGAAGCCGTCCGAGCCCGCCAATCAGAGGCCGGGGTACCTGCCCGGAGGCTGGGCGAGGGGGTGGCCTCCCAGATCGCCTTGGCGCGGCGGGTCTCACCCGAGAAGGGCGCCAAACTGCTCGGGCTCGCGAAGATCCTGACCACCGAGATGCCGCACACCTTCGCCCTGATGAAGGCCGGGCTGTTCTCGCAATGGCAGGCCACCATCCTGGCCCGCGAAACCGCCTGCTTGTCGGTGGAGGACCGTCGGGTCATCGACCAGGAGCTCTGCACACCCGGCTTGAACGGTGAACCGGCTCGTGCGGTGTCGATGGGGCTACGCCAGCTCGAGAACGCCGCCAAGACGATCGCCATCACGCTCGACCAGGCATCTGTCATGGCCCGGGCCGCGAACGCCGTGAAAGACCGCCGCGTCAGCCTCCGCCCGGCACCGGACACGATGACCTGGCTCGGCGCGCTCCTGCCCGTCAAGGACGGCGTCGCCGTCTACGCCGCACTGGACCAGGCAGCGAAGGCTGCCCACGCTGCCGGCGATGAACGCAGCCGGGGTCAGGTCATGGCCGACACCCTCGTCGACCGAGTCACCGGCCGCACTGAGGGAGCCAAGCCCCGGATCGAGGTCAAGATCGTGATGACCGCCGACTCCCTCACCAACACCGGCGATCAGCCGGCCATGGTCGAGGGCTACGGACCCGTCCCCGCAACGTGGGCCCGCGAGGCGCTCGCCGACGCGGAGGTGTTCGTCCGTCGCCTGTTCACCGACCCCGCCGGGCAACTGGTCGCCATGGAATCACGTGCCCGCAAAGCACCCGACGGGCTCGCGGAGTTCATCGCGACCCGTGACGGCGGGATCTGCCGCACCAACGGCTGCGATGCCCCGATCCGCAACATCGACCACGTCGAACGCCACGCAGACGGCGGCGAAACCAGCGCCGAGAACCTGCAGGGCCTGTGCGAACGATGCAACCAGGCCAAAGAAGCCCTCGGATGGCGGGCCAGGCCAATACCCGACGGCACCATCATCACCACCACACCCACGGGCCACACCTACACCAGCCCGCCGCCCGACACCTGGGCACCAGATCCGCCACCATCGCCAGCAGAGCTCAGGCTGCGCCGCGTGCTCCGCGATCACACCCTCGCGGCCTGATCCACCGCGTCGGACGTACGACGACGAAGACTTCCCCGGCGAATGACGCAAGAAACCGCCACGACCAGCAGTGTCACGCTGCCTGCCGCGACACCGACGGCGAGATCGGGCAACCAGATGACGGCGAAGCCGAACGACGCGCCCAGCAGTTTCGGCAGCAGAATCAGGCCCATCGCAGCCAAGCCCGCAGCTACCGCGCAGACCCAGCTGAGCGGCGACGAACCCGGGATGCGACGGGCGGCCAGAGCGAGCAACAGACCGATCGGGACGGATCCGGCCAACAGCCAAGGCGCTGCAGACAGCAACGGGTCACCGTCCTTGACGGTTGCCGATCCCCCGCGCGCGATCTCGTCGATGTCCGCAGCCGCGGCACTCAGGCTCGGCGCGCGCTTCTCGGCGTACGAGTTGGCCAGCACGACCACAGCCCGGTCCTCTCCGGGGAGGAGGGAGAGATGAGCGAAGTACCCAGGGGTGGCACCGGTGTGGTGAACACGGCGGCGATCACCGTCCTGGACACTCCAGCCGTAGCCATAGCCGCGCCCCTGCCCGGTGACCTCCTGAATGCTCCAGGCGTCGCTCTCGAGGTTGGGCGGCAGTACTTGACCAGCCAGATTGGCCCGGGCGTACACCACCAGATCATCGATCGTCGAGATGACGTACCCGTAGGAGGCGCCGGACTCGTCGAAGCCGGGCTGGTAGGCCCGCGTCCACGACCACCAGTGGCGATGACCGGCCGGCAGCGCCGCAGCATCGTCGGCATCGGCACTGGTGTCCTTCATCCCGAGCGGCCCGAAGAGGGACTCCTCCGCGACGGCAGCGAACGACCTGCCGGTGACCTCCTCGACCAAGGCGCCCAGCACGAGGTAGTCGGCGCTGTTGTACGCGTACTCCCCCGGCGTCCCGTTGTGCTCGAGATCGCGGGCCGCCCGACGCAGCGCACCGGGTCCGTTGTCGAACCGCTCCGAGACAGCGAGTCCGTCAAGGGCGGTATAGCCGGCCGTGTGCGTGAGTAGCTGACGCACGGTGACTCGCGGCGCGTCCAGCCATGTCAGATACCGGTCCACTGGATCGTCGAGTCGGAGTCGGCCGTCCTCGACCAGGCCGAGCACCAGCGCACTGGTGAAGGTCTTGGCGACCGAACCCACCAGGAACGGAGTCGCGCGGGACACCGGAGTCCCGTCACCGTCCTCGCCCGAGACGTAGGTCCGCACCTCGTCGCCGTCGATGACCGCGACCGCCGCACCTGGAACGCCGTTGGCTTCGCGCCAGCTCTCGACGTACGCCTCGACCGCATCATCCACCTCCGTCGGCACATCCGCTGACGCCGGAGAGGTGATCACCACGGTCGCGGCCGCCGCGGCAGCGAAGGCACTTGCCAGAAGTCGAGAAACATCCATGCCCTCGAGAATAACCATATGGACATATTGTTATCATCTGATTTATGCCCAGGACCGCAGACCATGACAGCCGACGCGCCCAGATCACCACGGGTGTACGCGAGCTTGCACTCGCCTCCGGGCTCGGTGCCGTGACCATCGCCGGGACAGCCAAGGCCGCAGGCATCTCCGTCGGCCTGGTGCAGCACTACTACGACTCCAAGGAGTCGCTGCTGGCCGACACGCTGAGCCGTCTGCTGGGCGACATCGAGGGTCGGGTCGACGCGGCGATCATCCGCGCGGAGCGCGACCATGCGCGGATCGAACACATGCTGGGAGCAGGTCTGCTGGAACTGCTTCCGCTGAGCCCCACCCACCGGAACGAGACCTATCTCCGGCACGCCTTCGCCGGCCTCGCGCTCGACAGTCCGACCCTCGCAGAGCACCAGCGGACCTTCGACCGGCGACTTCGCGACCGGATCACCCAGGCGGTGAGGAACGGGATGGCCTGCGGGGAGGTCACCCCCGAGACCGACAGCCTCCTCGAAGGGGAGGCTGCGTTCGCCCTGACCCAAGGGCTCGCCGCGCGCCTACTCCTCGACCAGGACGATGGTGCCCGGAGCCGAGCGAGGGCCGCCATCGCCGCCCGGATGGCGAGCGTGTTCGTCGGCCGATGCGCGAAAGAGTCTCAGCCGCCGACCAGGACGGACCCCATCAAGCCCTGGCGTTGCCCGCCGTCCTAGGGCTCAGGCGCCGAACTCCCGAGCGCGCATCCGCGCGAGGTGGGCGTGCACGAGTGGGAGCACCGAGGCGCCCTCGCCGCTCGCAGAGGCGACCCGTTTCATGGATCCGGCGCGCGCGTCGCCGACAGCGAAGACGCCCGGCACGGTCGTCTCCAGGCTCGCAGGCGGGTTCCCCTCGACCCACGCGTCTCGCGGTACGTCGCGGCCGGTCAGGACGAACCCGTGCTCGTCGAGCGCCACCGCCTCTGCCAGCCACGCACAGTCGGGTTCCGCTCCGAGCAGGCAGAAGAGGCCGTCGGCAGCGGTCTTGGTGTCCTCGCCGGTGTCCAGGTTCTCCAGTCGCAACCACTCCAGCTGGCCCTCGCCCCCGCCGTCGGCGACGACCGTGCGGGTCCGGACCTGGATGTTCGACGTCGCCTCGATCTCACGCACCAGATAGGCCGACATGGTCTCCGCGACCTCGTGACGGCGGACCAGGATCGTCACCTCGCTCGCGAACTTGGCGAGGTGGATGGCCGCCTGCCCGGCCGAGTTGCCCCCGCCGATCACGAAGACGGCACGGTCCTGCATCTCGCGCGCCATCGACGTCGCGGCCCCGTAGTAGACCCCCACACCCACGAGGTCATCCACACCGGCGACCCCGAGACGCCGGTAGGTCACGCCCATCGCGAGCACGACCGTACGGGCGCAGAACTGCGCGCCGCGCACGTGCACGTGCTGGTGCTCGGGCTCGTCGGCCGGGCCAGGCTCGATCCGGGTCACCGGGCGTCCGGTGAAGAAGCGCGCACCGAACCGTCCGGCCTGGATGCGGGATCGCTGGGCGAGGCGCATGCCTGAGATCCCGCGCGGGAAGCCGAGGTAGTTGCGGATCATGGAGCTGGAGCCCGCTTGGCCGCCGATCGCGTCGCGCTCCACGAGGACCGTCGCCAACCCCTCCGACGCCGCATAGACCGCCGCCGCGAGGCCCGCCGGTCCGCCGCCCACGATGGCGACATCGGCGATCACGCCCTCCGGAATCTCGTCGAACCCGCCATAGATGGCCTCGGCGGCCGTCGCCGCCGTCGCCCCGGAGACCACGCGTCCCGTGAAGGTACGAACCAGAGGCAGCCGTGCCCCCGGACCGGCGGCCTCGATGAGCTCCTGCGCCTCGTCGTCGCTCGGCCCCAGCGAGCGATGCGGGAAGCCCATCCGTTCCAGCAGGTCGCGCACCGCCGCCGCGTCGCGGTCGCCCGGCTCGGCCACGACGTCGGTCACGGTCACCAGGGGTCTGCCCACCGACCACCCCCATTCGGAGAGCAGCTCGATCAGCGCGGTATGGAACTCCTCGTCCCGCGGGCCGCGCGGGATGAGCACGAAGGTGTCCATCTCGCGCTGGAGCGCCGCGGCGCGCAGGTCGTCGAGCGCATCGGCGAAGTCATCCCACGAGACCAGCGCCACGCGACGTGCCGTCGCCACGATGGCCGGTACGTGGTGCAGGAACTCGATCGAGGTGCCTTCGTCGAGGACGTGCTCGGCGGCGACCATCGCGATCTGCGCACCCTCGGCCACGAGGGAGCGTGTCCTGTCGAGACCCGCGGCGAAGCCCACCACCGGCTCGATCCGGTAGTCACGGTCATATCGGGCCCGGAACTCCCGCTCGACGACGTCGGCGTGCTCGCCGCCGACCAGCACGATGACTGGCTTGTCACGCTCCATGCCGCACAGCGTAGACGCGGCTCGGCAGGCACTCCGTCTGTTTCGGTGTCTCAGTCGCCGAGAAACTGGCGAAGGGCCGCGAGGAAGGTCTCCGGCTTCTCGGAGTGGACCCAGTGCCCGGCGCCCTTGATCGTCACCTTGCGGTAGCGCGGGAACCACTCCTTCATCGCCGACGCGTACTCGTCGGTGACGTAGTTGGACAGCTCGCCGGCCACCCACATCACGGGCCCGTCGTACGGGTCGTACGCCTTCAGCTCGTGGGCCGGCCAGTCGCCGATGCGGTCCAGGTCGCGGCCCAGGACGGGGAGATTCATGGACCAGCGCCAGCTGTCGCCGTCGCGGCGCAGGTTCTGCAGCAGGAAGCCGCGGATCGTCGGGTCCGGGACCGCCTCCTGCATCCCGGCGTCGGCCTCCTCGCGGCGGGTGATGCGGTCCAGGTCGAGGCTCTGCATGGCGTCGACGTACGTCTTGAAGCCGCCGACGCGCTCGTAGACGACCGGGGACATGTCGGCCACGACGAGCTTCGCGACCAGCTCGGGGCGGGTGATCGCGAGCAGCATCGCCACCTTGCCGCCCATCGAGTGGCCGACCACGGTCGCGGGGTCATCGGCCGAGAGCAGCTCGGCAACGGCCGCGGTCACGTCGAGGTAGTCGAAGGTGTCAGGCTGCGGAGAGCGACCGTGGTGCGGCAGGTCGACGAGCGTGACCCGATGCTTGTCGGCCAGCTGCTTGCCGAGCGTGTTCCAGTTCCGTCCCTGTCCGAAGAGTCCGTGCAGGAAGACAACCCGACTTCCGGCGTCGCCGAGCTCGAGCGTATGAAGTGGTGGCACTGGGGAAGCGTACGCCGCTAGAAATCGAAGCCGTCGAACATGTCGCCGATGCCGTCGCCGATCCCGCCGAACATGTCGCCCATACCCTCGCCGATGCCGCCGATCGCGTCGCCCATGCCCTCGCCGATCTCGCCGAAGGCGTCGAAGCCGCCGAACGCGCTGAACATCAGCCCGGCGAACATCCAGTCCATCGGCGAGAAGGCGCCGAAGTAGCCGGCGGCGTAGGGCCGGTAGGCCGGGCCACCTTGCCAGTAGGGAACGCGCTCGTTGCCGACCATCACCTTGCGGGTGTCGGGCTCCGCGCCGACCTTGACGCGCTCGGCGTCGAGCGCACAGGCGGGTACGTCACGGCTGGTGCCGCCCGGCGGCGCCCAGGCCACGTCCTCGACCGAGAGCCCGTGGCGGGGGTCGAAGAAGCACGGCGGGCGGCGCTTCGGCAGCGGCTCGCCGGCGACGCGTGCCTCGACGCAGGCGATCGCGTAGCGGCCGTCCTCGACGATCGTCGTGATCTTCTTGACGTCGTCGGGCACGGTCATCTTGTCGACGGTGCGCTTGGCGGTCTCGTATTCGTCCAGCGCGCGCTGGTAGTCGGCGTTGGCGCCCTCGTCGAGCTCCTTGCCGGCCATGTCCAGGTCAAGCCTCTGCAGCTCTTCACCGAAGGCGGTCACGTCCTCGAAGGCGAGCTGCTTGACCGGCTCGAGGTCAGCGCGCTGCTTTTCCAGCGCTCGCGCCTGCGAACGCTTGCTGGTCACTACCACGGTCCCGATCACCGCGACGACGATGAGAAGTGCGATCAGAAGTCCCACGTCTTTCAGCGTACTGCCACGGTGGTCGGGCCGGGAGTGACCTCTTGTCAGCTGTGCATGTTGCTTCGGGCTTCGCTTCAGCTGTAGTCGCGGAAGCCCTTGCCGGTCTTGCGGCCGAGGTAACCGGCGGTGACCAGGTGCTCCAGCAGCGGCGCGGGCGCGAAGCCCGGCTCGCGGAACTCCAGGTAGAGCTCGCGCTCGATGGCCAGCGAGACGTCGTTGCCGACGACGTCGAGCAGCTCGAACGGACCCATCGGCAGTGCACAGCCGAGCTTCATCGCGGTGTCGATGTCGTCGGCGGTCGCGTAGTGACCCTCGAGCATCTTGACCGCGTCGTTGAGGTAGGGGAAGAGCAGCGCGTTGACGATGAAGCCGGCCCGGTCCCCGCACGAGACCGGCGACTTGCCGACCTCCTTGCAGAGGGCGCGGACGGTCTCGGAGACCTCCTCGTCCGTGGTCACGGTGGAGACGACCTCGACCAGCTTCATCACCGGCGCCGGGTTGAAGAAGTGCATCCCGACGACGTCGGACGGCCGCTTGGTCACCTTCGCCAGCTCGATGACCGGCAGGCTCGAGGTCGTGGTCGCCAGGATCGCGCCCGGCTTGCAGATGTCGTCGAGGTTCTCGAAGAGCGTGGTCTTGATGGCCAGGTCCTCGGCGATAGCCTCCACGACGATGTCGACGTCGGCCAGGTCGTCCAGGGAAGTCGTGCCGGTGAGCCGGCCGAGGATCTGCGGCTTCGCCGACTCCTCCAGCTTGCCCCGTCCGATCGCCTTGTCGAGGCTCTTGGTGATCCGCGCGGCGACACCGTCGACCTTGTCGGGGCTGCGCCCGACGTACGTCACGTCGTAGCCGCCCTTGGCGAAGACCTCGACGATCCCGGAGGCCATCGTGCCGGTGCCGACGACACCGATCTTCGAGATCGGGCGGCGCAGCTCGTGGGTGGCGTCGGCGCTCGGGGTCAGCGCGTCCGGGACGACGACCGGCGAGTCGGCGGCCTCGTAGGTGTAGAAGCCGCGGCCCGACTTCCGCCCGAGCATCCCGGCGGTGACCATCTGCTTGAGGATCGGCGCGGGGGCGTGCAGCCGGTCGCGACCCTGGCGGTACATCGTGTCGAGGATCTCGTAGGAGGTGTCCAGGCCGATCAGGTCCAGCAGCGCCAGCGGTCCCATCGGGTAGCCGCAGCCCAGCCGCATCGCGGTGTCGATGTCCTCGCGGGTGGCGTAGTGGCCCTCGAACATCGAGACCGCGTGGTTCAGGTAGCCGAAGAGCAGCGCGTTGGCGATGAACCCGGCCCGGTCGCCGCAGACGACCGGCGACTTGCCGACCTTGCCGACGACCTCGCGCACGTCCTCGAGCACCTCGGGCTCGGTCACCACGGTGCGTACGATCTCGACGAACTTCTGCACCGGAGCGGGGTTGAAGAAGTGCACGCCGACGACCCGACCCGGGTGGTTGGAGGCGGTCGAGATCTCGGTCACCGACAGCGACGAGGTGTTGGTCGCCAGGATCGTCTCGGGAGCCACGATCTCGTCGAGGGTGGCGAGGATCGACTTCTTCAGCTCCAGCGACTCCACGACCGCCTCCACGACCATGTCGACGTCCTTGAGCGCCGTCGGGTCGGTGGCGAAGGAGATCCGGCCGAGCAGCGCCTCCTGCTCCTCCTCGCTGAGCTTGCCGCGCTTGACCGCGCGACCCGTCGAGTGCGCCAGGTGGGCCTTGCCACGCTCGAGGCCCTCCTCGTCCCGCTCCACCCCGACCACGGTGAACCCGTTGCGGGCGAACACCTCCGCGATCCCGGCACCCATGGTGCCCAGGCCGACGACTCCGACTGTCTCGATCGTGCGCTCACTCATGCCCCGCATCCTGCCATGGGGTGACGTCCGGCACGCCGGTGATGCCGCTAGATTCGGGCGCTGTGACCGACCAGACCCAGGCCGCCGAACGCATCGACGCCGAACGCATCGACGCCGAGCGGATCATCCCCGCCTCCCCCACCGACATCTTCGCCGTTCTCATCGACCCCGACGGCCATGTGGCCATCGACGCCGCCGGCATGCTCCAGTCCGCGGAGGGATCGCCGGTGGGCGCGGTCGGCGACCGATTCGTCGTCCACATGGACCGCGAGGCCCTCGGCGACTACCCGCTCGGCAAGTACGACGTCACCGTGATCATCACCGGGTTCGAACCCGACCGGGCGATCGAGTGGACCATCGAAGGCACCATCAAGCCGCCCATCGGCCACCGCTTCGGCTACGAGCTGGAGCAGCTCGACTCCGGCGACACCCGGGTCACCTCGTACTGCGACTGGTCCACCGCTCTGCCCGAGTGGAAGGCGATCTTCCCGGTCATCGACCAGAAGTCCATCCGGGCCACCCTGGGAATCCTTGAACGAGCCGTACGCCGCGGCTACCCCCGCCCCTGATCGAGGCCCCGCATGCCGAGGCGTCACTCGCGCGAATCGAGTCGGCACCGAAGTGCCGACTCGATTCGCGTAGGTGACGCCTCGGCCGACGTACGTGACTTCTCAGCGGGGCCGGAGATCAGTAGGTGTGGAAGCCCTCGCCGGTCTTGCGGCCGAGCTTGCCTTCCTGGACCTTCTGGACCAGCAGGGCGGCGGGGTCGAAGCCGGGCTCGCCGAACTCGTTGCGGAGCTCGGACTGGATGGCCAGGGAGACGTCGTTGCCGACGACGTCGAGGAGCTCGAAGGGGCCCATCGGGAAGCCCGCGGTCTCCTTGATCGCGGCGTCGATCTCGGCGATGGCCACGCCGGACTCGTGCAGCTTGACCGCGTCGTTGAGGTAGGGGAACAGCAGCGCGTTGACGATGAAGCCGGAGCGGTCGCCGCAGGAGACCGGGACCTTCTTGACCGCGGTGGACAGTGCGCGCACGGTCTCATCGACCTCGGGCGACGTGAGGTCGGTGGTGACCACCTCGACGAGCTTCATGACCGGCGCGGGGTTGAAGAAGTGCATCCCGATGACGTCCCCGGGGCGTGCGGTCACCTTGGCGAGCTCGGTGATCGGCATCGAGCTGGTCGTCGTCGCGAGGATCGCCCCCGGCTTGGCGATCCGGTCGAGGTCCTTGAAGAGCTCGGTCTTGACCTCGAGGTCCTCGGCGATGCCCTCGACGATCAGGTCGGCCTCGCCGAGATCCTCGCGCGAGGTGCTACCGGTGAGGCGGCCGAGCACCGCGGCCTTGGTCTCCTCGTCCGAGCGGCCCTTCGCGATGGCCTTGTCGAGCGACTTGGTGATGCCGGCGACGACCCCGTCGAGCTTCTCCTGGGAGCGGCCGACGAAGACGACGTCGTACCCGGCCTGGGCGAAGACCTGGACGATGCCCGAGGCCATCGTGCCGGTGCCGACCACGCCGATCCTCTCGATCGTGTGGCGCAGCTCCGGAGCCTTGGCGTGGTCCCCGGCCACCGCGGCGAACGTCCCGGCCTCGCCGGCGACCTTGGTGAGCAGATCGGCGGGCTTGTGCAGGTTGTCGCCGGTCTCCTCGAAGCGGGCGAGCAGCGCGTCGCGTACGGCGGCGGCGCCGATCTCGTCGGCCGTGGCCAGCGGCCCCTGGGGGTAGCCGCAGCCGAAGCACATGGCGTTGTCGATGTCGGTGGCGGTGGCGTAGCCCGACTCGAGCATGCGAATGGCGTGGTTGAGGTAGGGCAGCACGAGCACGTCGTGGATGGAACCCTGGGTCGAAACCGTCATGCGACGGAAGACTGCCAAATTTATTACCCGTGAGTAACCCCTAGTGGCGTGACGCTGCTCACATGGGGCCATGCGATACGTTCTCCCGGTGAGACTCGTCGTTGCCACCTGCCAGGTCGACTACGCGGGGCGGCTCACCGCCCACCTTCCGATGGCCACCAGGGTGTTGATGCTCAAGGCCGACGGATCGGTGCTGGTCCACTCCGACGGGGGCTCCTACAAGCCCCTCAACTGGATGTCGCCGCCCTGCACCCTCTCGGAGGGCAAGTCCGAGGACGGCCGCGTCGAGTGGACCGTCACATCCAAGACGGACGACACCCTGCGGATCCTGATCGACGAGATCCACCACGAGACCTCGCACGACCTCGGCATCGACCCCGGCCTACAGAAGGACGGCGTCGAGAAGCACCTCCAGGAGCTCCTCGCCGACCACCCGGCGACGCTGGGCGAGGGCCTGACCCTCGTACGCCGGGAGTACCCGACTGCGATCGGGCCGGTCGACCTGATGTGCCGCGACGCCGACGGGAAGTCGGTCGCGGTCGAGATCAAGCGGCGCGGTGAGATCGACGGCGTCGAGCAGCTGACCCGCTATCTCGAGCTGCTCAACCGCGACCCGCTGCTGGCCCCGGTGAGGGGCATCTTCGCCGCTCAGGCGATCAAGCCGCAGGCCCGCGTGCTGGCCGAGGACCGCGGCATCACCTGCGCGATCGTCGACTACGACGCACTCCGCGGCCTCGATGATCCGACCGAGAGACTCTTCTGACCAACAGTTGGTGCACGGTCAGGCAAGTTCACACAGGGGAAACGCCTTTCCTTACCTTTGAGTAGGAACAGCGTGACAAGATTCACGCCATGTCCATGAACTACTCGGGGCATGGCGTTGGGGGCCGCCTGTCCGTGAGCGACGTCGAGGCGATCATGATCGATCTCCTGACGATGCAGCAGATGCACACGGCAGAGTTCCATGCGATCAAGAGCCGAATGGAGCGCACCGACGCGGCGATCGACAGTGTCAACGCGCGCCTGGACAGCGTGGAACGGCGGCTGGACGACCTGCTGATCTCGATGAGCCAGCTGCTCAACTGGGCCAACCCCCGCTGACCCGTCGCCCAACCGCCGTGGCGGCTACTCCACGGTGATGGGCTCACCACCGGAGACGAGGCGCCAGTCGACCGAGGCGAACGCGGCCGGGTCGATGACCTGGTGCTCGGTGACCCAGTCGATGAGCAGCTGCCGGATCTCGACCTGCTGGTTGTAGACCACGGTGGCGTCGGTGACGTGCGGGAAGCCGCCGCCACCGGACTGACGGTAGTTGTTGATCGCGAGTACGAACTCCTGCCCGTCGGTCACCGCGACGCCGTCGTAGGCGAGGTTGGTGATCCGCGAGCCCACCGCGACCGAGATGTCGATGTCGTAGGTCAGGGCCGCGTCCAGGCCGGCGATCGTGTCGTAGTTGTAGTCGGGCGTGCCGTTGGGCGCGGTGTCGGTCGGCGCGTTGGTCACGGCGTCGATCGGGAACGGGCCGGTGCCGCTGACCTGCTTGAAGTAGCGGGCGGTGAACTCGAGGTAGTCCTTGAGCTGGGCGCCGGTGATGCGTACCGCCATCAGGGTGTTGTCGTAGATGTAGAGGCCGGCCACGTCGCGTACGGTCACCTCGCCTGCGGGGAAGGCGGCGGCACGACTGAACGGTGCCGCGATCGAGATGACCGGCAGCTCTGCGTCGGAACCGGTGAGCGCCGCCTTGACCGCGTCGGCCTGGACGTAGTTGACGAAGTCGATGATGGGTACGTCCTCGACGACCGCCCGCGCGGCCAGCATCTCCACCGCCGAGGTGCCGACGACGGAGTTGACGTAGGAGACCACGACGTCGTGCTGCTCCTGCACGGCGGCCGAGACCTCCGGGTCGGGGTCCACGGTGTTGGAGTTGAGCGTCTGCGAGGTCGCCGACTGCAGGACCCAGCGGGGCCTTCCGTGACGCTTCTCGCGGCGTACGACCAGGTCCATCACGGAGACGCGCATGCCCCAGTAGAGCGGCTCGGTCAGCAGCACCTGCTTGCCGGTCTCGGTGTTGGTGACGTAGCGCTGCGTGATCTCCCGGTGGGCGTGGCCGACGAGGATCGCGTCGACGTCCGGCACCTGCTCGGCGACGAGGGTCGAGGCATTCTCAGGGGGCAGCTCGTCGCCGTAGGAGCTGGAGGTGTCGGCGCCGGAGTGGGCACTGATGATCACCAGGTCGCAGCCGGCCTTCTTGAGCTCGGGCACGAAGATCTTGGCCTGCTCGACCAGCCCCGGGAACTCCATCTTGCCCTCGACGTTGGCCTTGTCCCAGATCGCGATGCCGGGGTTGGTCAGACCGAGCACACCGACGCGGAGACGGCGGCCGCGGCCAAGGTCGTAGTCCTTGATGACGTAGGGCGGGAAGACCGGCAGCTTGGTCGACGGGTCGACCGCGTTGGCGCCGAGCATCGGGAAGTTCACCTGCTCCTCGAACTTCCGGATCGTGTCGATGCCGTAGTTGAACTCGTGGTTGCCGAGCGCGGCGGCGTCATAGCCGACCAGGTTCATCGCCCGCGCCATCGGGTGGATCGCGCCCTCGGTGATCGGGTCGATCCGGGCGTAGTAGTAGGCCAGCGGGGTGCCCTGGATGGTGTCACCGGCGTCGATGGTGAGGATCGGCTCGCCGCGACGATCCTCGCGGACGGCGTCGATCAGCGTCTTGACCTTGGCGACGCCGATCTCGTTGCCGGCGCTGTTCGAGAACTCGGCGTTCTTGTAGTAGTCCCAGTTGAAGACGTTGCCGTGCAGGTCGGTCGTGCCGAGCACAGTCAGCCGAACGGTGTCGGGCTTGCGCGCGCCGTTCACACCATGGGCAGGGGCGGCGGTGTAACCGGCAGCGCTCAGCGCCGCGGCGCCCGTGACAGCAGCACCGGACAGGACAGAGCGGCGGGTGGCGTGAGGCATCGGTAACGTCCTTGCGCGAGTAGGTAATCGAATGCAAGGCAATTCCTACCACCTCGGACGCAACTTGGCGGCGCCTTCCGTCAAGCAGCCAGATGCTTCTTCTTGACCGGCTTGCCGTCGAGGGTGACCAGACGGCGCTTCTTGACCGTCATCCCCTCGGGCAGGGTGCCTTCCTTGAGCATCCGGATCGGGCACCGCTTGCAGCGCGACTTCGACACGCAGCACTCCGTCTTGGGAGGCTTCCTCTTCTTGCCCACGCTCGAAGGGTAACAGCAGGGTTAGGCGTGCCTTACTTCCACGAGCGAGGCCACCTCGGAGGCGCAACCCCAGCTCAGCGTCACCCCGGCGCCGCCGTGGCCGTAGCAGTGCACCACCCGCCCCTCGCGCTCCAGCCGGACCGAGGGCCGGGCCGGGCGGAGGCCGACCAGATGGGCCCTGACCTCGGCATTCGCGATCTCCGGCACGGCTTCGGTGGCGTCGGCGAGGATCCGTTCAGCCGTACGCGGGTCCGGGCTCTGGTCCCAGGCGTGCGGCACCGACGTACCTCCGACGATCGTGTCGCCACCGCGCGGGAAGACGTAGGAGGGGGCGTCGCCCTCGGCCTCCAGCCACTCCTCGGTGGCGCCCGGCCCGAGGACGACGATCTGGCCCTGGACCGGGTAGAGGCTGCTGTCGCCGACCAGCTCCCGCGAGCCGAGTCCGGTCGCGTTGACCACGACGTCGGCGTCCAGGCTCTCCAGGTCGTCGACAGTCCCGGTCGTGATGTTCCCGCCCGCCGCTGTGATCCGCCGCTCGAGCCAGGGCAGGTAGACCGGCATCTCGGCTATCGGGACGGTGAACTCGGCGCGGCCCTCGGTCACGGTCAGGTCGGTGAGCGGCTCGGCCCACCACAGGTCGGCCTCGGGGTTGTGCTGGGTGCCGTGCACCATGCGTACGCCTGCCTCCGGCTCCTCCTCGGCCAGCCGGTCGAGCTCTCTGAAGGTCTCGGCCGCCCAGGCAGTCACCCGGTCGCGCGGCTCGGCGAGGTAGGGGAACCAGAACCCGCCGGCCACCGACGAGGTGGTGCCGCTCGTGCGCTCCCGGCCGATCACGCTGACCTCATGACCGGCCTCCAGCAGCCGCACCGCGCACGAGAGCCCGATGACTCCGGCTCCGACCACCGATACTCGCATGCACGGCAGGCTACTAGGCCCGATCACCGGGCGAGGCGACGAGCCAGCACCGGGATGACGATGACGGCGGCGACGATGTGCAGGAGCATCAGGACGACCGCGCTGGCGGCGTCGAAGCCGAAGGTGACATCGGGAACGAGCGAGGCGACGGTCAGCACGACGGTGGTGACCACGAACGTACGTCGCGGGCGGCGGGCCACGCGGGCCATCACCGCGGCCATCGCGACCCCGATGAGCGAGAAGAGGGCGGTCAGCTGGGCGTAGCCGGCGAGCGGGATCGTGCCGCTGGCGGTCTCGAAGCTCACCCCGGCCGCCGAGGCGGCCGCGGCGAGGACGGTGACGACCGCGCTGGCGACGACCGTGGCAGCGAGGCCATGGAGCCAGACAGGCTTGCGAGCGGCGGCGCGGGTCGAGCGGGTGGTCTGCTGGGCGGTGGTGATCGTGGACATCTCGTACTCCCGTGAAGTGGCGGGAGGCGCTGTCCGCCTCCCTCTGCCCCTTTCACGAATGGCCACGACACCGGATCGACACGGTTCCCGAAGTTTTTTCGGGAGCCGTGTCGATCCTCGACCCAGGAGAGGCCCGTCAGGAGAGACCGTTCGCCTTGCGGATGACCTCGACGATGTCGGCCATGATCTCGGTGAGGCTGAAGTCCTTGGGCGTGTAGACCGCCGCGACCCCCGACTGGATCAGCGTCCTGGCGTCGGACTCCGGCACGATGCCACCCACGATGATGGGTACGTCACCCAGGCCCGCCTCGCGCAGACCCTTGACCACCGACGGCACGAGCGACATGTGCGAACCGGAGAGGATGGAGAGCCCGACGACGTGTACGTCCTCGGCGACCGCCGCTGCGACGATCTGCTCCGGGGTGAGCCGGATGCCCTGGTAGATGACCTCGAAACCGGCGTCACGGGCCCGGACGGCGACCTGCTCGGCACCGTTGGAGTGACCGTCCAGACCCGGCTTGCCGACGAGCATGCGCAGCTTGACGCCGAGCTCCTCGCCGGTGGCCTTGACCCGGTCGCGTACGGCCGACAGCTCGGCGCCGGCCTCGGCGGCACCGACGGCACCGGAGACACCGGTGGGCGCCCGGAACTCGCCGAAGACCTCGCGCAGGGTGCCGGCCCACTCCCCCGTGGTCGCGCCCGCGCGGGCGGCGGCCAGGGTGGCCTCCATCAGGTTGGCGTCGGTCTTTGCGGCGGCAGCCAGAGCGGCCAGCGCCTCGGAGACGGCCGTCTCGTCACGCTCGGCCTTCCAGGCCTCGAGGGAGGCCTTGGCGGCCTCCTCAGCGCGAGGGTCGGCGACCATGATCGCGGCGTCCAGATCCGCCGTCAGCGGGCTCGGCTCGGTGGTGGTGAACTTGTTGACGCCGACGATGATCTCCTCGCCGGACTCGATGGCGGCTCGACGGCGCGCGTGCGAGGAGACCAGCTCGGACTTCATGTAGCCGGTGTCGACCGCGGCGATCGCGCCGCCCATGGCCTGGACCCGGTCGATCTCCTCCTTGGCGCCCGCGACGAGCTCGGCCACCTTGGCCTCGACGACCGGCGAGCCGTCGAAGAGGTCGCCGTACTCCAGCAGATCGGACTCGTAGGCGAGCACCTGCTGCAGGCGCAGCGACCACTGCTGGTCCCACGGACGCGGGAGGCCGAGCGCCTCGTTCCAGGCGGGCAGCTGCACCGCGCGCGCCCGCGCGTTCTTGGACAGCGTCACCGCGAGCATCTCCAGCACGATGCGCTGGACGTTGTTCTCCGGCTGCGCCTCGGTCAGGCCGAGGGAGTTGACCTGTACGCCGTAGCGGAACCGGCGCATCTTCGGGTCCTCGACGCCGTAGCGCTCACGGGTGATCTCGTCCCACAGCTCGACGAAGGCGCGCATCTTGCACATCTCCTCGACGAACCGCACGCCCGCGTTGACGAAGAACGAGATCCGGCCGACGACCTTGCCGAAGTCCTCCTCGGACACCTGACCGGAGGCCTTGACCTGGTCGAGGACCGAGATGGCGGTGCACATCGCGTAGGCGATCTCCTGCACCGGCGTGGCCCCGGCCTCCTGCAGGTGATAGCTGCAGATGTTGATCGGGTTCCACTTGGGGATCTGGTGGACCGTGTAGGCGATCATGTCGCTGATCAGCCGCAGGGAGTGCTCCGGCGGGAAGACGTACGTCCCCCGGGAGAGATACTCCTTGATGATGTCGTTCTGGGTGGTGCCGGCCAGCTTGGCGGCCACCTCGGCCGGGTCCATCCCCGGGTTCTGCTCCTCGGCGGCGACCTGATACATCGCGAGCAGCCACATGGCGGTCGCGTTGATCGTCATCGAGGTGTTCATCTCGGTGAGCGGGATCTGGTCGAAGAGCTTGCGCATCTCCCCCATGTGCATGATCGGCACGCCCACCTTGCCGACCTCACCGCGGGCGAGGACGCTGTCGGGGTCGTAGCCGGTCTGCGTGGGCAGATCGAAGGCGACCGAGAGACCGGTCTGGCCCTTGGCGAGGTTGTTGCGATAGAGCTGGTTGGACGCCTCGGCGGTCGAGTGGCCGGCGTACGTCCGCATCAGCCACGAGCGATCCTTCGCCGGGCGGCTCTGTCCCGAAGGCGTGGTGTCCGTCATAAGAGGCATGCTAGCCCCTCGGTTACCGATCAGTAACCGGCTCCGGTGTGGAAGATGTCACTCACCGGGCCACTCCTTTACCCACCGCGCCGCTAGGCGATGAGCGGTGAGTTCTCCACCTCGAGAACACGATAGAGCCTCGAGAGGTGGAGCATCCGGCGCACCGCGGGGGTGCAGCCCTGCAGAGTGAGTCGACGGCCCTCGGCATGGGCCTGCCGGGTCGCGACGGCGAGCAGCTTCAGCGCCGTCACATCGGCGCTGTTGACGCCGGAGACGTCGAGCACGACGTCACCCTCCACCGAGTCGAGATGGTCGTAGATCACGCTGCGTGCCATCCAGGTGCTGCGTACGTCGAAATCTCCGCTCAGCACCAGCGTCGGCCCGTCGATCAAGATCTCCATGCCCTGCCTCCATCCCCCAGGAAGTGGATTGCCCTACACAGAAGCTCTACGCCTACATGACGCTCCCTCTCGCCCACTATGACGCGCGGCCGCTTCGATTGGTTGCACCTCACCAGCCTCATTCGTCACTCTTGTCCCAATTTTCTATCGATCGACCACGTTCGCCGAAAATGGGCTGTCCGAATAGGCTCAGCGCATGGTCAACCTGACGCGCATCTACACCCGCACCGGCGACGCCGGTGAGACCCGGCTCGGCGACATGAGCCTGACCGCCAAGACCGATCTGCGACTGGAGGCGTACGCGACGACCGACGAGGCCGGGGCGGCGATCGGTGTCGCGCTGGCTCATGGCGGCATCGACGAGGACGTCGTGAAGGTGCTGACGACCGTCCAGAACGACCTCTTCGACGTGGGCGCCGACCTCTCGACCCCGGTCGTGGCCGACCCCGAGTATCCGCCGCTCCGCGTCGAGCAGGCCTACATCGACCGGCTCGAGGCCTGGTGCGACGACTACAACGAGCCCCTGGAGAAGCTCCGCTCGTTCATCCTCTCCGGCGGCACGGTGGCCGCGGCCCACCTGCACGTCGCCCGCACCGTCGTGCGCCGCGCGGAGCGGGCGGCCTGGGCTGCGTACGAGGTCCACGGCGAGACCATGAACAAGCTCGCGCTCACCTACCTCAACCGCCTCAGCGACCTGCTCTTCATCCTCGCGCGGCACGCCAACCGCGAGCAGGGCGACGTCCTGTGGGTGCCGGGCGGCGAGCGCTGAGGCGCACGAACCTCACAGCCAGCCGCGACGCCCCGCCTCGTAGCCGAGCTGGAGGCGGGTGTCGACCTGCGCGCGATCCATCATCTGGCGCACCCGCCGCTGGACCGTACGCAGCGACAGCCCGAGCTGCGCCCCGATGGAGGCATCGGTCAGGCCGGCGAGCAGCAGCGAGAGCACCTTGGTGTCCAGGGGCTCGAGGCGATCGGCGGCCGTCTCGACCGTGCCCTCGGGCGTCGCGACGAGCTTGGGGGCCGAGGTCCAGATCAGGTCGAAGAGGGCGATGATCGCGTCGAGGAGACCGCTGGGGTGGAGCAGCAGGGCGTCCTGGACCGTGTTGTGCTCACCGTTCATCAACGGGATCAGGGCGATCTCCCGGTCGACGATGAAGGCGCGCAGCGGCACCGTTGGCACGACCCGTAGCTCGATCCCGATCTCGAGGCCGGAGTCGATGCTCTCGTAGATGCCGGGGGTGTCGAAGACGGAGCGCTCGAGGACGATGTCGTGCCGGACGCCTCGTTCGATCGCGGCCCGCTCCGCCTCGTCGGCGTCCTCCCGGGTGACGACCGCGGCCTGCGGCTTCTGCAGCGCCTGGATGCACTTCTTCGCCGAGTACTGCAGCTGGGCGAACCGCTGGGCGATGGCCTCGGTGCCGTGCACGACGTCGACGACGTCGGCCACGTCCCGGCGGGCGACCGAGCCGCGATAGAGCCCGGCGAGCTCGGTCATCTCGACCTGCGCGCGGCGCAGCTCGTCCTGACGCTGGACGAGCAGCGCCCCGAGCGCCACCGCCGGCGGGGAGGCGACGTAGCGGTCCTGACCGGCCGAGGCGCGGGCGACCAGGCCCTTGCCCTCCAGCGCGGACAGCACCGCCGAGACCGCGTAGGCGTCCAGGTCGGCCGCTTCGGCCAGCTCTTCGAGGTTGGCCGACGGCGCGGCGACCAGCTGGCGGTAGACCGTCTCCTCGAGATTGTCGAGACCGAGCGCATCGAGCATCCGAGATGCCTTTCCGTGGCGGGGAACGAACGACGGTCATCATGGCAGATATACGACACGTCACATTCCCGCCATGGCGGTTCGACTTGCATTCACCGGCAACTTGGCCGAAAGTATTCATCGCCACCTCGGTCCGGATCCCCCCGCTCGGATCGAGGTGGCTTTACTTTTACGCGACAAAGTTGTCGCGATCGGTTCGCATCCGGTTGTCCGGGACGGGATGTCGGGCGTGCGTCTATGCATGCCGATGAATGCACCGCAACCCCGTGGTCGTGCGCTGCTGGTCTAGACCACTGCCACCGCACTGAACGAGACGCTGCTCACCACGAGCGTCCACGAAGTCGCAGAACCCGCCTCATGCTGGAAGAATAGATCGGGTGCCCTTGCTCGAAGCTCTCACGAACGACCTGCTCCGCGAGACCTTCGACCCCCAGACCATCGAGCGTGGCGAGGCCTACGCAGCCCAGGGCCGGGTCGGTGAGCCCCGGGTCACCGAGATCGGCAGCAGTGCGCTGCGAGCTTCGGCCGAGGTCAGAGGCACCAGCCCGGCTCCCTACCGCGTGACCCTCAACCTGGATTCCCGGAACGGCGTCGTCAGAGCGACCAGCTCGTGCAGCTGCCCCGTGCACAACAACTGCAAGCACGGTGCCGCGCTCGGCCTGGTCCTCGCCGGCACGCGCGCCGCGGCGATGCCGATGGGCCCGTCGTGGGAGACGGAGCTGCGCACACTCCTGGGCCAGCTCGCCGAGGACAACAAGCCCGAGGACGACCTGCCCGCGCTGGCGCTCGAGATCGACGTGCACAGCCCGCGGTCGGCCGTGGCGGGCTCCCCCACCGTCGAGCTGCGCCCGATGCGCATGGGCAACCGCGAGCGCTGGGCGAAGACCGGTGCCGACTGGGCCAACATCCCCAACGCGGTGCCCGGCAAGGACTTCCCCCGCAGCCAGCTGCTCCCCCTGCAGGAGCTGGCCCGCCAACTGCGGTCCGACCGGCTGCTCTACGCCCGTGGCTCTTCGCTCAGCCTCGCCGACTTCGGCGAGCACGCGGTCAGCCTGCTCCGCGACGCGATCCGTGGCGGCGTGACCGTCCTGCCCGGCGAGAACGTACGCGGCGTGGTGATCTTCGACGAGCCGCTCTCGCTCGCCGGCGAGCTGCGCCGCGAGGACGGCGAGGCCGTCCTCCGCTTCGGCCTGGCCCAGGGTGACCGGGTCTACGCCGGCCCGACGGTGCTCCCGATCGGTCGCCCGACCCGCTCGGTGGGCGTGCTCGATGCCGGCGTCCTCCATCTCGCTGACCTGTCCGGACCGCTGTCGACCCACGCGCAGCGGCTGGTGACCGCCCGGGACCCGCTGACCGTCCCCGAGGCCGAGATCGGCACGCTGAGCGCCCTGTTGGGCCCGCTGGCCCGGCTGGTGCCGCTGCGCTCGGCCGACGACTCCCTCGACATCCCGGAGCCTCCCGCACCGCGCCTGACCCTGACGGTCACCTGGCGCAGCTCGACGCATGCCACGCTCGGCTGGACCTGGGCCTACGGCGTACGTCACTACCCGGTGGACTCCCGCGAGGACCTCGGCCTGGTCCGCAACCCGGCCGAGGAGGCCGCGCTGCGCGCGAAGGTCTCCACCGAGCTGCTCCGCAAGCAGGAGGTACGCGACGGCGACGCGCTCGCGCTCGCCATCCACGACCTGCCGGCGCTGCGTGAGGTCGAGGGCGTCGAGGTCACCGAGGTCGAGCGGCCCGACTTCCGCGAAACCGACGAGGACCCCGAGATCTCCTTCGAGATCACCTCGCCCGACGGTGCCGCCCTGGCCGGGCAGGACTGGCTCGACCTGCAGGTCGTGATCCGGATCGGCGCCGAGGCCGTCCCGCTTCCCGACGTGCTCGGGGCGCTGACCCGCGGCGACGACCACCTGATCCTCCCCAGCGGCACCTACATCACCACCGACCGCCCCGAGCTCGACCGGCTGCGCAACGTCGTCGAGGCCGCCGGACAGCTCCACGAGCGCACCGGCGACGGGATCGCGGTCGGCAAGCACGACCTCGGCGTCTGGGCCGAGCTCGCCGAGCTCGGCGTGGTCGACCAGCAGGCCGCCGAGTGGGTCCAGCGTGCCCAGGCGCTGCGCGACCTGCGCGAGATCCCACGGCCGGAGCCGACCGGGCTGGCGACCGAGCTGCGCCACTACCAGCTCGACGGCTTCCACTGGCTGGCGTTCCTGCACGAGCAGGGTCTCGGCGGGATCCTCGCCGATGACATGGGTCTGGGCAAGACGCTCCAGGTGCTGGCCACGATCTCCCATGCCGTGCACACCCAGCCGGAGACGCGCACCCCCTATCTCGTGGTGGCGCCCACCAGCGTCGTACCCGCCTGGGTGCAGGAGGCTCGCCGCCACACCCCCGGCCTGCGGGTGAGCACGGTGAGCAAGCGCATCGACTCCGTCGCCGAGGCCCGCGAGGACGCCGACGTCGTGGTCACGACCTACGCCATCCTCCGGCTCGAGCAGGACGCCTTCGCCGGGCGCCCCTGGGCCGGTCTCGTCCTCGACGAGGCCCAGCAGGTCAAGAACCACCAGTCCAAGACGTACGCAGCGGCCCGCCGCATCGACGCCCGCTGGCGTCTCGCGGTGACAGGCACGCCGTTCGAGAACCGGCTGATGGAGCTGTGGGCGCTGCTCTCGATCACGGCGCCGGGGCTCTACCCCAGCCCGCGGCTGTTCCGCGACACCGTGGTCTCTCCCGTCGAGAAGTCAGGCGACGACGCGGCGCTGCGCCGGTTCCGGACCCGGCTGCGTCCGTTCCTGCTGCGGCGTACGAAGGAGCTCGTCGCCGACGACCTGCCACCCAAGCAGGAGCAGGTGCTCGGCGTCGACCTCAACCCGGCCCACCGCAAGATCTACGACGCCCACCTGGCCAAGGAGCGGCAGCGGATCCTGCATCTGCTCGACGACTTCAACGACAACCGGGTCGCGATCCTCAGTGCGCTGACCAGGCTGCGGCAGCTCTCGCTCGACCCAGGCCTCGTCGACCCCGATGATGACGACGTCGGCTCCGCCAAGCTCGACACCCTCGTCGACCACATCGAGGAGCTCGCCGCCGAGGGTCACAAGGCGCTGGTCTTCAGCCAGTTCACCTCCTTCCTCGGCCGGGCACGCACCCGGCTCAACGAGGCGGGCATCGACGCCGCCTACCTCGACGGCTCCACCCGCGACCGCGGCGCGGTCATCGAGAGCTTCCGCGACGGCGATGCCCCGGTCTTCCTGATCTCCCTGAAGGCCGGTGGCGTCGGTCTGACCCTGACCGAGGCCGACTACGTCTTCGTCCTCGACCCCTGGTGGAACCCCGCCGCCGAGGCTCAGGCCGTCGACCGCGCCCACCGCATCGGCCAGACCCAGCACGTCATGGTCTACCGCCTGGTCTCGACCGACACGATCGAGGAGAAGGTCATGGAGCTCAAGGAGCGCAAGGCCGAGCTCTTCGCGAAGGTCGTCGACGGCGAAGGCGCCATGGGCTCCACCATCGGCGCCGACGACATCCGCGCCCTCTTCGACTGACCCGACCGAGGGCGTCGCTCCGGTGTAACACGTCGTTCGTAGGACTACTCGCCCTATCTGAACGACCGGATAGACCTACGAACAGCGTGTTACACGCCCCGCCGCCGTGCCACGGTCGCGGCCAGCGCCGCTGCCGGGAGCATGAGGACGGCGACGACCAGGAGGGCCCTCAGGGTGCCGAACTGGTCCCCTACGGCACCCAGGATCGGCGGGAAGCCGAGGAAGGCCGCATAGGCCAGCGTGGAGACGACCGAGACGCGAGCAGCGGCGCGGGTCTCGTCGTCGGCGGCGATGCTGATCCCCAGGGGGAAGCCGAGGGCCGCGCCGAAGCCCCACAGGACGATCCCGACCAGCGCGAGCCCGAACGAGCCGGCGAACACCGTCAGCACGATCCCGATGCCCGCCAGCGCCGCCGAGGTGATCAGTACCGGCTGCCGGCCGACCCTGTCGATCACCTTCGCGCCGGCGAAGCGGGCCACGCTCATGCAGAGGACGAACGCCGCGTAGCACGCCACCCCGACCCGGTGGCTCACGTCGTAGCCGTCGATCATCGCCAGCGCGACCCAGTCGTTGGCACTCCCCTCGGCGGCGGCGAAGGCGAGCACCATGAGCCCCAACAGCAGCGTCTGGGGCGAGCGCCAGGCGGCGATCAGCTCACGCCGCGGCGAGTGCCCCTCCGGGGGCACCTCGGCCGGGAGGAACCCCAGGGTCCCCCACCAGCAGACCGCCAGTGCGATGGCCGCGACCCCGACGATGTGCCACACGGTCGGCAGCGTGCCCACCAAGGCGATGCCCAGCAGTCCACCGAGCACGGTGCCGACGCTCCACATCGCGTGCAGCTGCGGCATCAGCGTCTTGCCGCCGAGCCGCTCGACCGCGGCCCCCTCGACGTTCATGGCGACGTCCCAGATCCCGTAGCCGACGCCGTACGCCACCAGGAACAGCGCCACCAGCCACGCCTGTTCGAGCCAGCTGCCAGAGATCGCCACCAGGGTCAGGGCGGCGACACAGAGCACCGCGCAGCCGCGTACGACCCGGGCTGCGCCCCAACGCATCACCAGTCCCCCGGCGAGCGGCAGCCCGGCGACGGAGCCGATTCCCATCGCCAGCAGCATCAGGCCGACGGCCGAGTTGTTCAGGCCGAGGCTCTCGCGGAGCGCGGGGATGCGGGAGATGAAGGTCGCGGACAGCAGACCGTTGGTGGCGAACGCCACCACCGATCCAGCCTGGGCACGGCGGAGAGGCGTCACGAGTAAAGGCTAGTGGGGCCCCGGGCCGCGTCCAGGTGCGGGGATCAGTCCCGCTTCTTCTCGTACGGCCCACCGCGACCGAAGATCGGCAGCACCCACGGCTGGCGCAGCGGGGCACCGGCGAGCGCGACGACCGCGAAGGCAGCCGCGAGCACCCAGGCGATCCCGTAGAGCGCGCCGCCGAGGCCGAAGGTCACGATCGTGACGGCGAGCAGGGTGAGCTGCAGGTTGAGGGCACCGGCGGCGTGGTGCTTCACGAACTCGGAACGCTTGCCGACGGTGTAGTAGAGGATCGCCGGGCCGACGACGATCGGCACCAAGGTCGTGGCCTGGGCGAGGGCGCCGAGGAGCCGCTCCTCGGTGGTCGGCGGCGGCAGCAGGTCGCGGGCGGGCTTCGCCGGCGCCGGAGACGGGGTCGGCTGCGCGATCAGGTCGCGAGTGATCGGCTCCAGGGCGGCGTACGTCTTCGACTTCATGGTCAGGTCGAACCGGAGGTCGAACTCGGCCTGGTCGAGCCGGCCGTCGGCGTAGGCGGACTTGAGGACGTCGATCACGCGGTCGCGATCGGCATCGGTGCAGCGGAGCTCGTCACCGGCGACAGATGCCGGTGGAGTGGGCGGGGTGGGCGGGGTCGGGATCGGGGCAGTTGAGGACATACCTCTACGATCCGCCGCGAATGCCTTCCGGACAATCAGGGAAGCCCCCGAATGCAAACCGACCGACCCCGGTCTTGTGCCGGAGACGGTCGGAGACGGGTCGAAGGGGGCGCTCAGAAGACGGTCCAGGTGGACCGCATCGGGCGGGACTCCAGCCAGGCCTGGAAGCCGATGAGGGTCTGCTGATCCATGGCCAGGTCGATGTGCTCGCCCTTGACGTCGCAGGTCACGATCAGGCTCTCGGGGTAGAGGACGAGCTCCTCGATCCCCTCGGGAGAGCGGCTGGAGACATAGACGATCTCGACCCGGCGCCAGACCCGTTTGGGCTTGGGCGAGAGCGAGAAGATCCGGAACCACTCCAGCTGCGCATCGCCGGAGTAGCGGCCGATGCCGATGACCCAACCGCGCCCGGGACTGGTGTCCCGGACGCGGTGGCTCAGTTCGAAGACGCCGCCGTTGCGAGCGAGCAGACGGCGGCGTACGGCGATCCCGATGCCATAGGCGAGGACAAGCAGAAGCGATGCGGCCACAACGACCAAGAGCAGCTCCCACCATGCCATCCGGGTATCGCCCCTCTTTCCCTAGGAGGCTTTCTCGACAGCGCGGATGCGTGCCTCGGCACGACGGATGCGCTTCTCGGCGTCGTTGTTGGTGCCGAGCAGGCGACGGGCCTCCTCGAGCTCGACCTCAGCCTGGCTGAGGTCGATCTCGTGGGCCAGCAGCACGTGCTCGGACAGGATCGAGACGCGGTCGTTGGCCACCGAGAGGAAGCCACCGTCAACGGTCGCGATGACCTCGGTGCCCTCCTCCGGAGTGATCTCCACGACCGCCTCGGTGAGAGCCGACAGCACCGGCGCGTGACCGCGCAGGACGCCGACATCACCGTCGACCGTTCGGGCGATGACCATGGTGGCCCCGCCGCTCCAGACCACGCGGTCTGCAGCGACGAGCTCCACCTGAAGTGCGTCCGTCATCAGAGGCTCTTCTGGATCTCGGCCCACTTCGCCTCGACGTCGTCGAGGCCACCGCACATGAAGAACGCCTGCTCGGCGACGTGGTCGTACTCACCCTCGGCGATCTTGTTGAACGCCTCGATGGTGTCCTTGACCGGAACCGTCGAACCCTCGATGCCGGTGAACTGCTTGGCGACGTAGGTGTTCTGCGACAGGAACCGCTGGATCCGGCGAGCGCGGGAGACGATGATCTTGTCTTCCTCGGAGAGCTCGTCGACACCCAGGATCGCGATGATGTCCTGCAGCTCCTTGTTGCGCTGGAGGATCTGCTTGACGCGGACGGCGCAGTCGTAGTGGTCCTGACCGATGTACTGCGGGTCCAGGATTCGCGACGTCGAGGTCAGCGGGTCCACGGCCGGGTAGATACCCAGCGACGCGATCTCGCGGGAGAGCTCGGTGGTCGCGTCCAGGTGGGCGAACGTGGTCGCCGGAGCCGGGTCGGTGTAGTCGTCGGCCGGCACGTAGATCGCCTGCATCGAGGTGATCGAGTGACCACGCGTCGAGGTGATCCGCTCCTGGAGCTGACCCATCTCGTCGGCGAGGTTGGGCTGGTAGCCCACGGCCGAAGGCATCCGGCCCAGCAGGGTCGAGACCTCGGAGCCCGCCTGGGTGAAGCGGAAGATGTTGTCGATGAACAGCAGCACGTCCTGGCCCTGGACGTCGCGGAAGTACTCCGCCATCGTCAGCGCCGAGAGAGCCACGCGAAGACGCGTGCCCGGCGGCTCGTCCATCTGGCCGAAGGTCAGGGCGACCTTGTCGTAGACGCCGGCCTCCTGCATCTCGTGGATGAGGTCGTTGCCCTCACGGGTGCGCTCGCCGACACCGGCGAACACGGAGACACCACCGTGGTTCTTGGCGACTCGGGCGATCATCTCCTGGATGAGGACGGTCTTGCCGACGCCCGCACCACCGAAGAGGCCGATCTTTCCACCGGTCACGTAGGGGGTGAGGAGGTCGATGACCTTGATGCCCGTCTCGAACATCTGGGTCTTGGACTCGAGCTGGTCGAAGGCCGGAGCCTTGCGGTGGATGCCCCAGCGCTCGTTGACCTCGACCGTAGCCGGGTCGACGTCGAGGATGTCGCCGGTCGCGTTGAACACGTGGCCGAGGGTGACGTCACCCACGGGAACCGTGATCGGGCCACCGGTGTCACGAACCGAGGAGCCGCGTACGACGCCGTCGGTCGGCTTCAGCGAGATCGCGCGGACCATGCCGTCACCGATGTGCTGGGCAACCTCGAGCGGCAGGGTCGTCGTCTCACCGCTGATGGTGACCTCGACCTCGAGCTTGTTGTAGATGTCCGGCATGGCGTCGACGGGGAACTCCACGTCGACGACCGGGCCGATCACGCGGGCGATGCGGCCCGTCGTGGTCTTCTCGTCAACCTGTGCGGTCATTTTCTAGTCAGTCTTTCTGTGGGTTCTCAGTCGTTCGCAGCCTGGGCGTCGGCGAGCGCGTTCACGCCACCGACGATCTCGCTGATCTCCTGGGTGATGCCGGCCTGGCGAGCCTGGTTGGCAACCCGGGTGAACTTCTTGATGAGCTCGTCGGCGTTGTCGGTAGCCGACTTCATCGCCTTCTGACGCTGTGCCAGCTCGGAGGCGGCGGCCTGCAGCAGCGCGAACCAGATCCGGCTCACGACGTACTGCGGGAGCAGCGAGTCGAGCACGGCCTCGGCCGACGGCTCGAACTCGTAGAGCGGCAGGACATCGCCCTCGGCCGGAGCCTCGGTGCCCTCCACGACCTCCAGAGGCAGGAGACGTACGGCGGTGGGCTTCTGCGTCATCATGGTGATGAACCGCGTGTAGACCACGTGGACCTCGTCGACGCCGGGAGCGACGGCCTTCTCGGACTCGGTGCCCTCGACGAAGACCTCGATCAGCTTCTCGCCGATCTCCTTGGCCGCCTCGAACTCCGGACGGTCGGAGAAGCCGGTCCAGGCCTGCGCCACGGAACGACCGCGGAACTTGTAGAAGGCCTCCGCCTTGCGTCCGGTGACGTAGAGGTCGACCTCCTTGCCCTCGGCCTTGAGCTTCTCAACCAGGCCCTCGGCCTCCTTGAGCACGCTCGAGGAGTAGGAGCCGGCCAGACCACGGTCGCTGGTGACCACCAGCACGGCGGCGCGGGTGGGCGCCTCCGGCTCGGTGGTCAGCGGGTGGTCCACGTTGGAGTAGGTCGCCACCGCCGAGACGGCGCGGGTGAGCTCACGGGCGTACGGCGCGGCCGCATTGGCCCGCTGCTGCGCCTTGATGATCCGGGACGCAGCGATGAGCTCCATGGCACGCGTGATCTTCTTCATCGACTCCGTCGACTTGATCCGCGCGCGGAGTTCACGCACTGACACGGCCATGGGTCAGCCCCGCTTCTGCTTGACGATCTGCTCCTGCTCGACGTCCTCGTCAGCCAGGGCCTGCTCCTTGGCGGAACCCGGCTTGATCGAGTGGCCCTCCGAGGTCTCGAACTGGTTGAGGAACGAGTCGTAAGCCTTCTTCAGCTCGGACTCGGTGGAGTCCTCGAACTTCAGCGACTCACGGATGCCGGCGAGGATGCCGTCGTGGGAGCGACGCAGGAAGTCGAGGAACTCGCGCTCGAACTTGAGCACGTCCTCGACCGGGACGATGTCCAGGCTGCCAGAGGTGCCCAGCCACAGCGAGACGGTCATCTCGTCGATCGGGTAGGGCGAGTAGGCCGGCTGCTTGAGCAGCGCCATCAGCCGCTGACCGCGGGCCAGCTGCTGCTTCGAGGCCGCGTCCAGGTCGGAGGCGAACATCGCGAAGGCCTCCATCGCGCGGTACTGCGCGAGCTCCACCTTGAGAGAGCCGGTGACGCCCTTGAGGGCCTTGGTCATCGCGGCGCTACCGACGCGGGAGACCGAGACGCCGACATCGATGGCCGGGCGCTGGTTGGCCGCGAACAGGTCGGACTGCAGGAAGATCTGACCGTCGGTGATGGAGATGACGTTGGTCGGGATGAACGCCGAGACGTCGTTGGCCTTGGTCTCGATGATCGGCAGACCGGTCATCGAACCCTTGCCCATCTCGTCGGAGAGCTTCGCGCAGCGCTCCAGCAGCCGGGAGTGCAGGTAGAAGACGTCACCCGGGTAGGCCTCACGGCCCGGCGGGCGGCGCAGCAGCAGCGACACGGCACGGTAGGCCTCGGCCTGCTTGGTCAGGTCGTCGAAGACGATCAGGACGTGCTTGCCCTCGTACATCCAGTGCTGGCCGATGGCCGAGCCGGTGTAGGGCGCGAGGTACTTGAAGCCGGCGGAGTCGGAGGCCGGAGCCGCGACGATCGTCGTGTACTCCAGCGCGCCGGACTCCTCGAGGGCGCCACGCACGGAGGCGATGGTCGAGCCCTTCTGGCCGATGGCGACATAGATGCAGCGGACCTGCTTGTCGGGGTCGCCCGACTCCCAGTTCTGCTTCTGGTTGATGATCGTGTCGATCGCGACCGTGGTCTTACCGGTCGAGCGGTCACCGATGATCAGCTGACGCTGGCCACGGCCGATCGGGGTCATCGCGTCGATCGCCTTGATGCCGGTGGCGAGCGGCTCGTGCACCGACTTGCGGGCCATCACGCCGGGAGCCTGGAGCTCCAGGGCGCGGCGGCCGACCGTCTCGATGTCGCCGAGGCCGTCGATCGCGTTGCCGAGCGGGTCCACGACGCGGCCGAGGTAGCCGTCACCGACGGGGACCGAGAGAACCTCGCCCGTACGTCGGACCGACTGGCCCTCCTCGATCTTGTCGAAGTCGCCCAGGACGACGACACCGATCTCGCGGGTGTCCAGGTTCAGGGCGAGACCAAGGGTGCCGTCCTCGAACTCGAGGAGCTCGTTGGTCATGGCCGAGGGCAGACCCGACACGCGGGCGATGCCGTCCGCGGTCGAAGCGACGGTGCCGACCTCCTCGGTCTTCGCCGCCTCCGGCTTGTAGTCCGCGACGTACTTTGCCAGTGCGTCCCGGATCTCGTCGGGACGGATGGAGAGCTCCGTCATCTGTGCCTTCTCTCTCAGTTCTTACAAGTCAGTCTGTGTCACACAGGGGTCGTACGGCCAGTTGACGGCCGCGGTGCCGGATCAGCCGGCCAGGGCTCGCTGCGCCCCTTCGAGGCGACTCGAGACGGTGCCGTCGATGACGTCGTCACCGATCGATACCTTGATGCCACCGACGACAGCCGGATCGACGACCACGTTGAGGTGGACCTCACGGCCGTACTTCCTCGCCAGTGCTCCCGCCAGACGGGTGGTCTCGGCCTCCGAGAGCGGGGCCGCAACGCGGATGACCGCGGTGCCCTCGCCTGCGACGGACGCCGCGACCTTCTGGTATTCACCGAGAGCGGCCGATGCGGTGCGGTAGGTGCCCGCCAGCGCCTGCTTCGTCAGGGTCACGGTCGCCGGAAGCGCCTTGCCCCCGAGCAGCGTGTCGACCAGCGCGGCCTTGTCCTCGGTCGTACGGGCCGGGTCGGAGAGCGCGTCGCGCAGCTCCGGCGTCTCCTGCACGGCCTGCTGGACCGCGAACAGCTCGTCGGCGAGGCGCGTGGCCTCGCCGCCGGCGCTGCGGACTGCGGCGATCTCGCTCAGTCGCTCGACCGCATCGCTCAGGTCACCGGCGTGCGTCCAGCGGTGCTTGACCGCCGACTCGAACACGCCGAGGCCCGTCGCGTCGACCTTCCCGCCGAACAGCTCACCGACGAGGCCGGTCTTGGCCTCCTGCGGCACCGATGCGTCGGTGACGAAGCGGCGCAGAGCTGCCTCGGCGCGGAGGGTCTGGGAGACCTCGAAGAGGGTGTCGGCCGCCTTCGCCGCCGCCTCAGGAGAGGCGGAGACAGCGGTCTTCAGCTCCTCGGTCAGGGCGGCAACGGCGTCGGCCGACGCTCCACGGAAGTCCATCAGTGAACCCCTGCCTCAAGGTCAGCGAGGAACCGCTCGACCACACGGCTGGAACGCTCGTCGTCGTCGAGGGACTCGCCGACGATACGACCGGCGAGACCGGTGGCCAGCGAGCCGACCTCGGTCTTCAGCGACGTAGCAGCCGCCTGGCGCTCGGCCTCGATCTGCGCCTTGCCGGCGGTGATGATGCGCTCCGCCTCGGACTGCGCCTCGAGGCGCATCTCGGCCTTGATCGCAGCGCCCTCCTCGCGAGCCTGCTCGCGGATGCGGGCAGCCTCGTGGCGAGCGTCGGCCAGCTGGGCCTCCAGCTGAGCGAGTTTGGCATCCGCCTCGGCCTGCTTGGCGTTGGCGTTCTCGATGCCGCCTTCGATCGCCGCGGTTCGATCGGCGTACGCCTTCTCGAAGTTCGGAACGATGAACTTCGCAACTCCCACGAAGAGGATGGCGATGACGATGAAACCGAGGATGATCTCCGGCACGTGCGGGACCAACGGGTTGATCTCGGTCTCCGCAGCGGTTACCTGGGTAAGGATCATGTCGGAACCTTCAGTAGTTCCCTACGTCAGCGAAGGACGAAGGCGAGAGCCAGGGAGATGATGAAGAACTGCTCACACAGAGCGAAGCCGAGGATGGCGATTGCCTGCAGGCGGCTCTGGGCCTCCGGCTGACGGGCGACACCAGCGACGTACGCGGCGAAGATCAGACCGACACCGACACCCGGGCCGATGGCGGAGAGGCCGAGGCCGATGATTCCGAGCTGTCCCTCCATGGGGATATTCCTTTCGGTTGCGACGCGATATGCGTCGGTTGTTGTGCGTCGTAGTGGTGGAGCTGTTGGTCCGAGCCTGAACGGATCAGTGCTCGTCCGCGACTGCACCGGCGATGTACATCGCCGAGAGCAGGGTGAAGACGTAGGCCTGCAGGAACATGATCAGCATGTCCAGGAAGGACACGAAGATGCCGAGCAGGAAGGCGAAGATGCCGGCGGTGATGCCCTGCCACGTCGGAACGTAGTTCAGGATCAGCCAGGCGCCACCGATGGAGAAGAGCGCCACCAGCAGGTGGCCGGCGAACATGGTCGCGAAGAGACGAATCGCCAGCGTGAACGGGCGCACGACGATGTTGGAGAGGAACTCCAGCGGGACCATCATGATCAGGATCGGGCCGCTCACGCCGCTGGGCACCGTCTGGAGCTTGAGGTAGCCGACGAAACCGTGCTTCGCGATGCCGACGGTGTTGTAGATCAGCCAGGTGATGATCGCCAGAGCCGCCGTGTAGCCGATGTGCGACATCGTGGGGAACTGGACGAACGGGATGATCCCGTAGAAGTTGTTGATGATGATGAAGACGAAGACCGTGAAGAGGTACGGCACGAACCTCATGTAGTCCTTCGACCCGATGATGTCGCGGGCGATGGAGTTGCGGACCATCCCGTAGACGTACTCACCGGCGAACTGCAGACGGCTCGGAACCACGGCGGCCTTGCGGGAGGCGGCGTAGAAGAAGCCGAAACCGATCACGACGGACAGCAGGACCAGGAGGCTCACCTTGGTCAGGGCCCAGTCGCCGGACCCGACGATCGGCGGAAGGAAGAAGTCCGCGGGCCCCGGGATATGAGGCCCCGACTCCGACGCCATAACGGTGGCGGCAAGCGACTTCACGCTGTCTCCTGTTTGTTCGAACTTACGATTCTGGGTGGCGAGCTTCAAAGGCTCGGGCATCATCCCGGCGGCCGCCCCCGACGGCCCGGACGATATCAGGCGCTACTGGCGGGTCACGAGTCTGCCCCGGGCAGGTCGAAGAGCGGGATCCGCTCGCGTCGCACCAGGAACGCGAACGTGGTCGTCCATGCGACTGTGAGCGCCATGACCGAGAAGGCTGCCGAACGTACGACAGCGTCTCCCCCGGTCTGCGAAACGACCAGCAGGACAACGAAGAGAACCATGCCTGACAGCGTGAAGACACCAACAGCGGCGGGCAACGACATCGCGGGCGACTTCGCCGCGATCCAGAACATCGCCCAAGAGCCGACCGCCAGCACGACAACGGTGGCGATCGATCCGATCGCAGCACCAGTCAGACCATCAGTCCCGGCAAGAACAAAGGCCACCGCGAGGGCCGCGAGCACAGCAACTGCGGACACTGCGGCAGAACCTCGCAGCACCTTGGACTTGCTGGTTGCGGTCGTCATCGTCGGCGGCCGTTCTCTCTGGGGGCATTTCACGCGTTCAGGAGCGTATCCCGAGCGCTCGTGAAAACTATCACAAGCGTCTTTGGGCGCCCTAATTGATCGATCAAGGCGTTCCTACCCGGGTTGGTTCTCCAGCGGGGTGATGTCCTCGGGGACCTCGAGGAGCTTGTCGGTGCGCTCGCCACGGATCTTGGGGAGGGCGAAGGTGAGGAGCACGATGAGGGCGGTGGCGACTATGACGCCGACGATGACGACGGGGCCGCGGTAGAGGGTCACGAAGACCGATCCGAAGGACATCAGGCCGGCCCAGAGCCACATGATCAGCACGGCACGGCGCTGGGAGTGGCCGATCTCCAGGAGGCGGTGGTGGAGGTGCTTCTTGTCCGCGGCGAAGGGTGACCGGCCGGCGCGGGTGCGGCGTACGACGGCCAGCACGAGGTCGACGAGAGGGACCACCAGGATCGTCAGGGGTAGCAGCAGGGGCAGGAAGGTGACCAGGAGCGCGGTGGAGGCGTCGAAGGCGTTCACGTTCAGACCGCCGGCGTTGTAGGAGCCCGAGAGGGTGACCGCGCTGGCGGCGAGGATCAGGCCGATCAGCATCGAGCCGCTGTCCCCCATGAACAGCCGGGCGGGATGCCAGTTGTGGATGAGGAAACCGACGCAGGCTCCGGCGAGGGCGACGGTCAGGAGAGCCGCGGTCGAGGCGCGGCCGATGTCGTTGATTCGAGTGAACTGGTAGCAGAACAGGAACAGCGCCAGCGCGCCGATACCGACGACACCCGCGGCCAGACCGTCGAGACCGTCGATGAAGTTGACCGCGTTGACCACGGTGATCACGACGAGCCCGGTGAGCAGAGCGCCCTGGGCGGGGTCGATCGAGAACTGGGTGCCGTCGGGGAAGGTGATCAGGCTGTACTGCAGGTTGAAGCCCACCAGGATCGCGGTCGCCAGCACCTGACCGCCCAGCTTGGTGAGGGCGTCGAGCTCGAAGATGTCGTCGACGACGCCGACGATGCAGATCAGCGCGCCGGCGAGGATCACGACGCCGGTGTCCTGGAGCACGAAGTCCGGAGCATCGGCCAGGAACGGCAGCTCACGGGCGACCAGGTAGGCGGCCACCAGGCCACCCAGCATCGCCACGCCGCCCATGTAGGGGATCGGAACGGCGTGTACGTCGCGGTCGCGGACCTTCGCGACGGCCCCCGTGCGCATCGCGAACTCGCGGGCGACGACGGTGAGCAGGTAGGTCACCACGGCGGCGACCAGGAAGAGGAGGACGTAGGCGCGCATCAGGCTTCTGTGTCGGCGTCCGTGGCGGGCAGGTCGGTCTCGGGCCCGTCGGTCTCGGGCATGTTGGCAGGGTCCGGATCGCCCGGCCGACGGATGGCGACGTCGTGATCGGCGAGGATCTCGTTGATCCGATCGATGCTGATCGCGCCCTCCCGGAGAACCTTCGGCTCGTCACCGGTGGCGGAGACGATCGTGGACGCCTCGCCGACCGGCGACTCGCCGCCGTCGATGATGGCCTTGACCATCTTGCCGAGCATCTCGTCGGCCTGGTCGGCGTTGGTGGCGGCAGGCTTCGTGGTGCGGTTGGCCGAGCTGGTCGCGAGCGGACCGACCCGGTCGATGATCCGGCGCAGGATGTCGGAGTCGGGGATGCGTACGGCCACTGTCTGGCGGGCCTCGCCGAGGTCCCACTGCAGCGACGGCTGCTGGTGGAACACGACCGTCAGGGCGCCGGGCCACAGCTCCTCGACGAGGCTGCGCGCCCAGTCGGGGATCCGCGTCGCGAGGGCGTCGAGGGTGGCGACGTTGGAGATCAGCACCGGCGGCGGCATCGAGCGGCCTCGGCCCTTGGCTGCGAGCAGACCGGCGACGGCGCCCTTGTCGAACGCGTCGGCGGCGATGCCGTAGACCGTGTCGGTCGGGACGATCACGAGCTCGCCGGCCTGAAGGGCCGCCGCAGCAGCATCGATCGCCTCGGTCTGCTCGTCCTCGGTCGCGATCGGGTAGCGCTCAGTCACAGTGCTCATGTTGCCAGTTGTGCGGTCGTGAAGCGCGGACGGCCTGCCAGATCGAGGTGATCGCGTACGTCCTGCCATCTTCCGGTGGCGGCGAAGACCGCCGGAGCGCCACCGTTCTGACCGTCCGGGCCCTGCTCGTCGGCGTGCTCGAACCCGACCACTCCCCCGGGCCTGAGCAGCTCGGCGGCCCGCCGTTCCAGGACGCGGATCGCGTCCAGCCCGTCCTGCCCGGAGAAGAGCGCGAGGTCGGGGTCGTGGTCGCGCGCCTCGGCGGCGACGGACTCCCAGGCTTCGAGCGGGATGTACGGCGGATTGCAGACGAGCACGTCGACACTGCCGTCCAGGTCGGTGAACTCGTCGGCCATGTCGCCCTGCCGGAGGTCCACCCCGGTGCCGGTCAGGTTGCGTACGGCCCAGGGGTAGGCGTCCTCGGAGAGCTCGACCGCGTGCACCTCGGCGCTCGGGACCTCGTCGGCGATGCTCTTCGCGATCGCTCCCGACCCCGTGCAGAGATCGACGACGACGGGCTGGTCGATGGTCGCGGCCAGGTCGATCGCCCAGCCGGCGAGCAGCTCGGTCTCGGGCCGCGGCACGAAGACGCCGGGACCGACGGCGAGCTCGACGTGCCGGAAGTACGCGACCCCGGTCAGGTGCTGCAACGGCTCGCGTTCCGCGCGGCGAGCGAGCAGGTCCGCGTAGGCCTTCTCCTGGGGCTCCGCCACGTCGTCGACGAGGAAGAGACGGTTGCGGTCGGTGTCGAGGACATGGGCCAACAAGATGGCCGCATCGGCGTCCGGGCTCTCGACTCCGGCCTCTGCGAGCTGCTTTCGGGCACTTGCCAGAAGTGTGCGCGGGGCGGTCATGGGCAACTGCTCCTGAATGTGTTAGTCATGCTTTACCCGGCTGAGGGTAACGTTCGGGCGCCTCAACGGTTCTTCCGGTCATATCGGGGGACGCGGGACTGGCCGCACACCTCGTCGGGCGCTGTGCTGCCCCACCATCACACCCGAGATCTCCCCCGGAAGGAAACATCACCCCATGAAGTGGCTTTTGCTGCTTGCACTCATCCTCGTCCTCGCCCTCCTGATCTGGTTCTTCTTCGGACGCCCGGTCCGCAAGGACGCCAAGGCCGCACATCGAGCCGATGAGGACCACCCGGCCGCCGAGGACACCGGCGCGCCCGTCGCCGCTGCCGCCGTCCCCGCCGAGGCGTCCGTGGCCGAGCCGGCTGACGAGACTCCTGCTACTGAGGCTGCGGTCGCGGAGGAGCCCAAGGCCGAAGAGCCCGCCGAGACTGCTGTCGAGGCCGAGGTCGCCGAGACCGCCACGGACGACGTGACCGAAGCGGACACCGCTGCGGTCGTCGCGGAGGCCGAGAGCGTCACCGCGGCCGCTGCCGCCGCTGACGCGACCGAGGCTCCGGAAGAGGATGTTCCCGTGGCGGCCGAGCCGGAGGCCTCCCCGGCCGCCGAGGCGCCCGCCGCGACCAAGGATGCTCCCTACCCCGGTGCGGTGCTGCCGGCTGCTGATGGAAGCAGCTCGGACGCTGCGTACGACATCAAGGGCAGCAGCGGGAAGAAGTACCACACGACGGCGAGCCCCTACTACGGCCGTACGAAGGCAGCCGTCTACTTCGACTCCGTGGAGTCGGCCGAGGCGGCCGGGTTCATCGGGGCGAGCAGCGACTTCTACGACCGCAGCAAGAAGGCCGACACCGCCGAGACCGACCAGCCGCTGCCGCCGGCGAGCAGCTACGGCGCCGGTAGCGCCGACCCGCTCGAGGACGGCTCCAGCCCGCACCCGGCGTACGTCGTGAAGGGCAACATCCGCAAGGACGGCGCGAAGCGCTACCACACCTCCGCGAGCACGGCCTTCAAGCGGACCCAGCCCGAGGTCTGGTTCGACAGCGAGGCCTCCGCCGAGGCCGCCGGTTTCGTCGTGGGCTTCAAGAAGAAGGCCAACGCCTGATCCGCACCGCCAAACACTCGAAGGTCGCAGTCACTCGGTGACTGCGTCCTTCGAGTTTGTGACGGGCCTCAGGAGTCGAGCGAGGCCAGGCGGGCCGCCAGGTCGGCGTCCACGGCGCTGCCGATCACCGGCTCCAGGTCGCCGTCGAGGACATGGTCGAGGTTGTAGGACTTGTAGCCGGTGCGGTGGTCGGAGATGCGGTTCTCCGGGAAGTTGTAGGTGCGGATGCGCTCGGAGCGGTCGACGGTGCGCACCTGGGAGCGGCGGGCGTCGGAGGCTTCCGCGTCGGCAGCGTCCTGGGCCGCCTGGAGCAGGCGCGAGCGGAGCACGCGCATGGCCTGCTCCTTGTTCTGCAGCTGCGACTTCTCGTTCTGCATCGAGACGACGATGCCGGTGGGGATGTGGGTGATCCGGACCGCCGAGTCGGTGGTGTTGACCGACTGGCCGCCGGGGCCCGAAGAGCGGTAGACGTCGATGCGGAGGTCGTTGTCGTTGATCTCGACATCGATGGGCTCGGCCTCGGGAACCACCAGGACACCGGCGGCCGAGGTGTGGACGCGGCCCTGCGACTCGGTGACCGGCACCCGCTGGACACGGTGTACGCCACCCTCGAACTTGAGCAGAGCATAGGGCGCCCGGCCGGGCTCGGAGGTCCCCTTCGCCTTCACCGCGACGGTGACCGACTTGTAGCCGCCGAGGTCGGACTCGTTGGCGTCGAGGAACTCGAGCTTCCAGCCCTGACGCTCGGCATAGCGGGTGTACATCCGCAGCAGGTCGCCGGCGAACAGCGCCGACTCCTCACCACCCTCCCCCGACTTCACCTCGAGAATGGCGTCCTTGTCGTCGGTCGGGTCGCGGGGCACGAGCAGGCGACGCAGCCGCTCCTCGGCCTCCTCGCGCTGCGGCACCAGCGCGTCGGCCTCCTCGGCGAACGCGGGGTCCTCCCCCGCCAGCTCGCGGGCGGCCTCGATGTCGTCACCGAGCTGCTGCCAGGAGTGGTAGGCGTCGATGATCGAGCTCAGCTCGGCGTACCGCTGGTTGAGCTTCTTCGCCAGGCGCGCGTCGGCGTGGGTCTCGGGCTCGGCAAGCCGCTTCTCGAGGCCCTCGTGCTCCTCGATCAGCCCTTCGACCGCTTCAAACTGTGACATCTCCGCCTCGCTTCTCGCTTGGAAGGAATACCCGGTTAACCGGGTATTCCTGCACTTCTCGGGCGTTGCAACACCCCGGAAGTGCAGGAATTGCCCGATAAGTTCGATGAAATGCGCCGCGCCGGCCCCCACGAACATGTGGGGGCCGGCGCGTTGAGAGCTACTTGTTGCGCTTGCCGAAGCGAGCCTCGAAGCGAGCCACGCGACCGCCGGTGTCGAGGATCTTCTGCTTGCCCGTGTAGAACGGGTGGCAGTTGGAGCACACGTCGGCGCGGATGGCGCCCTCGGCCACGGTGCTGCGGGTGGTGAACGAGTTTCCGCAGGTGCAGGTGACCTGGGTCTCGACGTAAGTCGGGTGGATGTCGGTCTTCATGAGGTTCCTCTCAAGACATTGGGTTCCGGGTCGCCACCGCAGGTTGCGGGACGTGAACCGGCACCGAGGATTCAGTGTATGTGAACGCCTGGGGCCGCCAATAATTCCCGGCGGCCCCAGGACGCACATCGCACTCCGCGCTTCGCGCGGTCACTCCCTCGCTCGGCGCGAGCGGACGAGCAAGCTCGCCGCTCGACCTCGCTACGGTCGTCTCAGCTCTTGGCGACCTCGTTGAGCAGCACCATGTTGGTGGCGGACCCGGTGACCTTGTCGACCAGGACCGAGGCGGCCTTGGCACCGTCGAGCGTGGCCAGCGAGGCGCGCAGCTTGCGGACCGCGTCGCCCTCGCCACCGGCGAAGAGCAGGTCGTCGCGGCGGGTGCCGGAGGCGTTGACGTCGACGGCGGGGAAGATCCCGGCCTCGGCGTACTCCTCGCTCAGGCGCAGCTCGGAGTTGGCGGTGTCCTTGAACGCATCGAAGATGATCTCGTCGGTCTTGGAACCGGTCTCAACCGCAGCCGTGGCCAGGATGGTCAGCGAGCCGCCGTCCTCGACGTTGCGGGCCGCACCGAAGAACCGCTTGGTCGGGTAGAGCGCCGCGGAGTCGACGCCGCCACCGAGGATGCGGCCCGACGCCGGGACGGAGAGGTTGTACGCCTTGCCCAGGCGGGTCAGCCCGTCGAGCAGGACGACCACGTCGTGGCCGAGCTCGACCAGGCGCTTGGCCCGCTCGATGGCCAGCTCGGCGACCACGGTGTGGTCGGCGGGCTGACGGTCGAAGGTGGAGGCGATGACCTCGCCCTTGACGCTGCGCTCGAAGTCGGTGACCTCCTCCGGGCGCTCGTCGACGAGCACCACCATCAGGTGGCACTCGGGGTTGTTGGCGGTGATCGCCCCGGCGATCGCCTGCAGGACGGTCGTCTTGCCCGCCTTGGACGGCGAGGCGATCAGGCCCCGCTGGCCCTTGCCGATCGGCGAGATCAGGTCGATGATCCGGCCGGTGACCGGGTCGGAGCCGCCCTCGAGGCGGAGCCGCTGGTCGGGGTGGACCGGGGCGAGCTTGTCGAACTCGACGCGGTGCCTGGCGACCTCGGGGTCGGCACCGTTGACCGAGTCGATGCGCACCATCGGGTTGTACTTCTCCTTGCGCTCGCCCTCGCGGGGCTGCCGCACCTGGCCGACGATCGCGTCGCCACGGCGCAGGCCGAGGCGCTTGACCAGCGACAGGGAGAGGTAGACGTCGTCCGGTCCGGGCAGGTAGCCCGAGGTGCGGACGAAGGCGTAGTTGTCGAGTACGTCCAGGATGCCCGCCGCAGGCACGAGCACGTCGTCCTCGAGGACGGTCGTGTCCGGCTCGCCGCGGCCCGGGCGGTTGCGGTCACGGTCGCGGCCACGGCGGCGGCGGTTGCGGCGGCTGCCACCCTCGCCGTCGTCATCGCCCGCGTCGTCGGCCGAGTCGGCCGGCCGCTCCCTCTGGGCGTCCTCGTTCTTCTTCTCGGCGGCAGGCTGGCCGGCCTTGGCCGGACCCTTGCTCTGGCCACCACCGGCGGGCTGACCGGACTGACCGGACTGACCGCCCTGGCCACTCTGACCGCCCTGGCCACTCTGACCGCCCTGGCCCTGGCCGCCGCTCTTGTTCTGGTTCTGGTTGCGCTGGCGACGCGGGCGCTGGGTGCCCTCGTTACCGGCGTCAGCAGCCTCGGCGGACTTCTCCGCGGGCTTCTCGGCCGGCTTCTCTGCGATCTTCTCCGCAGGCTTCTCAGCGGCAGGCTTCTCGGCAACAGGCTTCTCGGCGGCGGCAGGCTTCTCGGCCCGCTCCGTCGGCGCCGACTGCGCGCGGCTGCTCTGTGCAGCCTTGATCGCGTCGATCAGCTGGGCCTTCTTCATCGAGTTCGCCCCGGTGATACCCATACCGTTCGCCATCGCCTTGAGATCGGCGAGGAGCATTCCGCCAAGGCCACCGCGCTTCTTCGGGGCTCCGTTCGGCTCCGGCGCAGTGGATTCCATGGTTTCAGTCACGTGAGTCCTTTCCCACGTATCGCCGATCGGCGTACGACGCCGACGGCTCGTTTGTCAGAACCCCTGACGCACCGATGCGCGCCAAACGAAGTGGCACGGCACGAAAGGGGGATAGCACTTCCGCGGGCCTGAACGGCCCAACGGATGTATCCCCAGGCTAACACGCATGGCACCCCTCACAGCAGGGGCCCGGAACGCGGGTCAGAGGATGCGTACGCCGTCCATGTCGACGCTCAGCGCATGACACGCCCAGCCCTCGGGACAGCGGGCGGCGAGCTTGGTGGTCTCGGCGGACTCGACCCCGCTGCTGAACGCCAGGACCGTGGGCCCGGCGCCGGAGACGATCGCAGCGACGCCGTCGGCGCGCAGCTCGTCGACCAGGGCGAGCGACTCCGGCATGGCGGGTCGGCGGTACTCCTGGTGCAGGAAGTCGCGGGTGGCGCGGTGCAGGTGTTCGGGCGCATCGCTCAAAGCAGCGACCAGCAGGGCCGTACGCCCCGCATCGGCCGCCGCGTCGGAGTGCGGGACGGTGTCGGGCAGCAGCCCCCGGGCGGCCTTGGTCTCGACGCCGGTCGCGGGAACGAAGACCACGACGCTGACCCTCGGGTCGACGGCGGTGCGAACAGCAAAGAAGCCGTCGTCGTCGCCCGCGATCGTGAAGCCGCCGTGGAAGGCGGGGGCCACGTTGTCGGGGTGGCCCTCGATCTCGGCGGCTTTCTGGAACAGGGTGTCGTCGTCGAGGATCAGCTCTCCCCCGGCGACCAGGGCCCGAGCGAGCACGAGGCCGCCGATGATCGCGGCCGAGGACGAGCCCAGGCCACGCGCGTGCGGGATCCGGTTGCGGCAGTGCAGCCGCAGACCTGCCGGCTGCTTGCCGATGATCTCGAAGGCGGCCCGCATGGAGCGTACGACGAGGTGGGACTCGTCGAGCGGGACCGTGCCCTCACCCGCACCCTCGACGGTGACCTCCAACGTCCCGCCCGGCACGACCTCGCCGGTGAGCTCGTCACGCAGGTCGAGCGCCAGCCCCAGCGAGTCGTAGCCGGGGCCGAGGTTGGCGGAGGTGGCCGGGACGGTGACGGTCACCGGGCCTTCTACGAACGTCATCGGTTCTACACGAGCCCGGCTGCGGCCGCCGCGGCCTCGAGATCGGCGTCGATGATGATCTCGGGCAGCTCACCGAAGAACTCCAGCGCGGTGGCGGTGTCCTTGAGGCCGTGGCCGGTGACGGTGATGACCGTGGTGGCTCCGGCGTAGGTCTCCCCCGCCTCGAGGTCGGCGAGGAGCCCGGCGACACCGGCCGCCGAGGCGGGCTCGACGAAGACGCCGTCGTTGCGGGCGAGCAGCGACTGGGCGGAGAGGATCTGGTCGTCGGAGAGGGCGCGGAAGCGGCCACCGGACTTGGCGGCCGCGGCCTCGGCGAGCTGCCACGAGGCCGGGTTGCCGATGCGGATCGCGGTCGCCTTGGTCTCGGGGTGCTCGACGGGGTGGCCGAGCACGAGCGGCGCGGCGCCCTCGGCCTGGAAGGCGCGCATGACCGGGGTCTTGGTGGCGTGGCCGGCCGCTGCGTACTGCTCGTAGCCGAGCCAGTAGGCGGAGAGGTTGCCGGCGTTGCCGATGGGCATGAGGTGGTAGTCGGGGGCGTCGCCCAGGCGGTCGACGACCTCGAAAGACGCCGTCTTCTGGCCCTCGAGACGGACCGGGTTGACGGAGTTGACCAGCGCAACCGGGTAGCTGTCGGCGAGGGCGCGGGAGAGCTTGAGGCAGTCGTCGAAGTTGCCGCGTACCTTGACCACCTCGGCGCCGTGGACCAGCGCCTGGGCCATCTTGGCGGCACTGATCTTGCCGTTGGGGACGAGCACGACCGGGGTGATCCCGGCCTTGGCGGCGTAGGCGGCCATCGAGGCCGACGTGTTGCCGGTCGAGGCGCAGACCACTGCCTTGGCGCCCTCGTGGACGGCGACGGAGATCGCCGCCGTCATACCGCGGTCCTTGAACGAGCCGGTCGGGTTCTGGCCCTCGACCTTCAGCCACACCTCACCCTTGGTGGCACCGGAGAGCCACTCGGAGTGGACCAGCGGGGTGCCGCCCTCACCGAGCGTGACCGCCGGGGTGTCCTGGGGGATGTCGAGGAGGGTTCGATACTCCTCGATCACACCGCGCCATTGGCTAGTGGTCATCAAACTGCTCCTTCTACGCGCATCACCGAGGCGACGTCGCGGACGTACTCCATCTCGCGCAGGTGCTGCACGGTCGCCGCGAGCGCGGCATCGGGGGCCTCGTGGGAGACGACGACGAGCTGGGCGTCCTCTCCCCTGCCTTCTTGGCGTACGGCCTTGATCGAGACGCCGTGCTCGGAGAAGGCGGTCGCGACGGCGGCGAGCACGCCGGCCTTGTCAGCCACGTCGAGGCTGACGTGGTAGCGGGTGACGGTCTCGCCCATCGGGCGCACCGCGCGGTCGGCGTAGGCGGACTCGCCGAAGGCACGGGCGCCGAGGACCTTGTTGCGGGCGATCGTGACCAGGTCGCCCAGGACGGCGCTCGCGGTGGGATCCCCGCCCGCGCCCTGGCCGTAGAACATCAGGTCGCCGGCCGAGGCGGACTCGACGAAGACGGCGTTGTAGGCGCCGCGTACGGTCGCCAGCGCGTGGGTGCGCGGGATCATCACCGGGTGGACTCGCACCGAGACGTCGTCGTCCTCGAGCTCGGCGATCGCGAGGAGCTTGACGACGCTGCCCATGGCCTTGGCCGAGGCGACGTCGCCGGCGGTCACCTCGGTGATGCCCTCGCGGTAGACGTCGCTGGCGGTCACCCGGGTGTGGAAGGCGAGGCTCGCCAGGATGGCGGCCTTGGCGGCGGCGTCGAAGCCCTCGACGTCGGCGGTCGGGTCGGCCTCGGCGTAGCCCAGCTCCTGGGCCTCGGCGAGGGCCTCCTCGAAGCCGGCACCGTAGGTGTCCATCTTGTCGAGGATGTAGTTGGTGGTGCCGTTGACGATGCCCATCACCTTGGTGACGTGGTCGCCGACGAGCGAGTCGCGCAGGGGGCGCAGGATCGGGATCGCGCCGGCGACCGCGGCCTCGTAGTAGAGGTCGGTGCCGGCCTTCTCGGCGGCCTCGTAGAGCGTCGGGCCGTCCTCGGCGAGCAGCGCCTTGTTGGCGGTGACGACGCTGGCGCCGCTCTCCAGCGCCTCGAGAATGAGACCGCGGGCCGGCTCGATGCCGCCGATCACCTCGACCACGAGGTCGACGTCGTCGCGGGCGACCAGGCCCTGGGCATCCGTGGTGAGCAGCTCCGCGGGCACCTCGACGTCGCGCGGGGCGTCGAGGCGGCGTACGGCCACGCCCCTGATCTCCAGCGGCGCACCCACTCTGGCGGCGAGATCCGCATCGCCCTCGAGCAGGAGCCGGACCACCTGGGACCCCACCACACCGCAGCCGAGGACGGCGACGCCCAAGGGATCGACGGCGTGCGCGGTCGTCTTGTTGCTGCTCACGCGCCAAGGGTATCCGGGACAGGCTCCGGGGTCCGACTTCCGCTCTAGGCGCGGACACCTCCGCCGGGTTTCGGCTCAGGTCAGCAGTACGACCTTGCCGGTGGTCTCCCGGGCCTCGAGCGCACGATGGGCAGCCGCCGCATCGGCCAGCGGGAAGGCGGAGCCGACGTACGGCGCGCGCGAGCCGTCCGCGGCGGCCTCGAGCGAGGCCTGCTCGAACTCCTTGATCCGGCCCTGGACCCAGGGGCCGAGGATGTCGATGATCTTCGCGGCGCCTTCGTAGCCGTCCTGGTCGCCGGAGAATCTGACCATCCGCCCGTCCGGCTCGAGGTGGGCGTAGACCTGCCTGGGTACGGCACCGCCGAGCCCGTCGAGGAGGACCGTGATCCGGGGCTCCTCGGCGCGAAGCCGCTCGAGCCAGCCGTCCGTGCGGTAGTCGATCGCGGTCTGCGCGCCGAAGCCGCGGGCGATCTCGAGCTTGGCGTCCGAGCCCGCGAGCCCGACCGCGCGGGCGCCCGCGTTGCGGATGCCCTGGAGCAGGATCGCGCCCATGCCACCGGCGGCCGAGGTGACCACGACGACGTCGTCGGGCGTGATCTGGGCGGCCTCTAGCACCGCGGCCGAGGTGCGGCCGGTACCGATCGCAGCCACGGCCTCGGCCGACTCCAGCCCGTCGGGACGTCGGTAGAGCTGGGTCTCGTCGGCGACCGCGAGCTCGGCGTAGCCGCCGCTGCTTCCCGGACCGAGATGCGCGACGACCCTCGCGCCCCGCCAGGTCTCGTCGACGCCCTCACCGAGCTCGTCGACCACGCCGGCGACCTCGCGGCCAGGAGTCATCGGGAGCTCCGGTCGCGGCATCGTCGGCGGCAGGTCGCCCGCTCGGATCGAGGTGTCGAGACGGTGGATGCCCGCGGCCTCCACCCTGATGCGTACCTGGCCCGGACCTGGTGTCGGGTCGGGCACCTCCTCGAGTCGCAGGACCTCCGGGCCGCCGAACTCGTGCTGTCTGATCGCTCGCATGACTCGAGTCAACATGCTCAAGCTCACTTGAGGTCAAGGGCTTTCCCCAAGCCTTGGATCAGTTCAACCGTCAGGCGAGCTCCGGGATCGGCCGCAGCACCGCGGCGACATCGCGCGCCAGACGTACGCGACGGAGCAGCTCCTCCGCATCCGGCTCCACGTCGGTGGTGACGGTGATGGCGTCGTTGCGGGCGACCACCCACAGCCGCTCGTCGACCACGTGGCTGGCGAACCGGGACAGCGAGCGTGCATGCTCCTCGTCGGCGGCGATGACGGCACCGTCGGGGGTGGTCACGTTGGTCTTGGCGCGGAACTCCGGCGGGAAGAAGATCGGCGTGGGCACCCGGCCGGTGCCGGTGTTGCCCGAACCCGGCGAGAGCCCGATCATCGCGGCCGTCTTCGGCAGGTGGGCGGGGACCCGCACCACCACCCAGCGCGCCGGACGCCAGGGCCCCTTCCCGGGGGACGCCTTGCCGTGCCAGTACTCGACCAGGATCCCGTCGCAGGTGCCGTCGACGACGAGGTCGCAGCGCTCGGCGCGTACGTCCGGCCCCAGCACCTCCCACCGCACCGGCCGCTGCGCGGCAGCCTTGCCGGTCACCACCGTCCAGCCGAAGGTCTGGGCCGCTCGGGACACGCTGTCCCGCCGCTCCTTCGTCAGCCGGGCGACAGACGCTCGCGGCACCTGGGACGGCGTCGCGAGCGGTCTCTCTGAGTAGACCCCCCTCGGCATGCGCCCCATCGTAGGCTCACGGACCCAGGGATTTCGGGAAGGCGAAACCGAATTTCGTACGCCACGCGGTTTGATGGGTGCGTGCTGTTCCCCAACGCCGACCTCGAACGCATCCGCACCGGCGAGGTCGACCTCGCCTTCCGCCGCTGGAAACGTCCGATGCATGTCGCCGGCGGCCGCCAGCGCACCCGGATGGGCGTGGTCGAGTTCGTCTCCGTCTCGCCGGTGTCCTGCGACACGCTGACCGACGAGGACGCCCGCCGGGCCGGCACGACCCTGGACGACCTGCTCGCCTTCCTGTCCCGCAAGGACGGCGAGGTCTACCGGATCGAGATGCGCTACGCCGGCGAGGACGAGCGGGTCGCGCTGCGTACCAAGCGCCCGGGAAAGACCGAGACCGCCGCGCTGGTCGCGAAGCTGGCCGACATGGACCGGCGCGGCCGCCGCGGCCCGTGGACGCGGGAGCACCTCGAGCTCATCGAGGCTCGGCCCGGTGAGCTGGCCGAGACCATCGCGGCCTCGATCGGGCGGGAGAAGAAGCCGTTCAAGTCCGACATCCGCCGGCTCAAGGAGCTCGGTCTCACCGAGTCCCTCCCCGTCGGCTACCGCCTCTCACCGCGCGGCCGCGCGGTCCTCCGGGCCTTGCGGGCGTGAGCCCGATCAGCCGAGATCGGTCGCGAAGAGGTCGTCCTCGGTCTCGCGCCGGACGATCACCCGGGACTCACCGTCGCGGACCGCGACGACCGGCGGCCGCAGGGCGTGGTTGTAGTTGGAGGCCATCGAGCGCCCGTAGGCGCCGGTGCCGGGGACCGCGATCAGGTCGCCGGGAGCGATGTCGGCAGGCAGGAACTCGTGCTTGACCACGATGTCGCCGGCCTCGCAGTGCTTGCCGACGACGCGGCCGAGCACGGGCCCGGCGGACGAGGACCGGCCGGCGAGGGTGGCGGAGTAGTCGGCGTCGTAGAGAGCCGTGCGGATGTTGTCGCTCATCCCGCCGTCGACGCTCACATAGGTGCGGGTGACGCCGCCGTCGAGGGCGACCTCCTTGACCGTGCCGACCGTGTAGACGGTGCACATCGAGGGGCCCACGATGGCGCGGCCCGGCTCGATCGAGAGGTGCGGCACCGCGAGGCCGAAGCCACGGCACTCGTGCTCGACGATCGCGGTGAGCTCCTCGGCCAGGGCCTTGGGCGTCGAGGGGTCGTCCTGGGTGGTGTAGGCGATGCCGAAGCCACCACCGAGGTCCATCTCGGGAAGCTCGGTGCCGAGCTCGTCCCGGATCCGCGCCTGCAGCGCGAGCACCCGCCGGGTGGCGACCTCGAAGCCGGAGGAGTCGAAGATCTGGGAGCCGATGTGGGAGTGGAGCCCGCGCATCTCGACGTTCGGGGCCTCCAGCAGCCGGCGTACGGCCTCGAAGGCGTCGCCGGAGGAGATCGAGAAGCCGAACTTCTGGTCCTCGTGGGCGGTGGCGATGTATTCGTGGGTGTGGGCCTCGACGCCGGCAGTCACCCGCACCATCACCCGGGCGGTGATGCCGGTCTCGGCGGCGATCGCGGCGACCCGCTCGACCTCGTCGAAGGAGTCGACGATGATCCGTCCGACGCCCGCGACGATCGCCCGGCGCAGCTCCATCGGGGTCTTGTTGTTGCCGTGGTAGCCGATCTTCGCCGGGTCGACCTCGGCACGCAGCGCGACCGAGAGCTCACCGTTGGAGCAGACGTCGAGGCAGAGCCCCTCCTGCGCCACCCAGCGCGCCACCTCGGTGCACAGGAACGCCTTGCCGGCGTAATAGACGTCATAGCCCGTGAAGGCGTCACGGAACGCGCGGGCGCGCTCGCGGAAGTCGGCCTCGTCCAGGACGTACGCAGGGGTGTTGATGTTCGCGACCAGGTCGGGCACCGCGACACCCCCGACGGTGAGGACACCGTCGGTCTTCTCGGCCGTCGCCGACCACAGCGCCGGCACGAGGGCGTTGACGTCGTCGGGGGTCTTCAGCCATACCGGGGAGGTTCCGGTGAACGAACCCGGCGATGCGTGGGACGACATCACATACGCTCCGGGGCCGAGACGCCGAGCAGACCGAGGCCGTTGGCGAAGACGGTGCGGGCGGCGGAGACGAGTGCCAGCCGGGCCAGGTTGATGGGCGCGACCGGCTCGTCGCCCTTGGGCAGCATCCGGCAGTCGTCATCGTCGTACCAGCGGTGGAAGATCCCGGCGGTGTCCTCGAGGTAGCGGGCGACGCGGTGCGGCTCGCGCAGCTCGGCGGCGGTCGCGACCACGCGAGGCAGCTCGGCCAGCGCACGCAGCAGCTCGCCCTCGCGCTCGTGGGTGAGCAGCGCCGGCTCGAAGGTGTCGAGGTCGATCTGCATGCCCAGGTCGGCCGCGTTGGCCATCATCCGGCAGGTGCGCGCGTGGACGTACTGCACGTAGTAGACCGGGTTGGCGCTGTCGGCCTTGGCCCACAGGTCGAGGTCGATGTCGATGTTGGAGTCGCTGGAGTAGCGCGCCAGCGCGTAGCGGGCCGCGTCCACCCCGATCGCCTCGACGATGTCGTCGATGGTGACCACGGTGCCGGCACGCTTCGACATCCGCATCGGCTGGCCGTCCCTGAGGAGGTTGACCATCTGGCCGATCAGGATCTCGAGGTTCTCGTGGGGCGTGTCGCCGAAGGCGGCGCACATCGCCATCATCCGGCCGACGTAGCCGTGGTGGTCGGCACCCAGCATGATGAAGCACCGGTCGAAGCCGCGCTCGCGCTTGTCGAGGTAGTAGGCGAGGTCGCCGGAGAAGTAGGCCCCGTTGCCGTCGGCCTTGATGACGACGCGGTCCTTGTCGTCACCGAACTTCTCGGTCGCCAGCCAGATCGCGCCGTCCTTCTCGTAGACGTTGCCGAGCTCGCGGAGCTTCTCGATGGCGCGCTCCACGGCTCCGGACTTGTGGAGGTTGTCCTCGTGGAAGTAGACGTCGAAGTCGACGTTGAAGTCGTGCAGGCTCTGCTTGATCTCGGCGAACATCAGCTCCACGCCGATCGACCGGAAGACCTCCTGCGGGTCGTCGCTCTCGAGCGCGTTCGGCTCCTTGGCGAGGACCTGCTTGGCGATCTCCTCGATGTACGCCCCGCCGTAGCCGTCCTCGGGCACCGGCTGGCCCTGGGCCCACGCCAGGAGCGAGCGCGCGAAGCGGTCGATCTGGCCGCCGTGGTCGTTGAAGTAGTACTCCCGGGTGACCTCGGCGCCGGACGCCTCCAGGACACGACCGAGCGCGTCCCCGACCGCGGCCCAGCGGACACCACCGAGGTGCAGCGGGCCGGTCGGGTTGGCGGAGACGAACTCCAGGTTGATGTTGTGGCCCTTGAAGGCCTCGTTGTTGCCGTACGCGGCCCCGGCGGCGACGATCTCGCCCGCCACCTTGCCCTGGGCACCGGCCTCGACGGAGATGTTCAGGAAGCCCGGACCGGCGATCTCGACGTCCGCGATCCCGTCGGTCGCCTTCAGCTTCTCGGCAACCTGCTCGCCCAGCGCACGCGGGTTCATCCCCGCCTTCTTGGCCAGCTGCAGCGCCACGTTGGTGGCGTAGTCGCCGTGCCCCTTCTGCCGGGGTCGCTCCACCGTGACAGTGCTCGGAACGCCGTCGGGAAGGGTGATCGCACCCTCATCGACGAGCGCGGTGAGGACATCGACGACCGCGGTGGAAAGCTGCTCAGGAGTCACGTGGTCCAGCGTATAAGCGCCAGTCGGTTTCACCGTTATCCGTCCCAGCCTGTAGGGTTCCATTCGCACTGCTCGAGCAGTGCATCGCCTCCGTAGCTCAGGGGATAGAGCGCCGGTTTCCGGTACCGTAGGCCGCAGGTTCGATTCCTGCCGGGGGCACAGATGAGACCGCTGGGTGACCAGCGGTTTCTCTCATTTCAGCCGAAAACGGACGGCGGACGACGCCAGTTCCTGCCACGCTGTCGGCGATATGAACCCCACAGACGTACGCCATGTCCTCTTCGATGCCGACGGCGTCCTCCAGCATCTCCCCGGAGGTTGGTACGCCGCGGCGGAACCGTTCCTCGGTGAGAGCTCGGAGAGCTTCCTCCGAGCCGCCTGGGCGTTGGAGCTGCCCCTGCTCACCGGCGGTGATGTCGACTTCCTGGCGGCGCTGGAGGGCTTGCTCGTGGAGCACGGGTCGTCGGCTTCCGCCGGGGAGGTCTACGCCGCGGTGTGGAGCTCGGCCGAGACGGTCGTGGCGACGGCCGATGTCGTACACCGCCTGCGAGCCGCCGGCTATGGCGTGCACCTCGGCACGAACCAGGCCCCACACCGGAGCAACTTCATGCGCGCCACCCTCGGCTACGACGACCTCTTCGACGTGAGCTGCTACTCCTACGAGCTCGGTGTGGCCAAGCCCGACCCAGCCTTCTTCCACCGAGCGGCCGACCGCATCGGAGCCGAGCCGGGTGAGATCCTGTTCATCGACGACAGCGCCAAGAACGTCGAGTCCGCTCGATCGACAGGCATGCCGGCGATCCACTGGACCTCCGACGTCGGCGACGAGCTCACGGCTTCGGCCAGTGCGGCGCGAGCCGAGCACGCCGGGCAGGCCGCCCTCATCGAACAGCTGGCCGCCCGCGGCGTCCATCTCTGATCTGCTCGCTCACAGACCCTCGGCGAGCGTGTGCGCGACGAGGGCGTTGGCGTGACCGTGCCCGAGGGCGTACTCGGTCTTCAGGTGCGTCACGAGCTCCATGTGCTTGGTGATCCCGCTGTCGCGGATGATCTGCTGCCACTCCGCGATCGGGCGGCCGTACTTCTTCTCGATGGACGGGAAGTAGGCGGCGGGGCCCTTCACCTGGTCGGTCATCTCTGGTCTCCTTGGGTAAAGCGTGGCGACGATCGCCACACGCCTACGCGTCGAACCGAGCATGACCGCTTCGACACGGTCCACAACAGAAATTCGGGAGACCCACGTGACCAGCTATCCCCCAGCCCCTTGGCACATGCACGGATCGATGTGGCTCTCGGTCTACCGGCTCGCCCACGACGTCGACGAGCTGCGCCCGAAGGGCATCTACGCGGTCGCTCTGGTCGACTACACCGAGCCGAGCCCGCTGACCTACCACGAGCTCCTCTCCGCCCGGGTGATCACCGCGTCCAACGGGAAGAAGGCGGTGAGCGTCGTCGACATCTGGGTGGACTCCCCCGACTCCGTGGCCGGCGGGCGTACGTTGTGGGCGATCCCGAAGGGGTTGGCCAAGTTCAGCGGAGGTTCGTCCACCAAGGGGCCGCTGGCGACCCACACCTGGGAGGCGAGCTCCGACGACGGTCCGATCGCGACGGCGAAGTTCAACGACATCACCCAGCTCGCCCCGCGCGTGCCGATGCAGGGCAACGTCGAGCAGCCCGGCATCGAGGAGCACCCCGACACCGCCTGGCTCACCATGAAGGGCCGCGCCAAGCTCCTGCCCGCGCACGGCACCTGGGTCTTCGACCCCGACGGCCCGCTCGCCTACCTCCGCGACGCCACCAAGCTCGGCTCCTTCCGCGGCAAGGGCTTCGAGATCGACTTCGGCTGACCCAGGAGTGTCGGTGGTCGCGAGTAGCGTCGATGGGCATGAATGCACACCACATCGACTACCTCGAGCTCGCGGTCACCGACCTCCCGAGCTCCCGCACGTTCTACGAGTCCGCCTTCGGGTGGTCCTTCAACGACTACGGCGGGATGTACGCCGGGATCGTCGGGCCCGACGGCAAGGACGAGAACGGCGGGATGTACGCCTCCGAGACCCCCGTCGCCCCGCTTCCGTTGATCCGCACGGCCGACCTGGAAGCCGCGGTGGCGGCCGTCGAGAAGGCCGGCGGCACGATCACCGAAGCGCCCTACGACTACCCCGGCGGGCGTCGGTTCATCTTCACCGACCCGTCCGGAAATCGACTCGGGGTCTACCAGCCCGCTGAATAGCCCCGATACCTAAGGCTCGACCGGATTACCCGGACCGCCCTAGACTCCGACCGCATGACCGACGCTACGCCGGCTCTGCTCGCGTATCTGTCCCGGTGGCTCGATGAGTCCCAGGGCGATCGCGACGCCGAAGCCGTTCTCTGGGGGAGAGTCGCGAAGGTGACCGAAGAGGCAGGCGAAGCCATCGCCGCAATCATCGGAGCCACCGGCCAGGATCCCCGACTGAATCCATTCGTGGGCAACACCCACGGCTACGACGACGTCGTCGATGGGCTCCTCGATGTTGCGATGACCGCGGTCGAGCACATGGCCGGCGCCGAGCGCGCCGGCGCTCCGACCTAGGTCGAGCCCTTCGACAAGCTCAGGAGAGTCGTCAGGACTTCCGCTTCGCGGCCTTCCGCTGAGCGCGAAGCCTGCGCTCCTCGGCGTACATCGCCTCGGCCTCCTCGAGCGTGGGGGCCGAGCCGCCGTACGCCTTCGGCAGCCACCACGAGCCCGGGGGCTGCTCCTCGGCGGGGTGCGCCTTGATCAGCCGGTCGAGCATGGCCTCCATCTGCGCCTTGAGCGCAGCGGTCTCGGCGGCAGGGTCCTCCCCGGTCACCGGCAGCGGCGGGCCGATCTCGATCCCGATCGTCTTGTGACGCGACAGGTCGACCTTCTGACCCTTGGTCATGATCCGCTGGGTGCCCCACAGCACGACGGGGATCAGCGGGACCCCGGCGTCGGCGGCGATGCGTACGGTGCCGGTCTTGAGGTCCTTGATCAGGAACGAGCGCGAGATCGTGGCCTCGGGGAAGATGCCGACGACCTCACCGTCCTGGAGGTACTCGACGGCCTTCTTCATCCCGGCCGCGCCGTAGCTGCGGTCGATCGGGATGTGGTGGAACGAGCGCATCACCGGGCCGCCGACGGGGTGGTCGAAGACCTCCTTCTTGGCGATGAACCGGGTCAGCCGGCCGCGCTCCGCCCCGGGGAACCCGGCCATGACGTAGTCGACGAAGGAGAGGTGGTTGACCGCCAGCAGGGCACCGCCCGACTCGGGGATGTGCTCCGCGCCGGTCATGTTGATCTTGATGTCGCCGAGCTTGAACCAGGTGCGAGCCGCGGCGATCGTGACCGGATAGCTGATGTCCATGGGCGAATCGTGTCACGTCGGCTTGAACGCCGCCCGACTAGCCTCGCCGGTGTGAGCACCCTTTACGTGACGACCACCGACGGGCTCCGACTGGCCGTCACCGACTTCGGGTCTCCCGGCGACACCCGCCCGACGCTGGTCTGCGTCCACGGCTACCCCGACAACGCCAGCGTCTGGCTTCCGTTGGTGAGGATCCTCGGCAGCGAGCTGCGGATCGTGACCTACGACGTACGCGGCCACGGCAGCTCGCAGGCACCAGCCAAGCGCGAGGGCTATCTGATCGAGCAGCTCAACGCGGATCTGCAGTCCGTCATCGACGCGGTCAGCCCGTCGACGCCGGTGCACCTGCTCGCCCACGACTGGGGCTCGACCCAGACGTGGGAGGCGGTCGCCGGCAACGTGCCATCCGAGCGGATCGCGTCGTTCACCTCGATCTCGGGGCCGAGCCTCGACCAGACCGGGGCCTGGCTGCGTACGCCGGCACGGACCGCCCGCGGCGTCCTCGAGCGTCTCAAGCAGGGCGCCGAGTCGACCTACATCGGGTTCTTCCAAGCCCCGCTGCTACCCGAGCTCGCGTGGCGCTCCGGGTTCCTCGACCGGATCGTCGGCGGCTCGGCCGTGGACCGCACCCAGGCCGACCGGATCAACGGCCTCGAGCTCTACCGCGCCAACGCGATCGCCCGGATGGGGCACCCTCAGCCACGACCGGTCACCGTCCCGGTCCAGGTCATCGCCCCGACCGGCGACGTCTACGTCAGCCGGGCGCTGGCGACCGAGGCCCCGCAGCCGTACGTCGCGGACCTGACGGTCCGCGAGGTCGCCGGCTCACACTGGGTGGTCGCCGATCATCCCGAGCGGATCGCCCCGTTGGTGCGCGACTTCGTCGCCGCGCACCAGTGACTCAGCCGTCACTCAGCCGCGGCAGCCGCGGTTGAGCCGGCCGTCGTTGCGCGCGTCGTTGCCCATCGCCCGGGCCGCCCCGACGTTGGGGAAGACGACGCTGGCAGCGCCGGCGTTGCCGATCCCACCGGGAACGACGCAGGTGCGGATCTTGCCCGGGTTGATCGCGGCGACGGCATTGGCGAGCTGGTAGAGGTCGCGGCCGGAGAGGCCGGTGGTGTGCATCTTCTTCATCACCAGCGAGACGCCCTTGGCCTTGAAGCCGATGTCGTACTGCCGGGCGACGATCTTGCGGTGGATGCCGCGGATGACGCGGGACTGGTTGGCCGAGCGGTCGAAGTCACCGCCGGGCAGCGTCTTGCGGGCCCGCGCGAAGTCGACCGAGTGCGGGCCGCTGATGTGGATCCGGCCCTTCTTGAAGCCGTAGCGCGCGACGTACGGATCGCTGAAGGCACGCGGGTTGTCGACGTCGACGCCGCCGATCCCGATCACCATGTCGCTCATGCCGGAGAAGGAGGTGACGAAGACGTACTGCGGCTGTACGCCGACCAGGTTGCCGACGGCGCGGCCCATCAGCTTCGGGCCGCCGTAGAGCAGCGCCGAGTTGATCTTGTCGCGCCCGTGGCCGGGGATGTTGACGTAGGAGTCGCGCGGGATGCTGATGTCGGTCGCATAGCCCGACGACGGGTTGAAGCCGATCAGGTGCAGCGCGTCGCCGCGGCTGCGGGTGACCTTCTGGCCGGGGCGGGCGTCCGAACCGACAGCGAGGACCCAGATCGTGCCGCCCTTGCGGGTGAACTTGGCAACGTCGAGACCCTTGGCCCACTTGGTCGCGATCAGCTCCGCGCGCGGCTCGGCAACCTCGGCGTCAGGCACCAGGACCGCGGTCAGCGCGAGCACGACGCCCAGCGCGAACGTGGTCAGGAGGCGGCGGCGTACGAGCATCGTGATGCGGCTCATGACTTGTCTCCCGAGGGGCTCGGCGAGGCGGACGGCGCCGAGGACGGGTCCAGCGCCAGCTTCTCCTCGCGGGTGACGTTGAAGCCGAAGACGGCCCAGGAGGTCTTGGTCGGCACCATGTCCAGGGTGCCGCGGACGGTCTGGCGTGACTCCCGGTCCCCCGTGGTGTCGTAGACCAGCCGCACTCGGGCGACGGCGCCGACCGGGTAGTTGTTGTTGGCCAGCAGATCGACGTGGACGTCGCTGGCGACGACCTCGACCCCGTCGATGTGAGGAGCGATCGTGGCGTTGCTCATCTGGGTCATCTGCTTGCCCGCCTGGGCGATCGTGACCTTGGAGAAGCCCGGAAAGGACTTCGCGGTGAAGGTCGAGGTCGCGCGCGGGTAGTCACCCCCGACGTACGCAGCCTGCAGCCACCGGTCGACGACCTTGGCCACGTTGGTGGAGACCGCCTGGTGCCGGCTCTTGGGGAACTTGCCCTGCACGTGGACGAGCTTCGCGGCCGACTTCACCGTGGCCGCCGGGGTCGGCGACGGGGACGGCGAGGCGGCCTTCTTGTCGGGCTCGCCACCGCATCCGGTGAGTGCCAAGGTGCTGCTCAGGGCCGCCGCCGTGAGTGCCGTTGCGACGCGCGAAAGGCGCCTCGTACTGCTGCTCGTCATGTGGGGAATCCGCCTCATAGACCTGCTCCGGGACCGGGCCACTGTACGCACACCGACCCGGGTTGCGCGTACACCCGGTCGGTAACGCAAGATGTGGGACGGATTACATCCTGTCCACAGGGAGAACCTGCGCCGGGCATTTGCGTGTTCGGGGGGATAGCCTTGCCCGTGGGCAACCCATTTCTTACAGTGCGAAAATTCGGAAGAGGCGAATCAAGCCGTGTCCTCAGGCACCCCGTCCCCCAACACTGCCGACATCCCAGCGGAATTCGGCGCCAACGAGTGGCTGGTCGAGGAGATGTACGACCAGTACACGAAGGATCCCAGCAGTGTTGACCCCGTGTGGGTGAAGTTCTTCGAGACCAACGGACAGCCTGGCGCGTCGCCGAACGGCACCGCCGCCCCGGCGACGCCCGCCGCCGCGCCCGCAGCCAAGGCTCCGGTCTCCCCCGCGCCGGCCACCGCGCCCGCGCCGACCACCCCCGCCTCCGCTGAGGCGCCGGCCGCCAAGGCGGCTCCGGCCCCCAAGGCGAAGCCGCGCCCCGCCGCGCAGGCCGCCGAGCCGGCCAAGGGCACCGCGACGCCCACTCCCAAGGACGCCCCGAAGCCGACCGCAGTCGCCGTCACCGACGAGCCGACCTACACCACCCTTCGCGGCATCCCCGCCGCCACGGCCAAGAACATGGACGTGTCGCTCGCGGTGCCGACCGCGACCTCCGTGCGCAACATGCCGGTCAAGCTGCTGTGGGACAACCGCACGGTCATCAACAACCACCTCAAGCGCGCTCGCGGTGGCAAGGTCTCCTTCACCCACCTCATCGGCTACGCCATCATCAAGGCGATCAAGGCGATGCCGGCGATGAACAACACCTACGCCGAGGTCGACGGCAAGCCGACCCAGGTGACCCCGCCGCACATCAACCTCGGTCTGGCCATCGACCAGCAGAAGAAGGACGGCACCCGCCAGCTGGTCGCACCCTCCATCAAGGGCTGCGAGCTGATGGACTTCGCCGGCTTCTGGACCGCGTACGAGGACATCGTCCGCAAGGCCAAGGACAACAAGCTGTCCATGGCCGACTACTCCGGCACCACGGTCAGCCTGACCAACGTCGGCGGCATCGGCACCAACAACTCGGTGCCGCGGCTGATGCAGGGCCAGGCCGCGATCATCGGTGTCGGCTCGATGGACTACCCGCCCGAGTTCCAGGGCGCCTCCCCCTCGAAGCTCGCCCAGAACGCGGTCTCGCGGATCATGACGATGACCTCGACGTACGACCACCGGGTCATCCAGGGCGCCCAGTCCGGCGAGTTCCTGGCCACCGTCCACCGGCTCCTGCTCGGTGAGAACGACTTCTACGACGAGATCTTCGCGTCGCTGCGGATCCCCTACGAGCCGATCCGCTGGAACCAGGACATCGACACCACCCACGACGACCAGATCTCCAAGCAGGTCAAGGTCGGCGAGATCATCCACGCCCACCGCGTGCGTGGTCACATGATGGCCGACACCGACCCGCTGGAGTACAAGCAGCGTTCGCACCCCGACCTGCAGATCGAGTCGCACGGGCTGACCCTGTGGGACCTCGACCGTGAGTTCCCGGTCGGCTCCTTCGCCGGCGGCCGCAAGCCGTTCATGAAGCTGCGCGAGATCCTCGGTGTCCTGCGTGACTCCTACGTCCGCACCACCGGCATCGAGTACATGCACATCCAGGACCCCGAGCAGCGCCGGTGGATCCAGGACCGCGTCGAGCGGCCCTACGACAAGACCCCGCGCCAGGAGCAGCTCCGGATCCTGTCGAAGCTCAACGAGGCCGAGGCCTTCGAGACCTTCCTGCAGACGAAGTTCGTCGGCCAGAAGCGGTTCTCCCTCGAGGGTGGCGAGACCGCGATCCCGGTCATCGACGAGGTCTGCGAGGCCGCCGCCGAGGCCGGTCTGGACGAGGTCACGATCGGCATGGCCCACCGCGGCCGCCTCAACGTGCTCGCCAACATCGTCGGCAAGTCCTACAACCAGATCTTCCGCGAGTTCGAGGGCAACATCGACCCGCGCACGGTCCAGGGCTCCGGCGATGTGAAGTACCACCTCGGTGCCGAGGGCGAGTTCCTCTCCGACCTGGGCGACACGATCAAGGTCTCCGTCGCCGCCAACCCGTCCCACCTCGAGACCGTCGACCCGGTCCTGGAGGGCATCGCCCGCGCCAAGCAGGACGTGCTCGACCAGGGCGCGGTCTTCCCGGTCCTGCCGCTGCTGGTCCACGGTGACGCCGCCTTCGCCGGCCAGGGTGTGGTCGCGGAGACGCTCAACCTGTCCCAGCTGCGTGGCTACCGCACCGGTGGCACCGTCCACCTGGTCATCAACAACCAGGTCGGGTTCACCACCTCGCCGGGCTCCTCCCGCTCCTCGCTCTACGCCACCGACGTCGCACGGATGGTGCAGGCGCCGATCTTCCACGTGAACGGCGACGACCCGGAGGCCTGCGTCCGCGTCGCGCGGCTCGCCTTCGAGTACCGCCAGGCGTTCAACAAGGACGTCGTCATCGACCTCATCTGCTACCGCCGCCGCGGTCACAACGAGGGCGACGACCCGTCGTTCACCCAGCCGATGATGTACGACCTGATCGAGCAGAAGCGCTCGGTCCGCAAGCTCTACACCGAGTCGCTGATCGGTCGTGGTGACATCACGATCGAGGAGGCGGAGCAGGTGCTGGCCGCCTACCAGGCTCGCCTGGAGCAGGTCTTCACCGAGGTGCGCGAGGCCGACAAGATGCCGCAGGCCTGGGAGACCGTCCCGGACTACCCCGAGAAGCCTGCCGGCGAGACCGTCACCGCGATCACCAACGATGTGCTGAAGCGGATCGCGGATTCGTACGTCACCCCGCCGGAGGGCTTCACGGTCCACCCGAAGGTGATGCCGCAGCTGCAGCGTCGCGCGACCCAGATCACCGACGGCGGCATCGACTGGGGCACGGGCGAGACGCTGGCGTTCGGGTCGCTCCTGATGGACGGACGCCCGGTGCGTCTGGCCGGTCAGGACTCGCGTCGCGGCACCTTCGTGCAGCGCTTCGCGACCATGATCGACCGCAAGAACGCCGACGAGTGGACGCCGCTCAACAACCTCACCGAGGACCAGGCGAAGTTCTACGTCTACGACTCGCTCCTCTCGGAGTACGCCGCGCTCGGCTTCGAGTACGGCTACTCGGTCGCGCGGCCGGACTCGCTGGTCCTGTGGGAGGCGCAGTTCGGTGACTTCGTCAACGGCGCCCAGTCGGTGATCGACGAGTACATCTCGGCGGGCAAGACCAAGTGGGGCCAGGACTCCGGTGTCGTGCTGCTGCTGCCGCACGGCTACGAGGGCCAGGGCGCCGACCACTCCTCGGCGCGCATCGAGCGGTTCCTCACGCTGTGCGCCGACGAGGCCATGGTCGTGGCGCAGCCGTCCTCGCCGGCGTCGTACTTCCACCTGCTTCGTACGCACACCCTCGGCGCCGAGCACCGGCCGCTGATCGTCTTCACCCCGAAGTCGATGCTGCGCCGCAAGGAGGCCGCCTCCCAGCCGGCCGACTTCACCTCGGGTTCGTTCCAGCCGGTCATCCCCGACACCGAGGCGGACGCCGCGAAGGTCAGCACCGTCCTGCTGGTCTCCGGCCGCCTCACCTGGGACCTCACGGTCGAGCGTAAGAAGCGGGACCGCGACGACGTCGCGATCGTCCGCGTCGAGCAGCTCTACCCGTGGCCGACCGACGAGCTCGCCACCGAGCTCGCGAAGTACCCCAACGCGAAGGTCAAGTGGGTCCAGGACGAGCCCTTCAACCAGGGCCCGTGGCCGAGCTACTACCTCAACGTGGTCCCCGAGCTGGGCCGCGAGGTCGAGCCGATCACCCGCACCGCCTCCTCGACCACCGCCGTCGGCACCATCAAGCGGCACACGGTCGAGCAGAAGGAGCTCATCGACCGCGCCTTCTCCTGATCCCCGGATCGAACCCAATGCCGAGTCGGCGCGTTCTAACGCGCCGAC